>NZ_NRRU01000106.1 GCF_016583785.1 Rubrivivax gelatinosus | reverse complement strand
GGCCGGAGCCGGCCGGGCGGTCGCCAGACGGGCGCTGTCGCTGGCGCGCGCGATCACCTCGCGCGCGACCTTGGGCGCCGGCACCGGCGCCGCAGCCTGCGTCAGGTGGAAGGTGGCGACGAGTTCGGCCAGGCGCGTGCCCTGCTCGCGCAGCGAGCCGGCGGCGGCCGCCGACTGCTCGACGAGCGCGGCGTTCTGCTGCGTCATGCGGTCGAGTTCGCTGATCGCGCCGTTGACCTGGCGGATGCCCGAGCTTTGCTCGCCGGCGGCGGCGCTGATCTCGCCGATGATGTCGCTCACGCGCTGCACGCTGGCGACGATCTCGTGCATCGTGCTGCCGGCGTCGCTCACCAGGCGGGCGCCGGTCTCGACCTTCTCGACCGAGTCGCCGATCAGCGTCTTGATCTCGCGTGCCGCCGCGGCCGAGCGCTGGGCCAGCGCACGCACCTCGCCGGCCACCACCGCGAAGCCGCGGCCCTGCTCGCCGGCGCGCGCCGCCTCGACCGCGGCGTTGAGCGCCAGGATGTTGGTCTGGAACGCGATGCCGTCGATGACGCCGATGATGTCGCCGATCTTCTTCGAGCTGGTGTTGATCTGGTCCATCGTCGAGACCACCTGCGAGACGACCTCGCCGCCGCGCTGCGCGGTCTCGGCGGCGCTGCCGGCGAGCTGGTTGGCCTGGCGCGCGGAGTCGGCGCTCTGCTGCACGTTGCCGGTCAGCTGCTCCATCGCGCTGGCGGTCTGCTGCAGGCTGCCGGCGGTCTGTTCGGTGCGCTGGCTCAGGTCGAGGTTGCCGGTGGCGATCTCGGAGGACGCAGTGCGGATCGAGTCGGCGCTGGCGCGCACGCCGGCCAGGGTCTTCTCGACGTGGCGCAGCGCCTGCTGCAGGCTGTGCGTGGCCGGCGCCGTCGCCGGCGTGTGCGCCGGGGCGAAGGTGACGTCGCCCTTGTCGTCGATCAGGCCCTGGGCGATCGCGACGAGTTCGTCGGTCGCCATGTAGTCGGCACGCGTGCGCAGCGCCAGCATGGACAGGATGCCGGCTTCGGCGACGACGTAGGCGGCGTGCTCCAGCACCTTGGCCAGGCTGGGCTCGGTGAAGCAGATCGCGCCCCAGCCCCACTGCTGGAAGTAATTGAAGCTCAGGTGGTGCACGGCGATCGTCGCCGCGGCGGCGACGACGCCTTCCCAGCGCCGGTAGACGGCGGTGGCGGCCAGCAGCGCGAAGACCGCGAAGTGGGCCTCGGCCACGCCATGGGCGACGTGGATCAGCAGCGCGACCATCGCCATGCCCAGCACCGGCAGGCCGATGAAGCTGCTCGCACGGCGGCTGCCGCCGCCCAGCGAAGCGAGCGCGACAGCCACGGCCAGCAGCACACCGCCGACGACGACGGCCAGGCCGATGCCGTCGTTGGCCGCGCCGTAGGCGACGGCGCCTGCCAGGGTCAGCGCCATCGACACGAGCATCGCCCGGTCGTTGAAGTCTGTGTTCATACTGCTTTCGTCAGGCCGCACGGGAGGCGGATCAGAAGGTTTCCCAGTCGTCGTCGGCGCGGGCCGGGGCCGGGGCCGCCGCGGGTGCGGCGGGCTTGGCCGTAACGGGTGCCGCCGCCGGCGCCGGGCGCGCCGGCCTGGGTGCCGTTTCGGCGCTGGCGGGACGTGCACTCGCCTTGGCGCGTGCGATCACCGCGGTGGCGGCGGTCGGCGCGGCCGGGGCGCGTGCCTTGGCCTTGGCCGCGGCCGGTGCCGCAGCGCTGCTCTCGCCGCCGGCGGGAATGCGGAAGGTCTCGACCAGTGCCGACAGGCGCTCGGCCTGTTCGCGCAGCGACTCGGCTGCGGCGGTGCTTTCTTCGACCAGCGCGGCGTTCTGCTGCGTCATCTGGTCGAGGCCGGCGATCGCCGTGTTCACCTGGCCCACGCCCTGGCTCTGCTCGGTGGCGGCGGCCATGACCTCGCCGATGATGTCGGCCACACGCTGCACGCCCGAGACGATCTCGGTCATCGTCGAGCCGGCGTCGGCCACCAGGCGGGCGCCCGATTCGACCTTCTCGACCGAGCCGCCGATCAGCGTCTTGATCTCGCGTGCGGCCTCGGCCGAACGCTGCGCCAGCGATCGCACCTCGCCGGCGACGACCGCGAAACCGCGGCCCTGTTCGCCCGCACGCGCCGCTTCGACGGCGGCGTTCAGCGCCAGGATGTTGGTCTGGAAGGCGATGCCGTCGACGGTGCCGATGATGTCGGCGATCTTCTTCGAGCTGGCGTTGATCTCCTCCATCGTCTGCACGACCTGGGCGACGACCGCGCCGCCGCGCTGCGCGACGCTGCTGGCCGAGCTCGCGAGCTGGTTGGCGGTGCGCGCCGACTCGGCGGTCTGGGAGACGGTGGCGGTGATCTCCTCCATCGTGCTGGCGGTCTGCTGCAGCGAGCCCGAGGTCTGTTCGGTGCGTGCCGACAGGTCGGTGCTGGCGGCGGCGATCTCGCTGCTGGCGCCAGCGACCGAGCTCGTGCCGCTGCGGATCTGGCCGACCATCGTCGTCAGGCTGGACTGCATCTCGCCGAGCGAGCGCAGCAGCGTGCCGATCTCGTCGCCGCGCGCGGTGTCGGGCACCGCTCGCGTCAGGTCGTGGGCGGCAATGCGCTGGGCGGCGCCGATGGCGTCGGCCAGCGGCTGCGTCACCGAGCGTGTCATTGCAAAGGCGAGCGCGGCACCGGCGGCGAGTGCCGCCAGCAGCAGGCCGCCGAGCACGTAGACACCTTCGCTGATCGCGGCGGCGACGCCGGCCGCGTGTTCCGTGGCGTGCGTCGCGGCACGCTGCTGCAGGCCCTCGATGGCGTCGAGGTAGGCCTTGGCGGCGGCGGTCATCGGCCCGGCGACGAGCTGGTCGCCTTCGGCGATGCTGCCGGCCTTGAAGGTCTCGGCGGCTTTCTTGCGCAGGTCGACGTAGGTCTTGCGCTTGCTGGCGATGTCCTCGAAGGCGGCCTTCTCGGCGGGGTCGTCGGCGGTGGCTTCGAGCGCCTTCTGCAGCTTGGAGATCTGCTCCGAGGTGCTCTTCATCTGCGGTTCGATCACCGCGGCGGCGCCGGCCTGGAAGCCCGAAGCCGCGACCGAGAGCGCACGCGCCAGATTCAGCTGCACGTGCGACTGCCAGTGTTCGAAGTCGGCGGCGTGCGCGACGGCGACGTCGCGTTCGGCGCTCAGCGTGCCGATGCGGCGCAGTTCGTAGACGCCGACCGCGGTGGTCACGGCCATCAGCACCAGCAGCGATGCGAAGCTGAGCCCGAGCCGGGTGCCGATCTTGAAACTGGACAGTGTTTTCATTGTTTTCTCCTGAGGGCGAGCGTCAGCCCGTTGGGCCCGGGGGGCGCGAACGCCCCGTCAGACCACCGGGGTGGTGAGCTCCCGGGCGGCCGGCGCGACGGCCCCGGCTGCGGTGCGGAAGGCGGCGACGATCGCGCCGAGGCGTTCGGCCTGTTCCTTCAGTGATTCGGCGGCGGCGGCCGACTGCTCGACGAGCGCCGCGTTCTGCTGCGTCATGCCGTCGAGTTCGGAGACGGCGCCGTTGACCTGGCTGAGGCCCGAGCTCTGCTCGGCGGCGGACGTGCTGATCTCGCCGATGATGCCGTTGACACGCTGCACGCTGGCGACGATCTCGCCCATCGTCTGGCCGGCATTGGCGACGAGGCGGGCACCGGCCTCGACCTTGTCGACCGAGTTGCCGATCAGCGTCTTGATCTCGCGTGCGGCTGCGGCCGAACGCTGCGCCAGCGAGCGCACCTCGCCGGCGACGACGGCGAAACCGCGGCCCTGTTCGCCCGCGCGCGCCGCTTCGACGGCGGCGTTCAGCGCCAGGATGTTGGTCTGGAAGGCGATGCCGTCGATGGTGCCGATGATGTCGGCGATGCGGCGCGAGCTGGTGTTGATGTCGTCCATCGTCGACACCACCTGCGACACCACGGTGCCGCCGCGCTGGGCGACTTCGGCGGCGTTGCCGGCGAGGTGGCTGGCTTCGCGCGCGGCGTCGGCGCTCTGGCGCACGTTGCCGGTGATCTGTTCCATCGCGCTGGCGGTCTGCTGCAGGCTGCCGGCGGTCTGTTCGGTGCGTGTGGACAGCTCGGCGTTGCCGGCGGCGACCTCGCGGCTGGCCAGGCCGATGCTGTCGGCGGCGGTGCGCATCTGGCCGACCATGTTCTGCAGCGATTCCTGCATGCGCGCGAGCGCGGCGAGCAGGTCGTTGGCCTCGTCGCGGCCCTGCAGCTGGATCGGCTGCGTCAGGTCGCCGTCGGCGATCGCTTGGGCGACGCGGCGGGCGTGGCCGATCGGGGCCGTGATCGAGTGCGAGTTCGCCAGCGTCATCGGCGTGATGACCAGCATCACGACGGCGATCAGGCCGACGAAGATGAACATCGCCTCCTGCATGGTCTCGTCGAAACGGGCCGCGGCCTCGGTGCTCTCGTCCAGCACGATCTTCTCGATCCGGGTGGTGGCGGTCTCGACCGCGGCGATGTGGCCCTTGGCGCGTTCGAGCATGCGGTCGACGACGCGGGCGTTGTCGTAGACGCCGTCGAGCGCGCGCGCGACCACCATCGCGGTCGCCTTCTCGTAGTCGGCCAGGCGCGTGATCGCCTCCCGGGCCAGCGGATTGTCTTCGTCGTCCTCGCCTTCGAGCAGCGACTGCAGTGCGGCGGTGGTCGCGGCGATCTCGCGCTTCCAGTCCTCGCGATGCTTGGTCAGCGCGGCGGCGTCCTCGTAGTCGATGACCATCTGCTTCTCGTACAGGCGCGCGGCCGCCAGATGGGCGCCGATCGCAGCGGCGGCGGTCTGTTCGCCGCGCGACTGTTCGAGGATCTTCTGGTTCAGTTCACGCAGCTTCATCCCGCCGACGAGACCGGTCGCCCCGACCAGCGCGAACGAGGCCAGCACCACGGCGATGGCGCCGCGCATGCGCGTGCGGATCGTGAATCCGCGCATCAGGGCGAGCAGTGCATTCATCGCGTTACCTTCAAAGGCAGTGCCGGTGGCGTATCAAGCTGCCGCCGCGGACGGGCTCCGCCCGGCCGCTGGCGGCGCCCCCCTGGGGGGGAGCGCCGCAGGCGCTTCGGGGGGGGGTCAATGCCGTGATCGACGGACCAGCGACCCGATGTCCAGGATCAGCGCGACGCGGCCGTCGCCCATGATCGTGGCGCCCGAGACGTCGTCGACCTTGCGGTAGTTGGACTCGAGGTTCTTGACGACGACCTGCTGCTGACCGAGCAGCTCGTCGACCAGCAGTGCCACGCGCCCGCCTTCGGCCTCGACGACGACCATGATGTTGCTGACACGCTCGAAGTCGAAACGCGGCACGTCGAAGACTCGTTCCAGGTCGACGACCGGCATGTACTCGTCGCGCACCTCGACGACGCGGCCGGTGCCGCCTATCGTCTTGACCATGCCCGGCTGGACCTGGAAGGACTCGACCACCGAGGACAGCGGCAGGATGTAGACCTCCTCGCCGACGCCCACGCTCATGCCGTCCATGATCGCCAGCGTCAGCGGCAGGCGCACGCGCACCGTCATGCCGTAGCCTTCGGCCGAGTCGATCTCGACCGTGCCGCCGAGCGCGGTGATGTTCTTCTTGACGACGTCCATGCCGACGCCGCGGCCGGAGACGTCGGTGACGACGTCGGCGGTCGAGAAGCCCGGCGCGAAGATCAGGCCGTAGACCTCCTGATCGGTCATCGTGTCGGGCGCGTCCAGGCCGCGTTCGCGCGCCTTCGTCAGCAGCTTCTCGCGGTTCAGGCCCTTGCCGTCGTCGCGCACCTCGATGACGATGGAGCCGCCCTGGTGGCTGGCGATCAGCGTGATCGTGCCGGTCTCGGGCTTGCCCTTGGCCAGGCGCTCTTCCGGCATCTCGATGCCGTGGTCGCAGCTGTTGCGCACCAGGTGGGTCAGCGGGTCGGTGATCTTCTCGACCAGGCCCTTGTCCAGTTCGGTGGCTTCGCCGACCTGCAGCAGCTCGACCTTCTTGCCGAGCTTGCCGGCGAGGTCGCGCAGCATGCGCGGGAAGCGGTTGAAGACCAGCGACATCGGGATCATGCGGATCGACATCACCGCTTCCTGCAGGTCGCGGGTGTTGCGTTCCAGGTCGGCCAGGCCGGCCGACATCTGCTGGTACAGCGCGGCGTCGACGCCCTTGCTGTTCTGCGCCAGCATCGCCTGCGTGATGACGAGTTCGCCGACCAGGTTGATCAGCTGGTCGACCTTCTCCACCGAGACGCGCAGCGTGCTCGACTCGGGCGCGGCGGCGGCCTTCTCGGCCTTGGCGACACGCGCCGGTGCCGCGGCGGCCGGTGCCGGCGTCGCCGGGCGTGCCGGTTCGGCGGCGGCGGTGGCTGCCGGTGCGGTTTCGGCGCTCTTGGGCGCGCCGGGGGCGTCGTCGAAGAAGCCGTAGCCGAGTTCGGGTTCGGCCTTGCTCGGCTCCGGCGCGCCGGGCGCACCTTCGTGGAAGCCGTAGCCCGGGCCCAGCGGCGCCAGGCGCAGCTGTTCACGCGCCACGTGGAAGGTGAACAGGTCCAGCAGGTCGCTGTCGGCGGTCGTCGTCAGCACCTTGAAGCGGCGCATGCCGTCGGCGGAGCGGCCGGCGTCCAGCGGCTCGATCGTGCCGAGGTCGGCGATTTCCTTGAACAGCTCGACCAGGTTGTCGGCCATCGCCGGGTCGGGCAGCGGGCCCACCGTCAGCTCGAGCGCACGCGCTGCCGTCCCCCCGGAGGCGGGCGCCGCGGCGGCTGCCGGTGTGTCGTTCGGAGCCGCCTGCTGGCCGGCGGCCGGGGCCGCAGCCAGCGGCGCGGCGGCGGCCTGGCCGGTGACGAGCGCGCGGATCGACACCAGCAGCTCGCTCGTGTCGACCGCGTCGGCACCATTGCCCTGGTGGCGCGCCAGTTGCGCCTTGAGCGCGTCGCCCGAGGTCAGCAGCACGTCGACCATCGCCGGCGTCGGCGCCAGTTCATGGCGGCGCAGCTTGTCCAGCAGCGTCTCCATCTCGTGCGTCAGCTCGGCGATGTCGGTGAAACCGAAGGTCGCCGCGCCGCCCTTGACCGAGTGCGCGCAGCGGAAGATCGCGTTCAGTTCCTCGTCGTCCGCGTTGACGATGTCCAGGTTCAGGAGCATCTGCTCCATCGTGTCGAGGTTCTCGCCCGCTTCCTCGAAGAAGACCTGGAAGAACTGCGAGAGATCGATTCCGGCGGACAGGTGTGCGCCTTCTTGGTGTGTGTCGGCCATGGCCTTAGCTCCGATTCGCTGCTGCCAACCCGGGGGTCAGCGGATGACCTTGCCGATGACCTCGACGAGCTTTGCGGGGTCGAAAGGCTTGACGAGCCAGCCGGTCGCGCCGGCAGCGCGCCCGGCCTGCTTCATCTGGTCGCTGGACTCGGTGGTCAGGATCAGGATCGGCGTGGCCTTGAACTTCGGGTTCTCGCGCAGCTTCTTGGTGAGGCTGATCCCGTCCATGCGCGGCATGTTCTGGTCGGTGAGCACCAGGTTGAAGTCGCGCTGGTTCGCCTTTTCGTAGGCGTCCTGGCCGTCGACGGCTTCGACGACCTGGAAGCCGGCGTTCTTCAGCGTGAACGACACCATCTGGCGCATCGAGGCGCTGTCATCAACGGCAAGGATCGAGTGCATAGGAGGTCTCTCGGGGGGAGGTTGGAGTTCTGGGATGCGGGGCGCCGGCGAATTCAGAAGAGCTCGATGGATCCGGCGTCCATCTCGTCCTGGGTCACGGGGTTGGGGCGCAGCGGCGCCTCCTCGACAAGGGTCTCGCCGTCCTCGTCGTCGCCCATGGTGTCGCGCGCCAGCCGGTCGGCGCAGTTGCGCAGCCGGCGGGCGGTGTGGTTGACGAGCTGCGAGGCCATGTCCTGGAACTGCATCGCCGTGATCGCACCGGCCATGTGTTCCATCGCCACGTGCAACTGGTGGTTGTCGATCTCGGGGTGCGGCACGGCGGCGTGCAGCAACTGCTTCAACTCGCCGGTCGCGCCGTAGAAGTGCCCGAGCAACGCGTCGCACGCGTCGCTGAGCAGGCGCTGCAGACGATCGAGGTCGTTGCTGGCGACGAGCAGGTCGTCCTGCAGATCGGCAGCAGCCATCAGCGGCAGCGCGCCGTCGAATGCAGTGTCGTGAGCTTCCTGGGTGAGCATCCGGACTCCGGGTGTTCGGGGGTTTTTTTCGGGGTCTGGCGTGGCATTGGTGCACCAGTAGGGTGCATACCGCAGCGACCCGCCGGGCCTCTTCCGATCCATTTTCGGCACGCGGCATGCAAACATTGAGCGGAAGTCGCGGGGAATCGCGTCATATTTCCGAGGTGGCCGCGCGGCCCCTCGGCGGGGGCTCGCCACCGGGTGCGCCATACTTCACACATGAGCGCCGTCCTGCCGCCGGTGCGCCTGCTGCACCTCGAAGACTCCGAAGCCGACCACGCCCTGGCGATGGCGCAGTTGCGCCGTGCCGGCCTGAACGTCCAGGTCGAACGTGTCGAGACCCGCGACGACTTCGTCGCCGCGCTCGCGCGGCCCTGGGACCTGATCCTGTCCGACTTCAACCTGCCGTGTTTCACCGGCCTGCAGGCGCTGGAGATCGTGCGCGAACGCGCCGCCCTCGTGCCCTTCATCCTCGTGTCGGGCGAGATCGGCGAGGACACCGCGGTCGAGGCGATGCGCAACGGCGCCAGCGACTACCTGCTGAAGAACAACCTCGCGCGCCTGGCGCCGGCGATCGAACACGCGATCACCGCCAGCGAGACCCGCCGCGCCAAGGTGCGCTCCGACCTGGAACTGCAGGCCTCGCAGGAGCGCCTGTCCGAACTCGCGCGCCATCTGCAGCTGTCGGTCGAGGCCGAACGCAACGCGATCGCACGCGAGATCCATGATGATGTCGGCGGATCGCTGACCGCACTGAAGTTCGATCTGCACTGGATCAACCAGCGCCTGACGGCGCCCGAGCTCAAGCAGCGCGTGCAGAGCGCGCTGGACACCGTCGCGCACGCGATCGAGTCCAGCCAGCGCATCATGCACAACCTGCGGCCGGCGATCCTGGAGCAGGGGCTGGTGCCGGCGCTGCAGTGGCTGGCCGGGCGTTTCGAGCGCCGCAGCGGCGTCGCCTGCGCCTTCCGCACCAGCCACGAAAAGCCGCAGCTGGCGCTGGGCGTGCCGCTGGTGGCCTACCGCACCGCGCAGGAGGCGTTGACCAACATCTCCAAACACGCGATGGCGACGCGGGTCTCGCTCGACCTGTCGCTCACCGGCGGCGTGCTGTCGCTGGAGATCAGCGACAACGGCCGCGGCCTGTCGGCCGAGGACCTGGCCAAGGCGCAGAGCTTCGGCATCCGCGGCCTGAAGGAACGCGCCGCCACCGTCGGCGGCTGGATAGACCTGAGCAGCGGGCCCGGCGGCACCTCGCTGATCCTCTCGGTGCCGCTGGAAGACGGTGCCGGCCGGCTGTTCGACCCGGCGCACGACGACCGCGAACACGACCCCTCGGCCTGGGCCTCGCTCTGACGCGGCCCCTCAGTCACGGAGTGTCCCGATGATCGACGTCATCCTGTGCGACGACCATGCGCTGATCCGCCGCGGCATCCGCGACACGCTGGCCGACGCGCCCGACATCCGCGTCGTCGGCGAGGCCGGCGACTACGGCGAGTTGCGCTCGCTGATGCGCACGACGAGCTGCGACGTGCTGGTGCTCGACATCAACCTGCCCGGGCGCAGCGGCCTGGACGCGCTGCATGCGCTGAAGGACGAAGGCTCGCCGGTCAAGGTGCTGATCGTCAGCATGTACCCCGAGGACCAGTACGCGATCCGGGCGCTGCGCGGCGGCGCCTTCGGCTACGTCAACAAGGGCGGCGAGCCGCGCCAGATCGTCGACGCGGTGCGCACCGTCGCCCAGGGGCGCAAGTACGTCACGCCCGAGATCGCGCAGATGCTGGTCGAGAGCCTGACCGCGCCGACGCTGGAGACGCCGCACCAGAAGCTCTCCGACCGCGAGTTGCAGACGCTGGTGATGATCGCCTCGGGCAAACGCCTGGCCGACATCGCCGAGGAGCTGACGCTGAGCCCCAAGACCGTCTCGGTCTACCGCGCGCGCGTGCTCGAGAAGCTGCAGCTGGCGAACAACTCCGAGCTCACCGTCTACGCCATCCGCAACGGACTGGTCGGCGCGTGAGGCCGCGGGCCGCCGAGCTCGACGACGCCGCGGCGATGCGGCGCGCCGGGCCCGAGCTGCTGTCGCTGGCGCTGATCGACGCCCGCAACCACACGCTGCGCTGGCTCGCGGCCTTCGACGCACGCGACGCGCTGCTGCGCAGCGAGGGCGGCGCCGCGCCGCTGCTGCTGGCCGCGCGCGCCGGCGCCTGGCAGGACCGCTGGATCGCGCGCAACGTGCGCCGCCAGTGCGGCGAAGCCGCCGAGCCCTCGGCGCAGCGTCTGCCGCCGGCCGACCCGGCGATCGACGCCTGGCTCGCCGGCCAGGCGCCGCCGCCGTCGGCGCAGGCCTTGCGCGGCTGGCTCGCGGCGACGCTGGAAACGACGCTGGACCTGCTCGCCGCCGCGCACCCTGACGACGCCGGGCTCTTCGTCTTCCGCTGCGCGCTGCGCCACGAGGACCGGCTGGGTGAAGCGCTGGCCGAACGTGCCGCCGAGCTGCAGCTGCACGCCGGTGGCGAGCCTCCGCTGCCCTGGCGCGACCCGCCGGCGCGTGCCGCAGCCGCGGCGCTGTGGCTGCCGGGCCAGCGCCTGATGCTCGGCTCCGCACCCGGCGGCGGCGCCGTGCCCGAGAACGAACGCTGGGCGCACGCGGTCGTGGTGCCCGACTTCGAGATCGACGCCGTGCCGGTGTCCTGGGCGCAGTACGCCGAGTTCGCCGCCGACGGCGGCTACGACCGCCGCGACTGCTGGAGCGAGGCCGGCTGGGCCTGGCTGCAGGCCGAAGGCCGGCGCGCGCCGCGCCACGTCGAGCAGCTGCGCGGCGGCGTCTACGTGCAGCGCCACGGCCAGCTCTGCCGCGCGGGGGCCACCCAAGCGGCGCTGCACCTGGCGCGCCACGAAGCCGAGGCCTGGTGCCGCTGGGCCGGCCGACGCCTGCCGACCGAACCCGAGTGGGAACTCGCCGCGCTCCACGGCGGCGGTGCTTTCGCCTGGGGCGACGTGTTCGAGTGGGTCGCCGGCAGCGCGCGCGCCTGGCCCGGGCGCACGGCGGGTGCGTCGGCGCTGGATGCGCTGCCCGCGCCCGGCAGCGCCGGCGTGCTGCGCGGCGCGTCCTGGATGACGCGGCGGCGCCAGGTGCACCCGAAGGCGCGGCGCTTCATGCCGGCGCAGCTCGACACCGCCTTCTGCGGCTTTCGCAGCTGCGCCGTCTGAGCCCGGTTCCGGGCTTTCCCGGGGCACGATTCATGATCGGCGCGAGACGCGGCCGGTGCCGCGATGCGCCGGCGCCGCGTTCGAGGGTTATCGCGGCTGCGCGCTGCCGGCGCGCTCCGGCCTGATCGCTTCATCTCCACCACCGCTGCTGCCGCATCCCATGGTCCACGCCGCCCGCCGCCCGTCCCGCCACCCAGCGCGCGCCCGGCGCCGCGGGCGCCTGCCGGCCGCACTCGCCGCGCTCGCCGCGGCGCCGGTGCTGGCGCAGCCCGTCGAGACCATCGTCGTCACCGGCTCGGTCGCCGGCAGCGAGGTGCAGCAAGCGCCGTACGCGATCGGCGTCGTCGACCGCGAGGCGCTGCGCCAGGCCGGGCCGATGATCAACCTGAGCGAGGCGCTGGCGCGTGTGCCGGGGCTGGTGGTCGCCAACCGCAGCAACTACGCCCAGGACCTGCAGATCAGCTCGCGCGGTTTCGGCGCACGCGCCGGCTTCGGCGTGCGCGGCCTGCGCCTGCTGGCCGACGGCATCCCGGCCAGCGGCCCCGACGGCCAGGGCCAGGTCTCGCACATCGACCTCGCCGGCGCCGACCGCGTGGAAGTGCTGCGCGGGCCGTTCTCGGCGCTCTACGGCAACAGCTCGGGCGGCGTGATCTCGGTCTTCAGCGCCCCGGTGCGCCGCGCCGAGGCCGAGGCCGGGCTCGATCTCGGAACCTACGGCCTGCGCCAGCTGCGCGCCGCGGTGCAGGCGCCGCTGGCCGGCGGCTTCGAACTGCGCGCCTCGGGTTCGGCGATGGACTGGGAGGGTTTCCGCCCGCACAGCGAGGCCGAGCGCCGGCTCGGCAACCTGCGCCTGGGCTGGCGCGGCGAGGCCGACACCGTGATCGCGGTCGCCAGCCACTACGAGCAGCCGGCCGACGACCCGCTGGGGCTGACACGCGAGCAGTTCGACGCCGACCCGCGCCAGACCACGCCGCAGGCCGAGAGTTTCGACACGCGCAAACGCTCCAAGCAGGACCAGCTCGGCGTCAACTGGCGCCACCGTTTCGCCGACGGCGCCTTGCGCGAGTTCGAGGCCAGCGCCTACGCCGGCCAGCGCAGCGTCACGCAGTGGCTGGCGATCGCCAAGGCGACGCAGGACAACCCGCGCCACGGCGGCGGTGTCGCCGACTTCGACCGCGACTATCGCGGCGCCCAGGCGCAGTGGCGCTGGAACTGGCAGGCGCTGGACCTGATGGCCGGCGCCGCGCTCGAAGACCAGCGCGACGACCGCCGCGGCTACGAGAACTACGTGCTCGACGGCGCCGGCGACCCGGTCTACGGCCGCATCGGCACGCAGCGCCGCGACGAAATCAACCGCGCCCGCACGCGCGACCTCTTCGGTCAAGCCGAGTGGCGTTTCGCGCCCGACTGGGCCGCCAGCGCCGGCCTGCGCCGCGGCCGCGTCACGCTGTCGGCCGACGACGCCTACCGGGACAACGGCGACGACTCGGGGCGCCTGTCCTACGACTACACCAACCCGGTGCTGGGCCTGCGCTGGCGCGCCGCGCCGGGGCTGAACCTGCATGCCGCGGCGGCGCGTGGTTTCGAGGCGCCGACCCTGGGTGAACTGGCCTACCGCCCGGACGGCGCCAACGGCTTCAACGAAGGGCTGAAGGCGCAGAAGAGCCTGCAGTTCGAAGTCGGTGCCAAGTGGCGCCAGGACGAGTCGCTGGACCTGGACCTGGCGCTGTTCCAGGTGATGGTCGACGACGAGATCGGCATCGCCAGCAACGCCGGCGGCCGCGCCTCGTACCAGAACGTCGGCCGCACGCTGCGCCGCGGCGCCGAGCTCGGCGCCGGCTGGCGCCCGGCCGCGGCCTGGCGCACGCGGCTGGCGCTGACGCTGCTGGACGCGCGCTACCGCGACGACTTCCTCACCTGCGCCGGCATCCCCTGCACGACGCCGACGGCCGAGGTCGCTGCCGGCAAACGCATCGCCGGCACGCAGCGCGCCAGCGCCTTCGCCGAACTCGCCTGGCGCGACGCCGCGCTCGGCGAGTGGGGGCTGGAGTGGCGCGCCGCCGGCCGCAGCGCGGCCAACGACCGCAATACCGACTTCGCCTCGGGCTACGCGCTGGCGGCGCTGCGCTGGAGCCGCACGTTCGCCATCGGCGAAGGCCAGCGCATCGAGCTGCTGGCCCGCATCGACAACCTCTTCGACCGCGCCTACGCCGGCAGCCTGATCGTCAATGACGCCAACGGCCGCTATTTCGAGACCGGCGCGCCGCGCAGCGCGCTGCTGGCGCTGCGCTGGGTCGGCGCGATCTGAAGCGCCTCAGGCCGTCGCCGCTTCGAGCGGCTCGATGCCGGGCAGCGCCGACAGCGCCTGGTGCCAGCCGGGGTCGGCCAGCGCCGCCTGCAGCGCCTGCAGCGCGGGTTCGGGCGCCGCGTCGGCGGCGAGCACGACCAGCAGCCGGTCGTGCGCCAGCGGCCGGAAGGCCAGCCCGGCGGCGGCCGCCGCGGCCTCGCTGCCGAAGCCGACGTCGGCCAGCCCGCCGGCGACGGCGACGGCAGCAGCCTCGTGCGTCGGCTCGACGACTTCGGGCTGCGGCGGGCTGATGCCGGCCTGGCGGCAGAGCTGGCGCCAGACGGCGTCGGCCGACGAGTCCGCCGGCCGGCCGGCAAAACGCAGCCCCACCTCGGTCAGCGCGGCGATGCCGCCCGGCAGCCCGCTGGCCGGCGCCATCAGCCCGAGCGTGCGCCGCAGCACCACCGCCGGCACCTGGCGCCCGGCGGCGAGCGCGGCGTGCGCGGCGGCGAACGGCGTGTCGGCGCTGTGTTCGGGCAGCGCGAACGCGGCCGCCGCCACCCGGCCTTCGACCAGCGCCCGCAGCGCGTCCAGGCTGGCGGCCGCCTGCAGCGCCAGGTGCAGGCCGTGGCGCGTGGCGGCGGTGTCGCGCAGCAGCGCCAGCGCGGGGTCGGGCGTCGCCGGCAGCACCAGCGTCAGCGACTCGTCGCCGGCGGCCTGTTCGAACAGGCGCTCGAGTTCGGCGCGCAGCGCCGCAATCTGCGGCGCATGGCGCGCGCGCAGCAGGCGCTCGCGCGCCAGCAGTTGTTTGGCATGCGGCGTCAGCTGGGCCGGGTGGCCCTGGGTCCAGGTGACCAGCGGCCGGCCGAGTTCGGACTCCCAGCGTTTGAGCGCGCCCCAGACGTGGCGGTAGGACGCGCCGAGCGAGGTCGCGGCACGCTGGATCGAGCCGGAGGCCTGCACCGCGGCGAGCAGCCCGAACAGCGGGTGTTCGAGCTCGCCGCCGTGCTGGTGGCCGGGCTGCAGCCCGTAATGGAGGTGGACGCCGTTGGGACGCATGGTCTTCAACCCACCTTACCCCCGAGCCCCGCACCCCATGCGCTGTGGGGCTGCACGCTCCCTAGCTTGGTGCGCCGGCTCAGCCGCCGCCTCCTGGACGCTTGCTGAGCGCGCCGAAGCCGCGCTGCGGGTCGTAACCCCAGCTCGCGAGCAGGAAACACAGGACCAGCGTGCCGACCACGACCCAGGGCGACCAGCCCGGGTCCTGGCCGTAGAGCGCGAAGCGCATCCACTCGACGGCGTGCGTGAACGGGTTGAAACGCGCGATCTGCCACACCCACTCGGCGCCCGATTCCTGCAGCTTCCACAGCGGATAGAGCGCGGTCGACATGAAGTACATCGGGAAGATGACGAAATTCATCGTGCCGGCGAAGTTCTCGAGCTGGCGGATGTGCACCGACAGCAGCAGCCCGAGCGCGCCCAGCATCAGCGCCGAACACACCGCCGCCAGCAGCAGCTGCGGCGTCTGCGGCCCGAAAACCGGCAGCGCCGTGCCCAGCAGCGCAGCGACGGCGACGAAGGCCGCCGCCTGCGCCAGCGACAGCACCGCGGTCGCGAGCAGCTTGGACAGCAGGATCCAGGGCCGCGGCAGCGGCGCCGTCAGCAAGAGCCGCATCAGCCCCATCTCGCGGTCGTAGACCATCGCCAGGCTGGACTGCATGCCGTTGAACAGCAGCACCATGCCGACGAGCCCGGGCGCGATGTAGACGTCGTAGGGGATGTAGGTGTCGTAGGGCGGGGCGATGGCGACGCCGAAGACGTTGCGAAACCCGGCCGCGAACACCGCCAGCCACAGCAGCGGCCGCACCAGCGCCGACACCAGCCGGCCGTACTGGCGCGAGAACTTCAGCAGCTCGCGCTGGATGATCGCGGCCATCGCCTGCAGCGCATGCGCCAGGCCGCGGCGGCGCTGCTCGCCGGCGAGCGGCAGCGTGGCCGGCGTGGCAGGGGCGTCGTTCATGTCGTGGCCTTGAGGAAGGCGTCTTCGAGCGTGGCGCCGCCGAGCGCGCTGCAGACCTCGGCCGGCGCGCCGTCGGCGAGCAGCCGGCCGCGGTGCAGCACCAGCACGCGGTCGGCGCCGTCGGCTTCTTCGACGAGGTGGGTGGCCCAGAGCACGGTGCTGCCGCGCGTGCGCACGTCGAGGTCGATCGCCGCGAGCAGCTCGCGCCGCGACTTCGGGTCCAGGCCGACGGTGGGCTCGTCCATCAGCAACAGCGCCGGGCGGTGCAGCAGCGCGCGCACCAGCTCGACCTTGCGCCGGTTGCCGCCGGAGAGTTCGCGCACCGGGCGGTCCAGGTCCTCGCCCAGGCCGCGTGCGGCGCAGTCGGCGGCGATGCGCTCCTCGGCCAGCCGCCGCGGCAGCCCGTGCAGCGCGGCGTGGAAACGCAGGTTGTGGCGCACCGACAGGTCGAGGTCGAGCGACATCTGCTGGAAAACGACGCCGATCTCGGCCAGCGCGCGTGCCGGCGCGCGCCGCAGCGACAGGCCGACGACCTCGACGTCGCCTTCGTCGGCGGCGAACAGCCCCGTCAGCACCTGGAACAGCGTCGACTTGCCGGCGCCGTTGGGACCGAGCAGCACGACACGTTCGCCGGCGGCGAGCGTGAAGGACAGGCCGGCGAGCGCGACACGTTCGCCGTAGCGCTTGACGAGGCCGGTGACGGCGGCGCGCGCCGTCACCGGCGGCAGGCCGGGGCGGCC
>NZ_NRRU01000105.1 GCF_016583785.1 Rubrivivax gelatinosus | reverse complement strand
GTTGCGCCGGCCGGCGCCCACGAACTGCTCGCCGCCGCGGCGCAACAGGGCGTGCCGCTGTCGGTGCGTGTGCCCGGTGCCGGCGCCTGCGGCGGCGACTGGCGCGCGGTGCGCCTGGCACGCGGCTGGACCCAGGCCGACGCCGGCGGCGCGCGCCTGCACCTGCGAGAGGACGCCATCGCCCAGGCCTGGCTGCTGCGCTGCCCGTCGCGCCGCGGCCTGCTGCAGACCCTGCTGCTGCTCGACGCCGACGGCGCGCCGATCGCCCGTTTCGGCGACGAAAACGCCGACACGCCCGAACGCTGCGGCTGGCGCCGCCTGGTGCGCCTGCTCGACGCCGAGGCCGAGGCATGAACCAGCCACAACAGATGCCACCCGCCGTGCTCGCGCTGGCGCGCGCCGAAGCTGCGGCCGGCGCCGCCTATGCCGCGCTGCTGCGCCGCGCCGAGGCTGCCGAAGCCGATGCGATGCGGCTGCGCGCGCTGCTGATCCGGCGCGACACCGAGATCGGCCAGCTGCGCGACGAGATCCACCTGCTGCACGTCGAGACCCCCGACCTGCGCACGCGGCTGGAGCTCGTGCGCGAGAACCGGCGCCAGGCCGACCAGCTGGTCGTGCTGCGGCGTGCGCTCGGCGGCGGCTGGCGCCCCGACGCCCGGCAGCGGCCGGCATTTGGCGCCTGAACCCTTACTCCACCAACCGGATCGCCAGCCACCGCGCCGCCCCGGCGCCGGCCGCCAGCCCTGCCATGCAAAAAGAAAGACGACCATGTCCCACCCCCACGCCCCGCGCCGCGGGCACCGCTTCGTCCTCCAGCCGCTGACCGCGGCCATCGCCGCCCTCGCCGCCGCCGCGGCGCCGGCCCAGACCACGCCCGACGCCGGGCGGGTCATCGTGTCGCAGGCACCGCTGCCCAAGGTCGTGGTCTCGGCGACGCGCATCGAGGCCGCCGAAGACGAGGTTGCGGCCACTGTCAGCGCCGTCAGTGCCGAGGAAATCGACCGCCGTGGCGCCACCGACATCCAGGACGTGCTGCGTCAGGAAGCCGGCGTTTCCGTGCGCTCCCTGCCCAACCGCAGCTCGGCGGCCTTCTACGCCACCGGCCGCGGCGGCAACGAAGGCATCAACATCCGCGGCCTCGAAGGCAACCAGGTGATGCTGCAGGTCGACGGCGTGCGCCTGCCGATGCTGTACGCCAACGGCCCGTTTTTCGCCGGCCGCGGCGACTACATCGACGTCGAGGCCTTCAAGCGCGTGGAACTGCTGCGCGGCGCCTCGTCCTCGTCTTACGGCAGCGACGGCCTGGCCGGCGCGGTGAGCTTCCTGACCAAGGACCCGTCGGACCTGCTGCGCCCGGGCGAAAAACACGCCGAGTCGCTGAAGCTCGGTTATCGCGGCGCCGACGACTCCTGGGTGGCCGTGCCGACCTTCGCGTTGCGCACCGAGGGCGGCACCGAGGCCATGCTGCTGGCCAGCCTGCGCCGCGGCCACGAAGTCGACAACCAGGGCGACAACGACAGCAAGACCATCGAGCGCACGACGGCCAACCCGCAGGAAACGCAGTCGAACTACCTGCTGGCCAAAGTCGAGCAGCGCCTGGACGCACGCCAGAAGCTGAAGTTCAGCGCCGAGCACCTGAGCCGGCGCATCGACAGCGAGATCTACACGCTGTTCGGCGACCCGATGTACCCGACGACGAACGACGTCGATGCCGCAGAGCGCGTCGGCCGCACGATGTTCAAGGCCGGCTACGAGTTCCAGGACCCGCGCGCCGCCTGGTTCCAGCGCATCAATGCCACCGTGTACGCGCAGGACACCGAGAACCGCCAGCTCGGCTACGAGGCGCGCAGCAACACCAGCGCCTGGAACACCCGCGACCGCGACACGCGCTACGAGGAGCGCACGCTGGGCGCCAGCGCGCAGTTCGAGTCCAACTTCGGCACCCAGGTCGCGCAGCGGCTGATCTGGGGCCTCGACGCGTCGACGACCGAGGTGACGACGCTGAGCAAGGGCGGCAACTACCTGAACGGCGTGCCGAGCACGACGACCCCGTTCGTCGAGAAGAAGAACTTCCCCGACACCGACTACCGGCTTCTGGGCGCCTTCGTGCAGGACGAGATCGCCGTCGGCAGCCTGGCCGTGATTCCGTCGCTGCGCTGGGACCACTTCAAGCTCGACCCCGATCTCCACGATCCGCTGGCCAGTGCCAACAACTCGAGCACGCCCGTCGCCTTGTCGGGCAGCGAGTTCTCGCCGCGGCTGGGGCTGATCTGGACCTTCTCGCCGGCGCTGCGCGCCGTCGCCAACCTGGGCCACGGCTTTCGCGCGCCGACGCCGTCGCAGGTCAACGGCGGCGTGACCAACCTGAACGCCTTCTACATGTCGATCGGCAACCCCGATCTGAAGCCCGAGACCAGCGACACCGTCGAACTCGGCCTGCGCGGCGAGAGCGGTGCGCTGCGCTGGGCTGCGACGGTGTTCAAGTCGCGCTACAAGGACTTCATCGCGTCCAACGTCACCGTCGACGGCGCCGGCACCGCGGCCGACCCCTGGATCTACCAGGCGGTCAACCTGAACCGCGTCGACATCCGCGGTTTCGAGGCCACGCTGGACTGGAGCTTCCGCCCCGGCTGGACGCTGGCCGCGCGTTACGCGCATGCCCACGGCGACAGCGAGGAGTCGGGCGTCAAGGCGCCGCTGGAGACGGTCGAGCCCGACAAGCTGGTGCTCGCGCTGAAACGTGAAGTCGGCCACTTCGGCACCGAGTTCGCGCTCGTCGCGATGAAGCGCCAGGGCCGCTACGTCAGCGACGAAGACTCCAGCACGCAGTACGTGCCCGGTGGCTTCGCGGTCGCCGACCTGTCGCTGTGGTGGCTGGTGCGCCCCGACACCGAGCTGAACGTCGGCATCACCAACCTGTTCGACAAGAAGTACGTGCAGTGGGCCGACGCGCGCGACCTGACGACGGCCTCGACCACCGTCGACGCGTATTCGCAGCCTGGACGCAACGTCAACCTCAGCGTGCGCTACCGCTTCTGATGCCGCGATCCGCCAGCCCAAGCCGCCAGCCCGTCCCGCAGTTCGCCGCCGCCCGCCGCCGCCTCGGTGCCGCGGCGGCGGTGCTGGCCCTGCTTCTGATGCTGCTCGCGCTGCCGGCTCAGGCCGCCAGCGTGCTGTTCGTGACGACCTCGCCGGTGCCGCCGGCCAAGTTCGCCGCGCTCGCGCGCCTGGGCGCGCCGCTCGGGCTGGCGGTCGAGGTGCGTTACGTCGAGAAGCTGGCCGAGCCCGGCCCGTCCTTGTGGGACGGCGCCGACCTGGTGCTGATCGACGCGCCGCGCCCGCACATCGAAGCCTGGATGCGCGAGAAGCTGGCGCCGGCATTGCCGGCGCTGGACGGCCGGCGCCACGTCTGGCTGTCGACCGCCGCCGCCCGGCCGCAGGGCATGCCGGCCGACGTCGCCGCGCGCCTGCACGCCTACTACGTCAACGGCAGCGGCCCCAACCTGCGCCACTTCGTGCAGACGCTGGACGACTGGCTGGCGGGCCGCGCCTGGGCCGGGCATCCCGACCCCATCGTCTTCCCGGCCGCCGGCATCTACCACCCGCAGCTGCCGGGGCTGGTGCGCGCCTCCACCCGCGACTACCTGGCGTGGAAGGGCGTGCCCGCCGACGGCGCGCGGCCGCCGGTGGTCGGCATCGTCTTCCACCCGCAGAGCGTCGCCGCCGAGCAGACCGAACTGCTCGACGACCTGATCCGGCGCCTGGAAGCCGCCGGCGCCGTGCCGCTGGCCTTCTACACGCCGGTGCTGGACGCCGACGCGGTGCGCCGCATCGCGCTGGTCGACGGCCGGCCGGTGCTCGACGTGCTGATCAACACCCAGATCACGCTGAACCCCGACGGCCGCCGCGCCGAGTTCGAGGCGCTGGGCGTGCCGGTGCTGCAGGCGATGAGCTACCGCCGCGGCGACAGCGCCGCCTGGGCCGCCGACAACCAGGGCGTGCGCATCGACGACGTGCCCTTCTACCTGTCGCAGGCCGAATACGCCGGCGTCACCGACATCCAGACGGTGGCCGCCACCCGTGGCAGCGACGAGCAGGTCGAGCCGATCGCCCCCCAGGTCGCCGCCGTCGTCGCCAAGGCGCTGAACCTGGTGAAGCTGCAGCGCAAGCCCGCGGCCGACAAGCGCATCGCCGTCTTCTTCTGGAACTACCCGCCGGGCGAGAAGAACCTGTCGGCTTCGTTCATGAACCTGCCGCGCAGCCTGGTGAACACGCTTGCCGGTCTGCATGACGCCGGTTACGCCACCGATTCCGAGGACGAGGCGCTGCTGACCCCCAAGCTGCAGCGCCTGCTGGAGCCCGCCTACCGCCCGGCCGAAGACCGTGCGGTGCTCGAAGCGCTGCTGCGCGACGGCCTCGCCGACCGGCTGCCGCTGGCGCGTTACCGCGCCTGGCTGGCGACGCTGCCGCCGGCCGTGCGCGAGCGCCTGGACGCACGCTGGGGCGCGCCGGAGAAGTCGACCTGGGTCCTGCGCCAGGGCGGGCAGGACTGGTTCGTGATTCCGCGCCTGCAGCTCGGCGGCGTCACGCTGCTGCCGCAGCCGGCGCGCGGCGAACGTGGCGAAGACCGCGAGAAGGCCCTCTATCACTCGACCAGCGCGGTGCCGACGCACCACTACTTCGCCACCTACCTGTGGGCGCGCGAGCAGTTCGGCGCCGACGCGCTGGTGCACTTCGGCACCCACGGCACGCAGGAATGGCTGCCGGGCAAGGAGCGTGGTCTCTCGGTCTTCGACGACGCGCTGCTGGCCGTCGGCGACGTGCCGGTGGTCTACCCGTACATCGTCGACAACATCGGCGAGGCGCTGCAGGCCAAGCGCCGCGGGCGTGCGGTCATCGTCTCGCACCAGACGCCGGCGCTGGCGCCGGCCGGGCTGCACGACGCGCTGACCGCGCTGCACGACGCACTGCACCAGTGGCTGGCGCAAGGCGAGGGCCAGGTGCGCGACGCGCTGCGGCGCCAGATCAGCGAAGGGGTGAAGCGCGAACGCATCGCGCTCGACATGGGCTGGAGCGAGGCCCGCCTGGACGCCGACTTCCCCGGTTTCATCCAGGCGCTGCACGACCACCTGCACGAGATCGCGCTGACGGTGCAGCCGGTGGGGCTGCACAGCTTCGGCCGCGGCCCCGACGAACGCTGGCGCCTGGCGATGGTGATGGAGATGCTGGGGCGCGAAACCATGGTCGCGTTGGCCGCGCCGGGCGAGCAGGCAGACGAGGTGCTGGTCGGCGATTGGCGCAAGCTCACCGAGACCGCCACCTACCGCCGCCTGCACGAGTTCATCGTCCAGGGCACCGACACGTCGGCCCAGCCGGCCGCGGTTCGCGAAGCCATCGAACGCGGCCGGCGCTGGTACGCCGACCTGGGCGCCGAAGGCGAGATCCGCGGCCTGCTCACGGCGCTCGCCGGGCGTTACCTGCCGACCAGCTACGGCGGCGACCCGATGAAGAACCCCGACTCGCTGCCCACCGGCCGCAACCTCTACGGTTTCGACCCGTCGCGCATCCCGACCAAAGCCGCCTGGGACGCCGGCAAGCTGGCACTGGAGCAGCTTGCTGCGGCACACCGCGCCAAGACCGGGCGCACGCCGGCCAAGCTGGCGTTCACGCTCTGGTCGGTCGAGACCATGCGCCACCAGGGCCTGCTCGAAGCCCAGGCGCTGTGGGCGCTGGGTGTCGAGCCGGTCTGGGACGCCGGCGGGCGCATCACCGACGTCAAGCTGGTGCCACGCGCCGAACTCGGCCGGCCGCGCATCGACGTCGTGCTCTCGGCCACCGGGCTGTACCGCGACCATTTTCCGAACGTGATGCGCCAGCTCGCCAAGGCCGCCAAACTCGCCGCCCAGGCCGACGAAGCCGACAACCCGGTGGCGGCGAACACGCGCCGCATCGCCGCCGACCTGCGTGCGCGCGGGCTGGACGCGGCCGCGGCCGAACGTGGCGCGATGACACGCATCTTCTCGTCCGAGTCGGGCCGCTACGGCAGCGGCCTGGACGAGGCGGCGCTGGCCACCGACACCTGGAAGACCCAGGCCGAAGGCGACCGCAAGCTCGCCGGGCTGTACCTGGCGCGCATGCAGTTCGCCTACGGCCCCGACGAAGCCGAGTGGGGCCAGGCCGGCGTGGACGGACGAGGCAAAGGCAACCTCTACGCCGAACAGCTGAAGGGCACCGAAGGCGCGGTGCTGGCGCGCAGCTCCAACCTCTACGGCATGCTGACCACCGATGACCCCTTCCAGTACCTGGGCGGGCTCGCGCTGGCCGTGCGCCAGCTCGACGGCAAGGCGCCCGAGCTCTACATCAGCAACCTGCGCGGCCCTGGTGCCGGCCGGGTCGAAGGCGCGGCCGAGTTCCTGGCCAAGGAGCTGGCGACCCGCAACTTCCACCCCGGCCACATCAGCGGCCTGATGGCCGAGGGTTACGCCGGCACGCTGCAGGTGCTGGACGGCGTCAACAACTTCGCCGGCTGGCAGAGCGTGGCGCGCGAGATCGTGCGCGACGACCAGTGGCAGGAGTTCATGGACGTCTACGTGCGCGACAAACACCGGCTGGGCATGCGGCGCTGGTTCGAGAGCCGCAACCCGCACGCGCTGGCGCAGGTCATGGAGCGCATGCTGGAAGCCGCGCGCCTGGGCCAGTGGAAGGCCGCGCCCGAGAGCGTGGCCGAGCTGAAGTCGCGCTGGCGCGAACTCTCGCGCCGCCACGGCGTGCGGCCCGACAACGCCGCGTTCGCCGCCTTCGTCGGTTACGGCCTCGCGCCGCAACCGTCGGCACCGGCTCCTGCCGCCGCAGCGCAGCAGGCACCTGCGGCGCGCCCGCCCGAGCCGGCACCGCGGGTCGAAGGCCTGCTGCTCGAACGTGTCGCCGCACCACCGCCGGCGCCGCGGCTGCGTGAGCTCGCGCTCGCCGTCGTCGCCCTCACGCTGGCGGGCGGCGCCTTGCGCGGCCGCCGCCACCGTCGTCCCACCCCGCTTGCCGCCTGAGGCAGCCAACCAGCCACCTGAAGATGAACCACGTTCTCGAATCGACGATGTACGACGTCGCGCAGGTCTTCCTGCTGCCGACGCTGGCGCTGATCGCGCTGCTCTTTCTCTACGCCTTCTGGGCGCTGGGCGAGTTCGCCACGCTCGCCTGGCTGCGCCGGCGCGGCGGCGGCCGGCCGCTGGTGGCCGCCGACCGCGCCGCCGGCGGCCTGAGCGACGACGCGCTCGACCTGCACGCGCACCGGCTGCTCGAGACCCAGCGCATCGCCAGCCGGGTGACGCCGATGCTGGGCCTGGTGGCGACGATGATCCCGATGGGCCCGGCGCTGAAGTCGCTGTCCGACGGCAACCTGGCGCAGGTGTCGCAAAACCTCACGGTGGCGTTTTCGGCGGTGATCCTGGCGCTGATCGCGGCCTCGATCACGTTCTGGGTCGTCAACGTGCGCCGGCGCTGGCTGGCCGAGGAACTGGTCGAGATCGCCGCCGCGCGCACCCAGGTGGCCGCATGAAGCTGCTCAACGAAGGCCAGGACGACGACCCCATCCTGTCGGTCGTCAACCTGATCGACATCTTTCTCGTCGTCATCGCCGCGCTGCTGATCACGATCGCGCAGAACCCGCTGATGAACCCGTTCTCGCAGCGCGACGTCACCGTCATCACCGACCCCGGCAAACCGAGCATGGAGATGGTGGTGAAGAAGGGCGAGAAGATCGAGCGCTACAAGGCCAGCGGCGCCATCGGCAGCGGCGACGGCCAGAAGGCGGGCGTGGCCTACCGCATGCAGGACGGCTCCATCGTCTACGTGCCCGAAGCCGGCTCCTGAGCCGCCCGGTGGTGCATTGGCCGGGCGCCTGCGGCGGCGGCGGTGTCAGCGTAGGATTCGCGCGTTTCGCACCCCGCCCGCCAGGAGAAGCCTATGCAAGGCCACCCCGCCATCCTCGACGCGCTGAATGCGCTGCTGGTCGACGAGCTCGCCGCCCGCGACCAGTACTTCATCCATTCGCGCATGCTGTCCGAGTGGGGCCTGGCCAAGCTGGCCGACCGCATCGGCCACGAAATGGAAGACGAGACCGCGCACGCCGACGCGCTGATCCGCCGCATCCTGATGCTCGGCGGCACGCCGCGCATGACGCCGAACGCGCTCGACGTCGGCCACGACGTGCCGTCCATCCTGCAGAACGACCTCGCCGTCGAGCTGCGTGTCGTGCAGCACCTGCGCGAGGTGATGGCGCTGTGCGAGAGCGAACGCGACTACGTCACGCGCGACATCCTGCTGCCGATGCTCGACGACACCGAGCAGGACCACGCCCACTGGCTGGAACAGCAGCTGCGTCTCATCACGCTGGTCACGCTGCCCAACTACCTGCAGAGCCAGCTCGCCTGAAGACCGCCTGAGCGGAACGCGGCTTGCCCGCCGCCGGATCCCGTCTCCCGAGGTCCGGCATGAACAAGACAGTCTGGGTGGTGGTGGCCGACGAGGCCATCGCCCGTTTCCTGCAGCGTCCCGACGAAGGCGGCGCGCTGCAGCCGGTCGAGGAACTGACCGACCCGGCCGCGCACGCCCGCGGCCAGGACCTGCGCGCCGACGCCACCGGCCGCCGCGCCGGGGGCAGCGCCGCCGGTGCGTCGCGTGCCACCGGCGCCACCACCTCGGCCGGCACCGACGAAAAACACCACGAGGCCGACGGTTTCGCGCGCCGGGTCGCCGCCCGCCTGCACGAGGCGCTGCTGGCGCGCCGCTTCGACGAGCTGCACCTGGCCGCCGCGCCGCGTTTCCTCGGTCTGCTGCGCAAGGCGCTGTCGCCGCAGGTCTCGCGCTGCCTCGGACAGCAGCTGGACAAGGACCTGGTGCAGGTGGACAACGCCGCGCTCGCCGAACGTTTCTTCCCGCGGCCGCGGCGCCCTGACGGCACGCCGATGTAACGGTTGTCCCGCGCGCTCAATCGCCGCCACCGCCGACCGAAGAGCCGGGATCGGTGACGGCGGGAGACGCGGATGCGGCAGGCGATCACGGCATGGGCGCTGGCGGCGGCCGCCAGCGCGGGTGCGGCGGAGCTGACGCCGACCGAGACCCTCTGGCTGCGCGGCGCCGCCCCGGTGCTGGCGGCGGCCGAGGCCCGCGGCCTGCCGCTGGACATCGTCGTGCAGCCGCAGCCCGCTGGCGGCCTGGCGCCGCTGGCGCTGGGTTTCGTCGACGGGCGCTGCAAGTTCGTGCTGTCGATGCGCGCCAACCCCGAGGCCGAAGCCACGCTCGAGCGCCTGCCGGCCGGGCACGAAAACGCCGCCTTCGAACTGATGGCGGCGCACGAGATCGCGCACTGCGAACGCCATGTGCAGGGCGCCTGGCACGGCCCGGTGGCCGCCAGCGCCGACGCCCAGCGCCAGGCGATGGCCGCCGAGCGCCGCGAAGAAGCCTGGGCCGACCTCGCCGGGCTGGCCTGGATCCAGGCGCGGCGCCCGGCCGAATACGCCGCGCTGCACGCCTGGCTGGTGGCCGAACGTCGCCGCGAGCGTGTGCCCGGCAGCGAGCACGACACGCTGGACTGGGTGGACGCTGCCGCCGGCGGGCTGGACACCGCGGCCCCGGCGGCCGCCGCGGCGGCCTTGTGGGCTCGTGTCGCGGCCGCGGCACGCTGAGATTCAACGTCGGCACCTGAGGCGCCGATAACGGGAGACGACCACGCGCGGCGCCGCCGCCGTGGCATGCTGCCGCGCCGATGCCGACCCCTTGCTCCAGCGCCCGCACCCCGGGCGCGTGCCGATGATCCGCCTGCTGCTGCGCCTGCGCCGCGCCGCCCGGCAGGCGCGGGCGCTGCCGTCCAAGGAACTGCTGCTGGCCGAGATCAGCCGCCAGGGCGCCAGCGACGGCCGCATCGTGCGGGCCGACCCGCTGCCGGCGATCGTCGTCGCGGTGCTGGCCACGATCGTCGCAGCCTGGCGCCATCAGGCCGGCGAAGACGGCCAGGCGCTGGCCGCGCTGCTCGTCGCGCTGCTGGCCGGCGCGCTGCCGGTGGCGGCGTTCGCGGCGCGGCGGCGTTTCATCGACACCGTGCTCACCCAGTCGGCCATGCTCGACCGCGGCCTGGCCGCCGTCGACTGCGACGGCCCCCGGCTGTGGCGCGACTGGCGCGCCGTCTTCCCCGACTTCGAGCGCGGCGACGAGGGCCAGACCATAGACCGCCTCGTCGAAGGCGAGTGGAGCGACGAGTCCGGGCTCGCGCACAAGATCGCCTGTTACCGCTTCAGCTGGGTCGAGGTGCGCCAGAGCAGCTCGACCGACGCCGACGGCAAGCAGCGTGAGGACACGCAGCGCACGACGCAGCATCGCCACGGCGTCGTCGTCTCGCTGGCGCCGCCGCTGACGCTGGCGGTGTCCGAAGTGCGCAAGCCGAAGATGCCGGTGCCCTGGAGCACCGCGTCGATCGAGTTCGGCGAACGCTGGCGTGTCGGCGCCGCCAGCGAGATGCAGGCCGCGCGCCTGCTGACGCCCTCCGTCGTGCAGACCTTCGTCGAGACCGGGCGCCACTTCCGCGCGCTCGACCTGCACTTTGCCGGCGATCAGGGCTGCATCTCGTTCTCCGACGACGACCTGCTGGGGCGCGCCGACGCCCGCCGGCGCACCGACCGCCTCGACGAACTGCGCTGGCGCGTGCGCTCGACGGCGACGATGCCCAAGCTCGACGCGCTGACGACGCTGCTGCGTGCGCTCTGCGACGCCGCCGCCGGGCTGCAGGCGCGGCCCGAGCCCGCACCCCCGATCCCGAACCGAAAGGCCTTCCCGTGAACACCACCCTGATCGTCGTGCTGGCCGCCATCGCCGTCGCCGCCGGCGTCGTCGTCATCCACAACGGCATCGTCTCGCGCCGCAACGCGGTGCGCCGCGCCTGGGCCGACGTGCTGGCCTACGAACGCCAGAAGCAGCAGACCCTGCCCCGGCTGGAGGAACTGGTCGGCTCGTACCAGGAGTACGAACGCGGCCTGCTGACCAGCGTGACCCAGCTGCGCGAGAGCCTGGGCCGGCTGGGTGCACAGCCCGACGGCATCGCGCTGGCCCAGGCCGAACGCGCCAGCGCCGAACTGCTGAAGAGCCTGCGCATCGCCGTCGAGGCCTACCCCGAGCTGCAGGCCGCCGGCGCCTTGCGCGACCTGATGGCCCAACTCGTCGACCTGCAGAAGGAAGTGACGGCCGCGCTGACGATCTTCAGCCGCAACGTCGAGCTCTACAACACCGGGCTGGAAGTGTTCCCGGCCTCGCTGGTCAACGCGGCGCTGACGCGGGCGCAGCCGGTCGAGCCCTTCACCGACACGCGCGCCGCGTCCAGCTTCGACTACCGGCCGCGGCTCTGAGCCGGAGCTTCAGCGCACGCGCCAGGCGTGGTGGCAGGCGACGCAGCTCGTCGTCAGCTCGCCCAGGCGCTGCAGCGCGAGCGGCTGGTCGCCGGCCTTGGCGGCGTCGGCGAAGCGGCTCGCGGCCTGGTGGCCGTCGATTCCCAGGCGGTGCATCGCCGGCGGCATCTGCGGGCCGGGGCGTGCGTCCATCGGCAGCAGCCGGTTGCGTCCCATCGCGGCGATGCCCAGCTCGGTCTCGGCGACTGCACCGGCTTCGGCCAGCTTGCCGGCACCGAGCAGGCCGATGATCTCGTTCACCGCGCGCAGGTTGCCCAGCATCTCGTCGCGCAGCGTGGCCTGGGCCGCCGGCGTCAGCGACGCGAGCTGGCGCATGTCCTCGGCGGCGAACGCGGCGGGTGCGAGCACGAGGCAGGCGAGGGCGGCGGCGCGGTGCATGCGGGGCTCCGGTGGGCGACGCGCCATCGTACCCCCGGGGGTTGACCTCGCCGCCGTCTGGCGAAGCGCGCCGTGGCCCCATCGGCGCATGAGCCCTCAGGACTTGTCCGGTGCTCATTCCCGCTTGGCGGGATCGGCCGCAGGCCTTAGGGTGCCCCAATGAGCAGCGACACCGCCCCCGACCCCTTCGCCGACCCCGCCGGCACCTGGAACCAGCGTTACCAGACCGAAGGTTTCCTCTTCGGCACCGAGCCCAACGACTACCTGCAGCGTGTCGCGCCGCGGCTGCCGGCCGGCGGCCGCGTGCTCTGCGTCGCCGACGGCGAAGGCCGCAACAGCGTCTGGCTGGCGCGCCAGGGTTTCCAGGTCGAGGCTTTCGACATCGCCGCGCTCGGTGTCGACAAGGCGCGGCGGCTGGCGGCGCAGGCCGGCGTCACCGTGCACTACGAGGTCGCCGGCTGCGACGACTGGCGCTGGCCCGAAGCCGAATACGACGCCGTCGTCGCGGTCTTCGTGCAGTTCGCCGACCCGCCGGCGCGCGCGCGGCTGTTCGAGCACATGGCTGCGGCGCTGCGCCCCGGCGGCTGCCTGGTGCTGCTGGGCTACACGCCGCAGCAGCTGGCGTTCCGTAGCGGCGGGCCGGGGCGGGTGGAGCACCTGTACACACCCGAACTGCTGCGCACGGCTTTCGCCGGGCTGGAGATCCTCGAACTCGTCGAGTACGAACACGAACTCGCCGAGGGCACGCAGCACGTCGGCCGCGCCGCGCTGATCGGGCTGCTGGCGCGTCGGCGCTAGGCGCGCAGCGCGGCGTCCAGCCGCTCCGGGTCGACCGGTTTGACCAGGTGCTCGTCGAAGCCGGCTTCGGCCGCGCGCCGGCGGTCGCCGGGCTGGCCCCAGCCGGTCAGCGCGACCAGGCGCATGCTCCGGCCCCAGGCCTGGGCGCGCACCCGGCGCGCGAGCTCGTGGCCGTCGATGCCGGGCAGGCCGATGTCCAGCAGCGCCACCTGCGGCCGGAACGCGGCGCCGGCTTCGAGCGCGGCCGTCGCGTCGTGCACGACCTGCACCTCGTGCCCGGCCAGGCGCAGCAGCATTGCCAGCGTGTCGGCGGCGTCGACATGGTCGTCGACGACCAGCACACGCAGCGCCGCTCCCGGCGTCGCGGCCGGCCCGGCGGCGACGGCCGGCGCCACCGCCGGCAGCGGGATGCAGACGAGGAACTCGCTGCCGCGGCCGCGGCCTTCGCTGGCGACGGCGACGCTGCCGCCGTGCAGCTCGACCAGGCCCTTGACCAGCGCCAGCCCGATGCCCAGCCCGCCCTGGGCCCGGTCGCGTTCACCCTGAACCTGGGCGAACATGCCGAAGACGCTGCCCAGTGCCTCGGCTTCCAGGCCGATGCCGTCGTCGCGCACCGCGATGACGAGCTGCTGGTCGACGACGCCGGCGTCGAGTTCGATGCGGCCGCCCGGGTCGGTGTACTTGGCGGCGTTGGTCAGCAGGTTGGTCAGCACCTGCACCAGGCGGATGACGTCGACGCTCAGCGCCGTGTCCGGCTGCGGCACCTGCAGCCGCAGTTCGTGGCCGCCGTCGTCGACCAGCGGGCGCGCGGCCTCGACCGCGGCCTCGACGACCGCGCCCAGCGTCGTCAGCGAACGTTTGAGCACCAGCTTGCCGGCGTTGATGCGCGAAAGGTCCAGCAGGTCGTCGAGCAGCGCGGCCACGTGGCCGACCTGGCGCTTGATGACCTCGGCCGCCCAGTTGCGCCGCTCGGGCGGCAGCGCCGGTGCGGCCAGCAGCTCGGCGGCGTTGCGGATCGGCGCCAGCGGGTTGCGCAGTTCGTGCGACAGCGTCGCGATGAAACGGTCCTTGCGCCGGTCGGCCTCGCGCAGCGCGAGCTGCGTCGCCGCGAGTTCGGTGATGTCGTAGCTGACGCCGACGTGGCCGATGAAGCGGCCCTGCTCGTCCAGCCGCGGCGTCGCCGACGAGTCCAGCCAGCGCCAGACGCCGCTGGCGTGGCGTGCGCGGGCGCGGGCGTGGAAGGGCCCGCGCGCCTGCAGCGCCGCCATGAAGGCGGCGACGTAGGCTGCCATGTCCTCGGGGTGCAGGATCTGCTGCCAGCCGGGCCCGCTCAGGCGCTTGGCGTCCAGGCCGAAGAACTGCACGTAGGCCCGGTTGATGAACTCGACGCCGCCGCTGGCGTCGGTGACCCAGATCATCGCCTCGACGCCGTCGGCCATCGTGCGGAAACGCCGTTCGCTCTCGAGCAGCGCAGCCTCGGCGCGGCGGCGTGCGCTGACGTCGCGGAACACGAGCGCGAAGCGTCCGCGCGGCTCGACCGGCGTCGCGAAGACCTCGAACCAGCGCCCCAGCACCTGCGAGACGTTCTCGAAACGCAGCGGCTCGCCGCCGAGCGCGACCCGGCCGTAGGTCTCGCGCCAGTGCGGCTCGAGCGTCGGCACCATCTCGTAGGCGCGGCGGCCGGCGGCGTCGTGCAAGCCGGTCATGGCCTCGAACCGCGGGTTGACCTCGAGGAAGCGGTAGTCGAGCGGCCGGCCTTCGTCGTCCAGCACCATCTCGCACAGCGCGTAGCCTTCGTCGATCGCGGTGAACACGGTGCGCAGCCTGCGTTCGCTCTCGGCGAGCCGGCGCTCGGTGAGCGCGCGTTCGGCGGCCTCGCGTTCGCGCTCGATCACCACCGCCGCAGCGCGCGCCAGCAGGCGCAGCGGTTCGAGTTCGTCATCGCCGGGCAGGCGCGTTGTCGGCGGGTACAGCGCCATCGTGCCGACGACCTCGCCGGCCAGCGTCGTGATCGGCTTGGACCAGCAGGCGCGGATGCCGTGTGCCGCCGCCTGATCGCGCCTCGGCGTCCACAGCGGGTCCTGCGTGATGTCGGCGACGAACACCGGCTCGCCCGTATAGGCCGAGAGCCCGCACGAAGGTTCGTCCGGGCCGACCGCCGCCTGCGCGAAGTCGATGGCGTAAGCCGCGTCCAGCCCCCAGCTGGCGGCGAAGTGCAGCAGGCCGTCGGCCGGGTCGCGCAGCAGGATGGCGGCACCGGCGTCTTCGTCTATCTGTTCGCAGGCCGCACGCGCCAGGCGTTCGAGCACACGCGCCAGCGCGGCGCCGCTGGCCGCGAGTTCCAGCGCCTCCTTCTGGCCGGCGAGCAGTGCGCGCGCGCGGCGCTGCGGTTCGATGTCCTCGGTCACGCCGTACCAGCGCAGGATGCGGCCGCCGGGGTCGCGCTGCGGCCGCGCGCGGGTGCGCATCCAGCGCCAGCGGCCGTCGCCGGTGCCGATGCGGTGTTCCAGGTCCAGCGGCTCGCCGCTGGTGATCGCCTGGCGCCAGGCGCGTTCGAGCCCGGGCAGGTCGGCCGGATGCTGGGCCGCGCGCCAGCTGTCGCCGCCGGGAGCGTCGGCGCTGAAGCCGGTCATCTCCAGCCACTGGCGGTTGAAGCCCTGCACCGTGCCGTCGGGGGCGGCCAGCCACGAGACCTGCGGGTACAGGTCGGCGGCGTCGTGATAGTCGGCCTCGCCCCGGTCGCCGGCGCGCGGCAGCGGCGTCGCGCCGGCGTCTGCGCCTGCACCGCGCGCGTGCTTGCCATCCTGCATCCGGGCCCTCCCTGCCGGTCGATCGCGGATCGGGCGCGGCCGTCGCGGCCGCCTCGCTCCCCGGATCGGCTCTATACCATGGGCCCGGTGCCGCCCTGCGTTACACCCTGTCGCCTGCCGGGGCGCGCCCGTGGCGCAGCAGCCGCAGGCCGTTGAAGACGACGATCAGGCTGGCGCCCATGTCGGCGAACACCGCCATCCACATCGTCGCGTCGTCGAACACCGCCAGCGCCAGGAACGCGGCCTTGATGCCGAGAGCCAGCGTGATGTTCTGCACCAGCACCGCGTGCGTCGCACGCGACAGGCGCACGGTCTCGGCGATGCGGCGCGGGTCGTCGTTCATCACGACGACGTCGGCGGCCTCGATCGCGACGTCGGTGCCGGCGGCGCCCATCGCAAAACCGAGGTCGCTGCGCGCCAGCGCCGGCGCGTCGTTGAGGCCGTCGCCGGCCATGCCGGTGGCGCCGTGGCGGCGTTGCAGCGCCTCGATCGCGCCCAGCTTGTCCTCGGGCAGCAGGCCGGCGCTGACTTCGGTGATGCCGGCTTCGGCCGCGACCGCACGCGCCGCGGCCTCGTGGTCGCCGCTGAGCATCACCGGCACGATGCCCAGCGCCTTCAGCTCGGCGACGGCGGCGCGCGCGCCGGGTTTGAGCGTGTCGGCGACGGCGAACAGCGCCAGCGTGTTCGTGCCTTCGCCCAGCAGCGTGACGCTGCGGCCCAGGGCTTCGTGGGTGTCCAGCGCGGCCTCGACCTCGGCCGTCAGCGCGCCGCGTTCGGCCGCCAGGCGGCGGCTGCCGAGCCAGACGGCGCGGCCATCGGCGCTGGTGGCTTCGACGCCGCGGCCGTGCCGCACCTGGACCGCGCTCAGCGCCAGGGTCGCGGCCGGCAGCGCGGCGGCGATCGCCCGTGACACCGGGTGCTCGGTCTGCGCCGCGAGCGCGGCGGCCAGCGCGTCGGCGGCGGCGTCGTCGCCGGCGAGCGTGCGGCGCTCGACCAGCCGCGGCCGGCCTTCGGTCAGCGTGCCGGTCTTGTC
>NZ_NRRU01000104.1 GCF_016583785.1 Rubrivivax gelatinosus | reverse complement strand
TCGGGCGTCGTCGAGCCGGCTGCGGCCGAGCCGCTGCCGGCGCCCGACATCGACTGGTTCACGCCGCTGGCTGCCGACGAGGCGCTGGCCTGGCGCGCGCTGGCAAAGCTGTGGGGCCGGACGCCGGCCGCCGGCGAGCCCTGCGCCGCGCTCGCGGCCACGGGCTGGAACTGCTGGAGTGGCCGCGTCGGCCTGGCGACGATGCGCCAGCTCGACCGGCCCGGGCTGCTGCGCCTGGTCGACGAGCGCGGGCGCCAGGCGCTGGTGCTGCTGGTCGGGCTGGACGACGAGAGCGCGACGCTGCAGCTGGGCGAACAGCGTGAACGTGTGCCGCTGCTGAAGCTGGCGCGCTGGTGGCGCGGCGAGTTCGCGACGCTGTGGAGGCCGCCGGCCGGCAGCGACTCGCTCGCGCGCCGGCTGCACGCGCTCGACGGTGAAGCCGAGAACGATGCCGACGCGGCCTCGCTGGCGCGGCGCATCGCCAACTTCCAGCGCGCGCGCGGGCTGACGGTCGACGGCATCGCCGGGCCGCAGACGCTGATGCTGCTGGGCCGCGGCGAACGCGGCACCGAGCCGAGGCTGCTGGCCGCGCCCTAGTACAGCGCGGCGGCCAGGAACTGCAGCGCGCGCCCGTGGGCCAGCGCCGCGGCGGCGGGCTCGTAACTTTCGCGCGCCCAGCAATTGAAGCCGTGCGGCGTGCCCGGGTAGACGTGGAACTCGGCGCTGTCGTGGCCGGCGAAAGCCGCGCGCACCGCCTGCACCGCGGCGTCGGGGATGTAGTCGTCGGCGCCGGCGTAGTGGAACTGGATCGGCGAGCGCACTTGCGATGCCAGCGCCAGGTGGTCCTGGATGCGGCCGCCGTAATAGGCCACCGCGGCGTCGACGCCGGCGGACGCGGCGGCGAAGTAGGCCAGGCGCCCGCCCATGCAGTAGCCGAGCGCGCCGCAGCGCCGGCCGGCGGTCTCGGGCAGGGCACGCAGCGACTGCAGCGCGGCAGCGACGTCTTCCAGCTGCTGCTCGTGGGTATAGGCCTGGTGCAGCGCCATGCCGCGTGCGTGGTCCTCGCCGCTGTAGCCGAGCTCGACCCCGGCGGCCTGGCGGTGGAACAGGTCGGGCGCGAGCACGACGAAGCCGTCCAGCGCCCACTGGCGCGCCACCGCGCGGATGTGGGCGTTGATGCCGAAGATCTCCTGCAACAGCAGCAGCGCCGGGCCGCTGCCCGACGGCGGCAGCGCCAGGTAGCCGGCGAAGCCGGGGGCGATCTCGATGCGACGCGTGGCGACCGGGTCTTCGGAGGTGTTCGGGATCATCGGGCTCTCCGGATGGTGGCAGCGCGGTAGGCGCGGCCGCGGCGGTACTGGGCGTGGGCGCGCCGCGCCAGCGGCGTGGCCTGGGCGAGCGCGGCCAGCGTGCTGCCGGCGTGGGCGTGGGCGATGGCGATGCCGAGCGCGTCGGCGGCGTCCTTGCCCGGCACGCCGGGCAAAGCCAGCAGCCGGCGCACCATCTCCTGGATCTGCGGCTTGCTCGCCAGGCCGTGGCCGGTGACGGCCTTCTTCATCTGCACTGCGGTGTATTCGGCCACCGGCAGGCCGCCAGCGACCAGCGCCGCCAGCGCCGCGCCGCGCGCCTGGCCCAGCAGCAGCGTGCTCTGCGGGTTGGTGTTGACGAAGACGATCTCGGCCGCCGCGGCCTCGGGCTGGTAACGCGCGACGACCTCGGTGACACCTTCGAAGATGATCTTCAGGCGTTGCGGCAGGTCGCCGCGCGGGGCTTCGGCGGTGTCGATGACGCCGCTGGCGACGTAGGCCAGCCGCGGGCCGTCGACGGCGATGACGCCGAAGCCGGTGCGTTGCAGACCGGGGTCTATGCCGAGGATGAGCATGAGGCGGGGCGGGCGCCGATCGAGGTCGGCGCAGTAGCGGCCCCGCAGTATCTCAGAGGGCTCAGGGCGCGAGGCTCAGGCGGTTGTCGACACGCTGCACGCCCTCGGGCGCGGCGGCCAGCGTCGTCGCGCGCTCGCGCGCCGCGGCGTCGGGTGCCGGGCCTTCCAGACGCACGACACCGGCTTCGGTCGAGACCTCGATGCGCAGCGCGCTCAGGCCCGGGTCGGTCGCCAGCGCCGCCTTCACCGCGGTCGTGATGCGGGCGTCGGCGACCGCATCGGCGGCACGTTCGGTCGCACGTTCGGTGGCGAGCGCGCCGTCGCGTGCGACGGCCTGCGCGTCCTGGCGCAGCTCGGCGCCGCTGCCGCGCAGGTTGGCGCCGGCGCGGTCGAGGCCGGCGTCCAGGCGCTGGCCCAGCGTGCGATCGTCGTAGTAGTTGGACGTCAGCAGCGCGCCCAGTGCCGCGCCCAGAAGTCCGACTGTCAGCAACCCGGGCCAGCGGCGAGCACGCGGCTGCCGCGCCCGGCGCAGCGCCTCGGCATCGGCACGGGCGCGTGCCGCCTCGGCATCGGCGCGTGCTTCGTCACGCCGCAGTGCGGCGGCCTCGGTTTCGTGCCGGGTGGTGCTCATCACGGCTCCTTGTCTCGGCGCCCGCCCCACAAGAGGCCGGCAGAAGCCCATGGTCCGCGGCCGCTGCCGGGCGCGGCATCGGCGCAGGCGCGGCCGGCGCGTCCGTCCGGCACCGGGTTGCGATGTCGGCGCCGTCCTACGGCTGCGGCAGGCGCATGTCGATACACTCTTTCCACACCGCGCCGCCAAGACGGCCGCCGATCCCGATCACCCGAGCATCTCCTTGATCAAAGCCTTCCTCGTCGAGGACAGCCCGGTCATCCGCGACAACCTGATCTCGGCGCTGGAAGAGCTGGTGCCGCTGTCGGTCGTCGGCTGGGCCGACGACGAGGCCGGCGCGCTGCGCTGGCTCGGCGACCCGGCCAACGTCTGCGACCTGGCGATCCTCGATATCTTCCTGCGGGCCGGCTCGGGCACCGGCATCCTGCGTGCGCTGCGCGCCGCGGGCAGCCCGCTGCAGCGGGTGGTGCTGACCAACTACGCATCGCCCGACCTGGCGCGCCAATGCCTGGAACTCGGCGCCGAGCGCGTGTTCGACAAGTCGCGCGACATCGACGCGCTGATCAACTACTGCGCAGCGCTGAAGCCGCGCGGCTGAGGCCGTAGCGGCGAGTCGCTCGCCGGCCGCGGGCCGGGCCGAGCTACTGGATCAGCCCGTTCTTCAGCGCGTAGTAGGTGAGGTCGCTGTTGCTCGCGAGCTTGAGCTTCTCCAGCACCCGGGTGCGGTAGGTGCTGACCGTCTTCACGCTGAGGAACATGCTCTCGGCGATGTGGCCGACGGTCTCGCCCTTGGCCAGGCGCAGGAAGACCTGCAGCTCGCGCTCGGACAGCGCCTCGTGCGGCAGCTTGTCGCCGCCGCCGGCCATGGTGTCGGCCAGCAGCTCGGCGACCTGGCTGGTGATGTAGCGCCGGCCGCGGGCCACGGTGCGGATCGCCTTGACGATCTCCTCCGGGTCGCATTCCTTGTTCAGGTAGCCGCTGGCGCCCTGGCGCAGCAGCGTCGTCGCGTAGTGCGTCTCGGGGAAACCGCTGAGGATCAGGATCGGCAGCTCGGCAGCGCGTGCGCGGATCGCGGCGAGCGCGTCGACGCCGCTCTGGCCGGGCATCGACAGGTCCATCAGCAGCACGTCGACGTCGCCGCGCCGCACCAGGTCCAGCGCCTCGGTGCCGTTGGCCGCCTCGCCGGTGACGCGCAGGTCCACCTGCTCGGAAAGGAACTGGCGCAGCCCGGTGCGCACGATGGCATGGTCGTCGACGATGCCCACCCGGATGATCAACGGCGTCTCCTGTTGCGGCCTGATGGCCTGATGCAGTTTAGCGAGGGCGAATTCCCGGCACCCGGCGGGGTCGGATGCGGCGGGCGGGCACAGGCGGCGCTGTCCGACAGCACACGGGGCCTGCGGACGATGGCCGGCGGCGCGGTTCGCGCCGATGCTGGAGTCGAACGCCACCCAAGAGGAACGACATGGACACGCTGTTCGCCCGCATCGCCCGAAGTCGCCCGGCCTGGCTTGTCGCCGTGCTGCTGGCCGCCGGCTGCGCCGCGTCGCAGTACGAGACCACGGCCGCCGTCTACACCGAACGCGGCGCCGACGGCTCGCCGTTGGAGGTGGTGATCGTCTTCGACGCCGACGGCCGTGTGCTCGGCACGCGTTCGGAGGTGCTGGCCGCCGCGCCCTAACCGCGGAACTGGAAGTACCAGCGCACCGAGTGGAAGAACACCGGCGCCGCGAAACACAGCGGCGCGACGCGGTCGAGCAGGCCGACGGCGCCTGTGATCGCGCTGCGGTTGCCCCAGGACGGCACGCCGGCGTCCTTCTTCAGCGCCTTCATCACGAACTCGCCGAAGCTGCCGGCGCCGGCGGCGATGAAGGCCATCACCAGCGCCTGGCCGGCCTTGAACGGCGTCGTCCAGTACAGCGCCGCGCCGACGACGGCAGCGGTCGTCGCCCCGATCGCCCAGGCGCGGTACGAGAACGAGCGGTCGATGTGGCGCGCCACCGGCCGCCGCCGCAGCCAGCGCGAAGCACCTTCCTGGGTGCGCTGCGCGGTCGCGACGACGACGACGAGGAAGAAGACGAGGAAGGCGCCGCGCCCTTCGTAGTTGCGGAACTCCAGCAGCAGCAGCGCCGGCGCGTGGCTCAGGCCGTAGACGCAGACCATCACGCCCCACTGGATCTTGGCGTTGCGTTCGAGGAAACGTTCCGGGTCGCCGGCGAGCGCGCTGATCACCGGGATCGCGATGAAGACGTAGACCGGTATGAAGACCGTGAACAGGTCGAAGGTACGGAAGGCGACCAGCAGGTACTGCGTCGGCAGCACGATGAAGAAGGCCAGGATCAGGCTGCGGTGGTCGCTGCGCCGGGTGTGCGCCAGCGTGATGAACTCGCGCAGCGCGAAAAACGAGAAGGTGGCGAAGAGCAGCGTCGCACCGACCGGGCCCGAGACCCAGGCGAGCCAGAAGACGATGGCGCCGAGCCAGATGGCCCGCAGCTCGCGCTTGACGCGCAGGTGGCGGGCGCTGCCTTCGTCGTCGGGGCGGCGCAGCATCACCAGCCCCGAGATCGCGCTGACGACGATCAGCGCGCCGAACAGGATCACGAACAGCAGGCCGACCTGCTGGTCCACGGAGAGCGCGCGCAGCTGTCCCATCTCAGGCCACGTGGGGGCGCAGGGCCACCACCGCTTCGCGCGCACGCTCGAGGAAGGCGCGCTTGTCTTCGCCCGGCTCGAGCTGCAGCGGCGCGCCGAAGGTCACGGTGCACAGGATGGGCACCGGCACGACCTCGCCCTTGGGCATCACGCGGTTGACGTTGTCGATCCAGGCGGGAATCAGCTGCACGTTCGGGAACTGCTCGGCAAGGTGGTAGAGCCCGGTCTTGAACGGCTGCGGCAGGCCTTTGTTGCTGCGCGTGCCCTCGGGGAAGATGACCAGCGAGTCGCCGGCCTCCAGCACCTCCACCAGCGGCTCCAGCGGATCCTGGTCCTCGCTGCGCTGGCGGCTGACGTAGACCGCGTGGAACACCTCGCGCGTCAGCCAGGCCTTGAACTTCGACGAGGTCCAGTAGTCGCGTGCGGCGATCGGGCGCGTGGTCGCACGCAGATCGCTGGGCAGCGCGGCCCAGATCAGCATCCAGTCCAGATGGCTCTGGTGGTTGGCGAAGTAGATGCGCTGCTCCGCTTTCGGCGGGCAGCCTTTCCAGTGCCCCTGGGCGCCGGTGATCAGCCGCACCAGCAGCGTCAGCAGCAGCCCCATCAGATCGGCTTTTGAGGCCATGGCGGGATGCTAGCGGTGCAAGGCCGCATGCGCGCCCGAGGGGCGCACGAGGGCGTGACGTGAACAGAGCATGAAGGTCAGACGCAGCGCAGCCCGCGCACTCCCCCCGGGGACAGACCGCCGCAGGCGGTCAGGGGGAGCGGCGCCTCCGGAGCGGGCCGAACCCGATCCGGGTCTCCCGGTCGGGTTCGGAGCCCCCTCGGGGGGCGGCCGCCAGGCGGCCGGGGGCTCAACAATTCAATGCCGGAAGTGGCGGGTGCCCGTGAGCACCATCGCGATGCCACGCTCGTTGGCCGCGTCGATGACCTCCTGGTCGCGCATCGAGCCGCCCGGCTGGATCACGCAGCGCGCGCCGGCGTCGACGACCACGTCCAGGCCGTCGCGGAACGGGAAGAAGGCGTCGCTGGCCACGGCCGAGCCGTCCAGCGTCAGCCCGGCGTTGCCGGCCTTGATGCCGGCGATGCGCGCGCTGTCGACGCGGCTCATCTGGCCCGCACCCACGCCCAGCGTCATGCCGCCGCCGCAGAAGACGATGGCGTTGCTCTTGACGAACTTGGCCACCTTCCAGGCGAACAGCAGGTCTTCCAGCTGTTCGGCCGTCGGCGCGATCTGGGTGACGACGCGCAGTTCGCCCGGCTGCACGTTCTTCGCATCCTGGCTCTGCAGCAGAACGCCGCCGCCGACACGCTTGAAGTCCAGCTTGTTCATCGCCTGCGCCAGCGGCACCTCGAGCAGGCGCACATTGGGCTTGGCGGCGAAGACGGCACGCGCCTCGGCGCTGATCGCCGGGGCGATCAGCACCTCGACGAACTGCTTGGCGACCAGCAGCGCGGCGGCCGCGTCCAGCGGCCGGTTGAAGGCGATGATGCCGCCGAAGGCCGAGGTCGGGTCGGTCTTGAAGGCCTTGGCATAGGCCTCGGCCGGGTCGGCGCCGATCGCCACGCCGCAGGGGTTGGCGTGTTTGACGATGACGCAGGCCGGCACGTCGAAGGTCTTGACGCACTCCCAGGCGGCGTCGGAGTCGGCGATGTTGTTGTAGCTGAGTTCCTTGCCCTGCAGCTGGGTCCAGCCCGACAGCGTGCCGGTGGCCGGCTGGGCGTCGCGGTAGAAGGCGGCGCTCTGGTGCGGGTTCTCGCCGTAGCGCAGCGCCTGGGTGCGCGTGAGCTGCAGGTTGAAGACCGCCGGGTACTCGGTGCGCGCCGGCACCGCGTCCAGCGCCTGCTCGGCACCGTCTTCCAGCGCCGTCAGGTAGTTGGTGATCATGCCGTCGTAGGCGGCGGTGTGGGCGTAGACCTTCTTCGCCAGCCGCAGCCGCGTGGCGCGGGTGGTCGCGCCGGCGGCCAGTTCGGCGAGCACGACGGCGTAGTCGGCCGGGTCGATGACGACGGTGACGTCGGTCCAGTTCTTGGCCGCGGCGCGCAGCATCGCCGGGCCGCCGATGTCGATGTTCTCGATCGCGTCGGCGAGCGTGCAGTCGGCCTTGGCTGTGGCCTGCGCGAACGGGTACAGGTTGACGACCAGCAGGTCGATCGTGGCAATGCCGTGTTCGGCCAGTGCCGCCATGTGCTCGGGCACGTCGCGGCGCGCCAGCAGGCCGCCGTGGATGCGCGGGTGCAGCGTCTTCACGCGGCCGTCGAGCATCTCGGGGAAGCCGGTGACCTCGGCCACCTCGGTGACCGGCAGGCCGGCTTCGGCCAGCAGCTTGGCGGTGCCGCCGGTGGACAGCAGCTTGACGCCCTGGGCGTGCAGCGCACGAGCGAAGTCGACTATTGCCGTCTTGTCGGATACGGAGAGGAGGGCGGTGGTCATCGGTGGTCTCAGATCAGCTTGTGTTCGAGGAGTTTGCGACGCAGCGTGTTGCGGTTGATGCCCAGCCATTCAGCGGCCTTGCTCTGGTTGCCGTCGGCATGTTTCATGACGACGTCGAGCATGGGTTTCTCGACGGCGGCCAGCACCATCGCGTGGATGTCGTGCGGCTCGGTTCCCTTGAGGTCCTTGAAGTACTGCTCGAGCGTCGCGCGGATGCACTCGTCTATGTGTTTCTTGCTCATGCGCTGCGGACGGCGATGTCGTCGTTGGCGGCTGCCGCGCAGGGCAGCAGCGGGTGATGGTCGGCCAGTTCGGTGAAGAAGCCGTCGACGGCGCGCCACTGCGCGGCGGCGTCGGCGATCGTGTTCATGGCGCTGCGGAAGTCCTCGCCGCCGGGCAGCTGGCGCACCGCCCAGCCGATGTGTTTGCGCGCGCTGCGCACGCCGGCGTGTTCGCCGTAGAGCGCATAGTGCTCCTCGAGATGCTCGAGCAGCCAGCGCCGCACCTCGTGCGTCGCCGGCGGCGCCAGCAGCTCGCCGGTGGCGAGGTAGTGTGCGATCTCGCGGAAGATCCACGGCCGGCCCTGCGCGGCGCGGCCGATCATCAAGGCGTCGGCGCCGGTGTGCGCGAGCACCGCGGCGGCCTTCGCCGGCGAGTCGATGTCGCCGTTGGCGACCAGGGGGATCGTGATCGCGGCCTTCACCGCGGCCATCGTGTCGTACTCGGCCTGCCCCTGATAGCCCTGTTCGCGGGTGCGGCCGTGAACCGTGACCATCGTCACGCCGGCGGCTTCGGCGGCACGCGCCAGACGCACGGCGTTGCGCTCGGCGGCGCACCAGCCGGTGCGCATCTTCAGCGTCACCGGCACGCCGCGCGGCGCGCAGGCGCCGACGACGGCCTCGACGATCGCGATCGCCAGCGCCTCGTCCTGCATCAGCGCCGAGCCCGCCCACTTGTTGCAGACCTTCTTCGCCGGGCAGCCCATGTTGATGTCGATGATCTGGGCGCCGCCGTCGATGTTGTGGCGCGCGGCGTCGGCCATCAGCAGCGGCTCGACGCCGGCGATCTGCACCGCGATCGGCGAGCCTTCGCCCGCGTGGTCAGCGCGGCGCATCGTCTTGGGCGAGTCGCGCAGGTCGGGGCGCGACGTGATCATCTCGCTCACGGCGTAGCCAGCGCCCAGGCGCTTGCACAGCTTGCGGAACGCCCGGTCGGTGACCCCGGCCATCGGGGCGACGAACAGGCGGTTCGGCAGCTCGAAAGCGCCGAGTCTCATCATCGGGGGGTGCTGAAAAAGGAGGCAGGAGTATACCGGCCGGCACCGGGGCCTCCGGCTGCCGGCCGGCCGCAGCGGATAATCCGCCTCGAGATGGAAGCATGGTTTTCCGCGCTGCTGGCGGCGCTGGCGCTGCCGCAGTACGGCTTGTCGACGGTCTTCGCCGTTGCATTGGTATCGGCCACGTTGCTGCCGCTGGGCAGCGAGCCCGCGGTCTTCGGCCTGATCAAGCTCGACCCCTCGCTGTTCTGGCCCGCGATCCTCGTGGCCACCGCCGGCAACACCGTCGGCGGTGCGATCACCTGGTGGATGGGTTACGGCAGCGAGATCGCCTACGAGCACGCGACGCACCACCGCCCGCGCGAGCTGCGCCCGCTGCAGTGGCTGCGCCGCTTCGGCGCCAAGGCCTGCCTGCTGTCCTGGCTGCCCATCGTCGGCGACCCGCTGTGCGCCGTCGCCGGCTGGCTCAAGCTGCCGTTCTGGCCTTGCGTGTTCTACATGGCCATCGGCAAGTTCCTGCGCTACCTGGTGATGACCGGGGCGCTCGTCTGGGCCTTCCCCGGCCAGCTTTCCTATTGAAATCCTCCTGCCCGCCCCGTTCATGACCGCCACCCCCGCCTACGACGCACTCGCCTCGACCTGGACCCGCCTGCACCGCCTGGGCCATCTGCAATCGATCGCCAGCTGGGATCAGTCGGCCAACATGCCGCCCAAGGGCAACGAGGCCCGCGCCGCGGCGATGGCCGAGATGGCGGCGCTGCTGCACGGCATGCGCACCGACCCGGCGCTGGCCGCCAAGCTGGACGCCGCCGAAACCGAGCCGCTGGACGAGCCGCAGCACGCCAACCTGCGCGAGATGCGCCGCCAGTGGCGCGCCGCCACCGTGCTGCCGACCGACCTGGTCGAACGCCAGCAGCTCGCCACCGCGCGCTGCGAACACGCCTGGCGCACGCTGCGCCCGGCCAACGACTGGGCCGGCCTGGTGCCGGGGTTGAAGGAAGTCGTCGCGCTGGCGCGCGAGGAAGCCACGCGCCTGGCCGACGCCCACGGCGTCTCGCGCTACGAGGCGCTGATGGACCGCTACGAACCCGGGCTGACGACGGCCCAGGTCGACCGCGTCTTCGGCGAGCTGCGCCAGTGGCTGCCGGGCCTGATCCGACAGGTCGTCGAGCGCCAGTCGCGCGAGACCGTGCTCGTGCCGCAGGGCCCGTTCGCGCGCGAGGCCCAGCGCCGGCTGTGCGAGGACATGATGCGCGAGCTCGGTTTCGACTTCGACGCCGGCCGTCTGGACGTCAGCACGCATCCGTTCTGCGGCGGCGTGCCCGAGGACGTGCGCCTGACGACACGTTTCCGCGACGACGAGTTCCTCGGCAGCCTGATGGGCACGATCCACGAGACCGGCCACGCCCGCTACGAGCAGAACCTGCCGCGCGAGTGGCTGGGCCAGCCGCTGGCCGAGGCGCGGTCGATGGCGATCCACGAGAGCCAGTCGCTGTCGTTCGAGATGCAGCTGGGCAGCCACCCGGGCTTCGTCGCGCGCCTGGCGCCGCGCCTGGCCGCGGCCTTCGGCGCGCAGCCGGCCTTCGAGCCCGGCAACCTGCGCAAGCTGCTGACGCGCGTGAAGCCGGGCTTCATCCGCGTCGACGCCGACGAGGTGACGTATCCGGCGCACGTGATCCTGCGCTACGAGATCGAACGCCCGCTGGTCGACGGCGAGATCGAGGTCGAGGACATCCCGGCGCTGTGGGACACCAAGATGGCCGAGCTGCTGGGCGTGGACACACGCGGCAACTTCAAGGACGGGGCCATGCAGGACATGCACTGGCCGCTGGGTCTGATCGGCTACTTCCCGTGTTATTCGCTGGGCGCGATGTACGCGGCGCAGTGGTTCGCGGCGATGCGGCGTGCAATGCCCGACGTCGACACCCGCATCGCCGCCGGCGATCTGGCGCCGGTGTTCGACTGGCTGCAGCACAACATCTGGCAGCAGGCCAGCCGCTGGAGCACCGACGAGCTGGCGCGGCGCGCCAGCGGCGAGGCGCTGAACCCGGCGCACTTCCGCGCCCACCTCCAGGCGCGTTACCTGGGCGCCTGAGGCCGCGGCTTCAGGCGGCGCACGCCAGGCGCTGCTCGAGATCGTCGAGCACCTGGTCCAGCCGCCGCATCACCTGCGCCGTCTTCGTCGCTGCCGGCCGCGGCCGGCGCCGCGGCGGGATCAGGCGCCGGGTCTCGTCGTCCAGCGCCGCGTCGTCGAGCCTGATGCCGTGGCGCGCCAGCCGCGGCGCCAGCTCGGCGCGGCGCGCGCGCAGGTCGGCCCGCGTCTGCTGGTAGGCGTGTTCGGCCATCGCCCGGCGCTGGGAATAGCCGAAGGTGTTGGCGAGGAACATTTCCGGGTCGCGCTGGTCGGGTTCGAACAGCACGATCCCGGTGTCCGGGTGCGTCGCTTCGTAGCCGCGCAGGCCGAGTTCCAGCCGGGAGTGGATCAGCGTGCGGAAGGTCTGGCTCAGCACCACCGGCAGGCCGCCATCGGCCAGGCGCGGGATGCGCTGCCCGGCGCGTGCCGTCGGCGTCGCGTGCCGGCCCAGGTGGCCCGACTCGAAGGGCACCAGCGGGTTCAGGCACAGCACCAGGTCCATGTCGAGGTCGAGCAGCACGCGGGCGTGCAGCGTCTTCTTCAGCGCGCCGTCGACGTAGTGCCGGCCGTCGATTGCCACCGGCGGGAACAGCCCCGGCAGCGCCGCGCTGGCGGCGACCGCGCGCGAGATCGGCACGTGTTCGAAGCCGGGCCGGCCGAAGGGCGCCGACTGGCCGCTGTCGAGGTCGGTGGCGACGATGACCAGCGGCCGCGCGACCTGGCGGAAGTCGTTGCTGCGGCCCGGCGCCGACAGCATCAGCGCCAGCTGGCGTTCGAGCGCGTCGTGGCAGAACAGGCCGGAGGGCAGTGCCCGCCCCAGGCGTTCGAGCGCCGTCAGCAGCGAGCGGCGTTCGAAGGCGTAGTCCCAGGCGGCGTGCGCCACCAGCGCCGGCAGCATCGCCAGCCGGCGTGCGTATTCGCGCCAGGCCGGCTGCGCGAACAGGCCCGGGTGGATGACGTCCGCTGCCGGGCCATCGTTCAAGATGAACGAGGTGCAGAGCTGGCGCGGCGAAATGCCGTTGGCCAGCCCGGCGGCGATGAAGCCGCCGGCCGAGACGCCGACGTAGCCGTCGAGCCGGGTGAAGTCGGCGCCGGTGAAGGCCTCCTCAAGCGCGCACAGCGCGCCGATCTCGTAGATCGCGCCCAGCGGGCCGCCGCCAGCCAGGGCCAGGCCGATGCGCCTGGAAACGGGTCTCGTCATCGTGTGCCGGGGCGACAGCCGCGGCGGGCCGGCGCCCCGCTCCGGTCAGAGGGGGTGCTCAGGCGGTCTTGGGGCGGCGCACACGTTTTTTCGCCGGCGCCGCGGGGGCGGCTTCGGTCGCAGCTGCCGCTTCGGCTGCTGCGGGGGCCGCGGCCGGCTTCGCTGCCGCCGCCTTGCGTGCCGGGCGCTTGGCCGCCGCAGCCGGGGTGGCGCCGCGGTTCAGGCGTTCGACCGCGGCCGCCAGCGCGTCGACACGTTCGACCAGCGCCTGCACGTCCTTGGCCGTCGGCACGCCCAGGCGCGCCATTGCCTTGGCGGTGCGCTGCTCGAAGATCGCTTCGAGCTTGTCCCAGTTCTGGCCGGCGCGTGCGCTGACGCTGCCTGCCATCGCCGTCATGCGGCCGGTGACCTCGCCGAGTTTCTCCTCGGCCACCGCCTGCGTCTTGCGCTGCAGGTGCACACCTTCCTTGACCAGGGCCTCGAAGACGCGGCCGCCTTCTTCCTGGGCTTTCGCGAACGCGCCCATGCCGGCCAGCCAGATCTGCTGTGCCGAGTCGCGCACGGCGCCGGCGAGCACGCTGTCGGCGTGGGCCTGCTCGGCCTTGCGCGCGGGTTTGCTGCTGCCTGCGCTCTTGGCCGCGGTCTTGCGTGCCGCGGGGGCCTTCTTCGTTGCCATCACTGCTCCTCGTTCGGGTATCGGGGGTGCCCGGTTGCCATCTTGGATGCCGGCCGGGCCGCCTGCATCCTCTAACTCTAGTGAGACGGCTCTACCCCAGCGGGCAGGGGCCGCTGCCGCTGCCTTCGCAGCGGTGCACTTCGACGGTTACGTGGCGCAGCGGCACGATGGCCGCCAGCCGCGCGCGGTAGACCGAGGCCGCGAGCGGCCGGTCGGCGACGATCGCGATCGCGGCCGACCAGGCCTGGCCGCCGACCTGCCAGACGTGCAGATCCGACAGGCGCGCGTCGCCGTCGGCTTCGACCAGTTCGCGGATGCGGCGGCTGATTTCCGGGTCGGCGGTGGCGTCGACGAGCGCGCGCGAGCTTTGCCGGATCACGCCCAGCGCCCACTGGCCGACGACGAGTGCACCCAGCAGCGCGACCGCCGGGTCCAGCCAGCGCCAGCCCAGCCACAGGCCACCGGCGAGCGCGGCGATCGCCAGCACCGAGGTCATCAGGTCGGCCAGCACATGCAGGTAGGCGGCACCGAAGTTGGCGTCGTGGTGGTGGCCGGCGTGCGGCGCGTGCTCGTGATCGTCGTGATCGTCGTCGTGTTCGTGTGGATGGCCGTGGGGGTCGTGATCGTGATGGTGGTGCTGGTGCCCGCCGCGCGCCAGCAGCCAGGCGCTCGCCAGGTTGACCAGCAGCCCGAGCGCGGCCACGCCCATCGCTTCGCCAAAGGCGATCGGCCGCGGTTCACGCAGCGTGGCGACGGCGTCCCAGGCGATGCCGAACGCCGCCGCCAGCAGCAGCAGGCCGCTGGTATAGGCCGCCAGCACCTCGATCTTCCAGCCGCCGAAGGCGTAGGCGCCGTGCGCCGCGGCGCGCGCCGCCAGCCGGTAGGCGAGCACCGCGCCGCCGAGCGCCAGCGCGTGCGTGCCCATGTGCCAGCCGTCGGCCAGCAGCGCCAGCGAGCCCGTCCACCAGCCGGCGCCGACCTCGACCACCATCGTCACCAGCGTCAGCAGCGTCACCTGCATCAGTGCGCTCTCGCGCCGGGCGACGCCGCCGTCGGCGAAGGCGTGCGGGTGCCGGAAGGGCGACAGGTCCTGGTGGTGAGAACTCATCGTGGCACTGTACGACGCCGCTGCCCGGTGCGCCCTCGGGGCTGACCGCCAGCGTGCGGACCGCGTCCCTACAATCCGCGCCACCCTGTTCCCCCCGACGGATGCCGCCGATGTCCACCGCCGAAACCCCCACCGCCCACATCACCCCGCGCGAGAAGGCCGAGATCCTGGCGCAGGCGCTGCCCTACATCCGCAAGTTCCACGGCAAGACGCTGGTCATCAAATACGGTGGCAACGCGATGACCGACCCGGCGCTGCAGCAGGACTTCGCCGAGGACATCGTGCTGCTCAAGCTCGTCGGCATGAACCCGATCGTCGTGCACGGCGGCGGCCCGCAGATCGACGAGGCGCTGTCGCGCCTGGGCAAGAAGGGCACCTTCATCCAGGGCATGCGCGTCACCGACGAGGAGACGATGGAAGTCGTCGAGTGGGTGCTCGGCGGCGAGGTGCAGCAGGACATCGTCGGCCTGATCAACGCCGCCGGCGGCAAGGCCGTGGGCCTGACCGGGCGCGACGGCGGCATGATCCGGGCGCGCAAGCTGAAGATGCTGGACAAGAACGACCCGTCGATCGAACACGACGTCGGCCAGGTCGGCGAGATCACCTCGATCGATCCCTCGGTCGTGCAGGCGCTGCAGGACGACCAGTTCATCCCGGTCATCAGCCCGATCGGCTTCGGCGAGAAGAACGAGAGCTACAACATCAACGCCGACCTCGTCGCCAGCAAGCTGGCCACGGTGCTGAAGGCCGAGAAGCTGATGCTGCTGACGAACACGCCGGGCGTGCTCGACAAGAGCGGCACGCTGCTCACCGACCTGACGGCGCGCGAGATCGACGGCCTGTTCGAGGACGGCACCATCAGCGGCGGCATGCTGCCCAAGATCGCCGGCGCGCTGGACGCCGCCAAGAGCGGCGTCAACGCGGTGCACATCATCGACGGCCGCGTGCCGCACGCGACGCTGCTGGAGATCCTGACCGAGCAGGCCTTCGGCACGATGATCCGCAGTCATTGAGCCTGGCGCCGGCATGACGACCCGAGGTACCGCCCCCGCGATGGCCGCCGCCTGCGGCGCCGGCTTCCTGTGGGGCACCGGCGCGCTGGTCGTCAACCTGCTGATCGCGCGTTTCGGGCTCAGCCCGGAGAACGTCTCGTTCTGGCGTTTCGTCGTCGGCGCGGCGGTGCTGCTGGCGGTCTTCGGTCGGCCCGGGCTGTTGCGCGCGTTGCGCGCCCAGGCCGGTCTGCTGCTGGCCGCCGGCGCCTGCATGGCGCTGTACGTGTCCTGCTGGTTCCTGGGCATCGAGCGCATCGGCGCGGCGGTGCCGACGCTGATCGCCTTGTGCCTGCCGCCGGTGCTGGTGACGCTGCTGGCGGTGGCGCGCGGGCGCGAGCGCCTGGACGCGCCGCTGCTGCTGGCGCTGGCCGCGGCGCTGGGCGGCACCACGCTCGTCGTGCTGCGCCACGGCGACGGCGGCGAGGTCGCGGCTGCGACGCTGGCCGCCGGCATCGCCTTCTCGGTCGCGTCGGCGCTGCTGTACGCCGGCTTCACGCTCGTCACCGGGCGCCTGGCGACGACGCTGGGCCCGGGCCAGGCGACGACCGGCCTGACCGTCGTCGCCGCCGCGGTGATGGGGCTGGCCGCGTTCTACACGCCGCTGGCCTGGCCGAACGAGCTGCCGCCCGAAGCCTGGCTGCTGTACCTGGGCCTGGTGACAGCGGCGATCGCGCTGCTGTGTTTCAACTGGGGCGCGCAGCGTCTGTCGCCGACCGCGCTGACGGTGGCCACGCTGGTCGAGCCGCTGACCGCCGTGCTGCTGGCGGCGCTGCTGCTCGGCCAGGATCTGGCTGCCACGCAGTGGCTGGGCGCCGTGCTGATGATCGCCAGCATCGGCGTGCTCGGCCGGCGCGACGCGCGCCGCGCCGCATGAGGCCGGGCACGGGCCGCGACCGGGTCTGGCTCTTCGACCTGGACAACACGCTGCACGACGCCTCGCACGCCGCGTTCGGCCAGTTGAACGTCGGCATGACCGACTACATCGAGCGCGAGCTCGGCCTGACGCGCGCCGAGGCCGACGCGCTGCGCCGGCGTTACTGGCTGCGTTACGGCGCGACCCTGCTCGGCCTGATGCGCCACCACGGCGTGGACGCCGCCCACTTCCTCGAGCACACGCACGCGCTGCCCGGGCTGGAGGAGCGCGTGCGCGGCCACGCCCAGGACTTCGCGGCGCTCGCGCGGCTGCCCGGGCGCAAGGTGCTGCTGACCAACGCGCCGGCGCTGTACACGCGGCGCGTGCTCGGCGTGCTGGGCATCGCACGCATCTTCGACCTCGTGATCCCGATCGAGCACATGCGTGTCTTCGGCCAGCTGCGGCCCAAACCCGACACCCGCATGCTGCGCCGCGTCGCCGCGCGGCTGAAGGTGGCGCCGTCGCGCTGCGTGCTGGTCGAGGACACGCTCGGGCACCTGAAGGCCGCGCGTTCGGTCGGCATGGGCACGGTCTGGATGCAGCGCTTCGCGCGCCGCTCGCGCGTGGCGATGCCGGTGGCGACCCGGCTGACGCTGATGCCGCCTTATGTCGACCGCCGGATCGTGCGCCTGTCTACGCTGCTACGGGGATGACGGCGCGCGGCCCTGTGCCAGAATCCGAA
>NZ_NRRU01000103.1 GCF_016583785.1 Rubrivivax gelatinosus | reverse complement strand
CCCTTCACCTGGAACCCGCATGTCCCTCGCCCCCGCCGCCGTCACCGAGCTGATGCTCCAGCGCCACACCGCCAAGGCCTTCGACCCCACGTTCAGCCTCGACGCCGAGCAGCGCCAGGCGATCGACGACTTGCTGCGCCTGGCGCCGTCGTCGACCAACACCCAGCCCTGGCACTTCGTCGTCGCCGAGAGTGCCGAGGGCCGGCAGCGCATCGCCGAGGCCATGGCCGGCCCTTACGCCTACAACGTGCCCAAGACGACGCAGGCCGCGCTCGTCGTCGTCATCGCCGCGCGCACCGGCGTCGACGACGCCTACCTCGAAGCCCTGCTGGCACAGGAGCAGCAGGACGGCCGCTTCGTCAGCGACCAGGCGCGCAACGGCCAGCACCAGAGCCGGCGCGGCTACCACCAGCTGCACCGCGAACTCGGCGACGCGCCGCTGTGGTTCCAGAAGCAGGCCTACATCGCGCTCGGCACGCTGCTGCTGGGCGCCTCGGCGCTGGGCCTGGACGCCTGCCCGATGGAGGGCTTCGACGGCGCCCGGCTCGACGAGTTGCTCGGGCTGCACGAGCAGGGCCTCGCCAGCCAGATCGTCGTCGGCCTGGGCCGGCGCAGCGACGCCGACTTCAACGCCGCGCTGCCGAAGTCGCGCTGGCCGGCCGAACGCGTCCTCACCCGCATCTGAGCGCCGCCGGGCGGCGGCGCTGTGGCAGCATCGCCGCGTCGCCCCGAAGCCGAACCGCGCTGCCGTGACCGCCGCCCGCACCAGCCACAGCCACCCGCTGCAGATCGCCGCGGTGCGCGCCAGCCCGGCGCACGGCCGCATCGGCATCACCTTCTGCCCCGGCAAACACGACCGTGCCGCCGCCACCGGCGCCTGGGCGCGCGACCTGGGCGTCGACCTGGACGCGATCGCCGCCTGGGGCGCGACGCTGGTGCTGACGCTGGTCGAGCCGGCCGAGCTGCTGGCGCTGAAGGTGCCGCAGCTGGGACACGAGGTGAAGCGCCGCGGCATCGCCTGGCAGCACCTGCCGATCCCCGACTTCGGCGTGCCGGGCGAACACTTCGAGCAGCAGTGGGTCGAGGCCGGCGCCGAGATCCGCGCGCGCCTGCGCGCCGGCCGCGACGTGCTGGTGCACTGCAAGGGCGGCCTGGGCCGCGCCGGCATGATCGCCGCGCGGCTGCTCGCCGAACTGGGCGTGGACCCCGACCAGGCCATCCGCGACGTGCGCCGCGCGCGGCATGGGGCCATCGAGACACCGGCGCAGATGATGCTGGTGCAGCGAACGCGCCCCCTGCCATGACACCCTGCCTCCCCGACGAGGCGCCGGCAGCGGCGCCCGACGCCGACGCGCGCCTGATCGACACCGACACGCTGCAGCGCATCGGCGGCCGCCTGGGCAGCAATCCGGCCGGCGTCTATCGCGACGCCGCCGGCCGCTGCTATTACGTGAAGGAGCTGGAGTCGCCGGCACATGCGCGCAACGAATGGCTGGCGGCGCAGCTCTACCGCCTGGCCGGCGCGCCGACGCTGCGCTATCGGCGCACGCGGGCGCCGGACCGGATCGCCACCGAGATGGTGGCGCTGGACAAGAAGCACCTGTCGCAGCTCGACGAAGCCGAACGCCGCCAGGCGCAGCAGTGGCTGGGCGTGCACGCCTGGACCGCCAACTGGGACGCCGCCGGCTTCGGTGGCGACAACCAGGGCGTGCTCGGCGGCACCGTGCTGACGCTGGACGTCGGCGGCGCGCTCGAGTTCCGCGCGCAGGGCTGCCCCAAGGGCCGCGCCTTCGGCAGCAGCGTCGGCGAGATCGAACGCCTGCGCTGCGACCCCGACAACCCGTACGCCTGCCGGCTGTTCGGCGACATGGACGATGCTGCGGTGCGCGCCGCGGCCGGGCACGTGACCCGCATCGCCGACGAGCACATCCGCGCGACCGTGCACACGCACGGCGGCAGCGTGGCGCTGGCCGACAAGCTGGTGGCACGCAAGGCCGACCTGGCGCGGCGAGTGGCGGCGTAGACACCGCCTGCCGGCGCGGCACTGGCCGCGTGCTCGCCCTGCCTCGCGCGGCCCGAGGCAGCTGACCGGGCCGGCAGCGCCGCCCGGCGCGTCAGTCCAGATGCGGCCCCAGCCGGCGCAGCAGCAGCGCGTGCGCCCAGTCGATGAAGGCCTGCACACGCGCCGGGCGCCGGCGTGCCGTCGGGGTCAGCCAGTGCATGGCCAGCGACGGGCAGCGCCAGCCCGGCAGCAGGCGCACGAGCGCGCCGCTGTCCAGGTAGGGCGCGGCGACGAACTCGGCCAGCTGCACGACGCCCAGGCCGTCGAGCGCGGCCGCCAGCGCCGCGGCGCTGTCGGTGGTGACGAAACGTGCCGGCAGTTCGAGCTCGAGCGCCTGGCCGTCGCGCTGCAGCCGCAGCGGGCGCAGCAGGCCGGTGGAGCCGGCGACGAAACCCACCTGCGGATGGCCGGCCAGCGCCTCGGGCGTCTGCGGCTGGCCGTGGCGCTCGAGGTGGCGCGGCGCGGCGCAGAGCACGAAACGCAAAGCGCCCACCGGGCGTGCGACCAGGCCCGAGTCGGGCAGCTCGCCGCCGCGCAGCGCGCAGTCGACACCGGCGGCGACCAGGTCCACGAGGCGGTCGGTGCAGCTGAGTTCGACGCTGATGCCCGGATGGCTGTCGAGGAAACCGCGGATCTCTTGCGCGAACAGCAGGCGTCCGACCGCCACCGGCACGTCCACACGCAGATGGCCCTGCAGCGCGCGGCTGCCCTGGCGCAGCGTGGTTTCGGCGTCGTCGAGCTGCTGCAGGATGGCGCGGGCGCGCTCGTGGAACAGCAGGCCTTCGGGCGTCGGCGTCACCTTGCGTGTGGTGCGGGTCAGGAGCCGCGTGCCGAGCTTGTCCTCGAGCTGCAGCAGTTGCTGGCTGACGCTGGCCTTGTGCAGGCCGAGCTGCTGCGCCGCCTTCGTGAAGCTGCCGCTTTCGACCACCTGGACAAAGGCGCGCATGGCCTCGAAACGGTCCATCGGAGTGCCTCCCTGAACGCGCCCATTGTCAACGGATCCGCGACAGTGTGTCGCTGCCCGCGGGCTGGGCTTCAGGGTGCGGGCTTCCTAGAGTGACGCTCGTCGGCTCGTCGCCGGCATGCTGCAACGGAGCAAACCCATGTCCAGGAATCTTCATCTCGCCGCCGGCATCCTCGCGCCGCTGTGCGTCGCCACCTTCTTCGTCTCGACGCTGATCGTCGAGCTGCTCGGCTCGCCGCAGGCCGTCGCCACGCTCAAGTCGCTGATCGTGACGCCGGGGCTGTGGATCCTGGTGCCGGCGATGGCCGCCGTCGGCGGCAGCGGCTTCGTGCTGGCGAAGGCCCGTGGCGGCCGCCTGGTCGATGCGAAGCGGCGGCGCATGCCGTTCATCGCCGCCAACGGCCTGCTGGTGCTGGTGCCCTGCGCGATCGTGCTCGACCGCTGGGCCGCGGCAGGCAGCCTGGACAGCCGGTTCTACCTGCTGCAGGCGGTCGAGCTGCTGGCCGGCGCTGCCAACCTGACGCTGATGCTGCTGAACCTGCGCGACGGGCTGCGTTTGACCGCGACCGCGCACGCAGCGGCCGCGCCGATGGGGATGCCGCGTTGAAGCGGGCTGCGTCACCGCCGCAGCCCGTCGCCGCGAGCCCGCTCGCGGCCGGCTCCGCCGGCGCCCTCAGTTCAGCGCCGGAGCCCAGCGTGCGTAGACCGCCTGCACGTCGCCGGTGAAGTAGTCCGGGTTCAGCTCGCGGATCGCCGCCAGGCTGAGCGTCAGGCCTTCGAGGTGCGAGCTGACGCGCCCGACGGCGGCGTCGACCTCGCGCGCGGCGATCGCGTCGACGATGGCCTCGTGTTCGGACAGCGCCTTGTCCATGCGCTGCGGCTGCGGCAGCGTCAGGCGGCGGTAGCGGTCGAGCTGCACCTTGAGCTGCTGCACCATGTCCCAGATGCCGGGCAGGCCGGCCGCGGCGGCGATGGCGCGGTGCAGGCCCTCGTCGGCGGCGTGGAAGCCGTCCAGGTCGCCGGCGGCGAGCTTCTCGCGCTGCAGTTCGAGGATGGCGCGCAGGCCGGCGACGTCGGAGCCGCGCGCACGCTCGGCCGCGGCCCGCACCGTGATCGACTCGAGCGCGGTGCGTGCCAGGATGATCTCCGGCAGCATCGCCACCGGGATGCGCGCGACGATGGTGCCGGACTTGGGCACGATCTCGACCAGCTTCTCGTCGGCCAGGCGCAGCAGCGCTTCGCGCACCGGCGTGCGGCTGACCTGGGCTTCCTGCGCGATCTCCTTCTCGTAGATCACGTCGCCCGGGCGCCGGTGCAGCGACACGATCTCGTCGCGCAGGCGCTCGTGCACCAGCTGCGCGGCCGTGAGGCCGGTGTTCGGGGTGGCTGCCTGACGTCTCGCGTCGCCACCGGTGGTCCAGTCCGCCATCGATCGTTCCCTTCGAGTTCTTGTGAGCTGCGTGGCTGACGGCGCACGCAGACCCGGCTCGCCAGAGCGAGCATATCTCGCATATTACGTATACGCGAGGCCAGCGCGCCGCCTGATCCGCCCCCGCACGCGGCGCTTTCGAAGCTGCCGCCGGAGGGCTGCGACCGCTCCGCGGGCAGGTCTCGCGCTGTCAAGTACGCCGGTCAGGGAATCGGTGAAAACACCAGTGTTTTGGCGCCAACTAGTCCTTGGTATACCAAATACTTCTTATATATCATGCATACAGACCGCAGCACCTGAGACCGCCCAGCGCACGAGCCCACTCGTGACGGCGTCCCGATGCGAGCGAAGAGTGTGTTGCCCCGGTGCCCAGGTGCCGGGCCTTGAGCCCGCAGGCCGGGTGTAGAGAGAGAGTGGACATGAGCTCCATGTTGCGCATCGCGGCGATCGGCGAATGCATGGTCGAGCTGCAGGAACGGCCCGACGGCAGCGTCACCCAGGCCTTTGGTGGCGACACCCTCAACACCGCCGTGTACATGGCCCGCCTGGGCCAGCGCCTGGGCAGCTTCGTGCACTACATCAGCGCCATCGGCGACGACCCGTTCAGCAGCGCGATGGCCGAGTTCTGGCGCGCGCAGGGCGTGGACGACAGCCTGACGCTGCGCCGCGAAGGCCGCCGCCCGGGGCTGTACTTCATCAAGACCGACGCCGCTGGCGAACGCCGCTTCTTCTACTGGCGCGGCGAGGCCGCGGTGCGCGAAGCCTTCGAGTGCGAAGGCTCCGACGCGCTGCTCGAGTCGCTCGCCGGCTTCGACGCGATCTACCTGTCGGGCATCAGCCTGGCGGTGCTGCGCCCGGCCAGCCGCGAGCGCCTGCTGACGCGCCTGGCCGAACTGGCCGCCGCCGGCAAGACCATCGACTTCGACTGCAACTACCGCCCGCTGCTCTGGGACAGCGTCGCCACGACACGCGCCGTCTACGAGCGTGTGTTCGGCTTCGCGCGCCGCGTGCTGGTGACGGTGGAGGAGCTCGAGGTACTGGGCGTCGAGCCGCACCCGGCCGCCGGTGCCGCGCACTTCAGCCCGCTCGGCGAGCTGGAGGTCGTCATCAAGGACGGCGCCAAGCCCTGCACGCTGATCCACCGCGGCCAGGTCGAGACCATCGCCGCCACCTGCATCGAGCAGGTCGTCGACACCACCGCCGCCGGCGACAGCTTCTCCGGCGCCTATCTCCTGGGACGCATGCTGGGCCTGCCCCCGGCCGAGAGCGCCCGCCGTGCCCACCGGGTGGCCGGTGCCGTGGTCCAGCACCGCGGCGCCATCATCCCGGCCGAGGCCACCCCCGACGTCTACGCGGCCGAGACGACCGCGCTCCGGCCCTAACCGGCCACCTCAGCCGGCGGCGCCGGCACTCTGCTCACCTCACAAGGGGTACTTCCATGAACATCAAGAAGGCTATCGACCGGATCCCCGGCGGGCTGATGCTGGTGCCGCTGATCATCGGCGCGCTGACCAAGACCTTCTTTCCGGAAGCCGGCAAGTACTTCGGCTCCTTCACCAACGGCCTGATCACGGGCACGGTGCCGATCCTGGCGGTGTGGTTCTTCTGCATGGGCGCGACGATCGACCTGCGCGCCACCGGCACGGTGCTGCGCAAGTCGGGCAACCTGGTCGTCGTCAAGACGCTGGTGGCCTGGGCCGCCACCTGGATGGCCGCGCAGTGGCTGCCGATGGACGGCGTGCAGGCGGGCCTGTTCGCCGGCTTCTCGGCGCTGGCCATCTGCGCCGCGATGGACATGACCAACGGCGGCCTCTACGCCGCGGTGATGCAGCAGTACGGCACCAAGGAAGAAGCCGGTGCCTTCGTGCTGATGTCGATCGAATCGGGCCCGCTGGTGTCGATGCTGATCCTGGGCGCCGCCGGCGTCGCCAGCTTCGAGCCGCGGCTGTTCGCCGGTGCGGTGCTGCCCTTCCTGGTCGGCTTCGCCCTGGGCAACCTCGACAAGGACCTGAAGGAGTTCTTCGGCAAGTGCGTGCACGTGCTGATCCCGTTCTTCGGCTTCGCGCTGGGCAACGGCATCAACCTGAACGTGATCGCGCAGACCGGCCTGGGCGGCATCCTGCTGGGCGTGCTCGTGATCGCCATCACCGGCATCCCGCTGATGCTGGCCGACAAGCTGATCGGCGGCGGCAACGGCACCGCCGGCCTGGCCGCCTCGTCGACCGCCGGCGCCGCGGTGGCCAACCCGATGATCATCGCGGAGATGGTGCCGGCCTTCAAACCGGCTGCTGCCGCCGCGACCTCGCTCGTCGCCGCCGCCTGCCTGACCACCGCGATCCTGGTGCCCATCCTGACCGGGCTGTGGGCCAAGCGCATGGCCGCCCGCGGCGAAGAAGCGAAGGCCCTCGCCACGGCCTGACCACGCCCCGCCGCGACCGACACGCCGCCGGCCACGAGCCGCGGCGCCCACCGGGCCGGCGCCACAACGCCGGCCCGTTGTTCCTTTCAAACCCCGAGACCGAGTTCACCATGTTCCTCAGCCACATCGACCTGTTCGAACGCGAGGCCGACCGCCTGCCGCCTGCCGTCGCTCGCGGCCTGCGTTTCCTCGCCGGCACCGACGTCACCGCCCTGCCCCCGGGCCGCATCGACCTGGACGGCGACCGCCTGTTCGCGCTGGTGCAGGACTACGACACCGAGCCCAAGACGCAGCGCCGTGCCGAGTCGCACGCGCGCTACATCGACATCCAGTACGTCGCCACCGGCCTGGAGCTCATCGGCTACGCGCCGCTGACCCACGCCGGCGCCGTCGAGGAAGACCTGCTCGCCGAACGCGACGTGCAGTTCTTCGCCTCGGTGCGCGACGAAGCCGACGTGCTGCTGGGCCCCGGCAGCTACGCCGTCTTCCACCCCACCGACGTGCACCGCCCCGGCTGCTGCGACGACCGCAGCCGCAAGGTGCGCAAGGTCGTGGTCAAGGTCCTGGCCTGAACCACACCGCAACCGACACGAGAACCACCATGGACATCCGCTACTCCGCCAACCAGCGGGACTTCAAGCGCTACACCACCGAAGAAGTGCGCCGCGAGTTCCTGATCAGCAAGCTCTACCTGCCCGACACCGTGCAGGCCGTGTACAGCCACGTCGACCGCATGGTCACCTTCGGCTGCATGCCGGTGGACGAGGCCGTGCCGCTGGACAAGGGCATCGCCTGCATGCAGACCTTCGGCACCGAGTACGTGCTGGAGCGCCGCGAACTGGGCATCTTCAACATCGGCGGCGCCGGCTCGGTCGAGGCCGACGGCGTGGTCTACCAGCTCGGCTTCCAGGACTGCCTGTACGTCAGCAAGGGCACGCGCGAGGTGCTGTTCCGCAGCGCCGACCCGGCGCGGCCGGCCAAGTTCTACATGGTCAGCGCGCCGGCGCACAAAGCCTGCAAGACCACCTTCATCTCGATCGCCGACGCGAAGAAGAAGCCGGTGGGCGACACGGCGACGGCGAACAAGCGCGTCATCAACCAGTTCATCCACCCCGACGTGCTGGAGACCTGCCAGCTGTCGATGGGCCTGACGCAGCTCGAGCCCGGCAACGTCTGGAACACGATGCCCGCGCACACGCACGAGCGCCGCATGGAGATCTACACCTACTTCGGCATCCCCGAAGGCCAGGCCGTGTTCCACATGATGGGCGAGGGACAGGAGACGCGCCACATCCTCGTGCACAACGAGGAGGCGGTGATCTCGCCGTCGTGGTCCATCCACTCGGGCTGCGGCACGGCGGCCTACACCTTCATCTGGGCGATGGGCGGCGAGAACCAGACCTTCGACGACATGGACCACATCGCGATCGGCGACCTGCGCTGACCCGCCCACGGAGCACCCACTCATGAGCTTCTACCCCGACGCCTTCTCCCTGAAGGGCAAGGTCGCCCTGGTCACCGGCGCCAGCTACGGCATCGGCTTCGCGCTCGCCAGCGCGCTGGCCGAGGCCGGCGCGACGATCGCCTTCAACGACATCAACGAAGAGTTCCTGGCCCAGGGCCTGGCCGCCTACAAGGCCGCCGGCATCACCGCCCACGGCTACCTGTGCGACGTCACCGACGAGCCGGCGGTGCAGAAGATGGTCGCGCAGATCGAGCGCGAGGTCGGCAGCGTCGACATCCTGGTGAACAACGCCGGCATCATCAAGCGCGTGCCGATGCACGAGATGGCGGCCAGCGAGTTCCGCCAGGTCATCGACATCGACCTGACGGCGCCCTTCATCCTGGCCAAGGCGGTGATCCCGGCGATGATCGCCAAGGGCGGCGGCAAGATCATCAACATCTGTTCGATGATGAGCGAGCTGGGCCGCGAGACGGTCTCGGCCTACGCCGCCGCCAAGGGCGGGCTGAAGATGCTGACGCGCAACATCGCCTCGGAATACGGCGCGCACAACATCCAGTGCAACGGCATCGGCCCTGGCTACATCGAGACGCCGCAGACCGCGCCGCTGCGCACGCCGGGCCACCCGTTCAACAGCTTCATCCTCGCCAAGACCCCCGCCAACCGCTGGGGCCGCACCGAGGACCTGAAGGGCCCGGCGGTGTTCCTGGCGTCCAGCGCCTCGGACTTCGTCAACGGCCACGTGCTCTACGTGGACGGCGGCATCCTGGCCTACATCGGCAAGCAGCCTTAAAGCGCGCGCTCCGACCCAGCGCCCCCGGGGCCGCGCGAGCGGTGCCGGGGGCGTTCTTCATTGAGTCAGGACGAGACATAAAGCGACAGGACTATCGGAAATTACCAGCCACCAAATAAACTATCCCCGGAAAGATAGTTCAGGATAATCGCGATGATCGCCTTCCCCCGAAGCGCCCTCGCCCGCGAACTCGTCGCCGCGCTGCAAGGCCGGGCCTTGCTGGGTGATGCGCACAACGGCCTGTTCCTGGCCGCACCGCGCCGCACCGGCAAGTCGACCTTCCTGCAAGGCGACCTGGCGCCGGCGCTGGAGGCCGCCGGCGTGACGGTGGTCTACGTCGACCTGTGGGCCGACGCCCGCCGGGACCCGGGCAGCCTGATCGCAGATGCCGTCGGCCGGGCGCTGACATCGGAGCTGGGCATCGTGGCCAGGGCCGCGCGCAAGGCGAGTCTGAGCAGGGTGAAGGTCGGCGGCCTGGAGGTCGACACCAGCCGTATCGGCAGCATCGACGGCATGACGCTGGTGGACGCGCTGCGGCTGCTGCACGAGACCGCCGGTCGGCCGGTGGCCTTGATCGTCGACGAGGCGCAGCACGCACTGACCAGCGATGCTGGCGAGGCCGCGATGACGGCGCTGAAGTCGGCACGCGACCAGCTCAATCAGCCGGGGCGCATCAATCTGATGCTGGTGATGTCCGGCTCCGACCGCGACAGGCTGCTGCGCCTGGTGAACACCGCCGGAGCGCCGTTCTACGGCTCGCAGGTCCAGCGCATGCCGCCGCTGGGGCCCGACTTCATCGCCCACGTCGCTGGCCTGGTGGAGGATCAACGGCCCGAGCTGAAACCGGTGGACCGGGCGGCGCTGCAGCAGGCCTTCGAACGCTTCGGCCAGCGCCCGCAGTTCTTCATGGCCGCGCTCGGCCAGGTGCTCAGCCCGCTGGCAGGATTGAGCGGCCGCTTCGAGCCGGCACTGCTCGACGCCGCAGCGCAGCAGCAGGCACAGGACGAGGCGCAGATGGAGGCGGACTACCTCGCGCTGAAGCCAATCGAGCAAGCGGTGCTGTGGCGCATGCTGGAGCAAGAGGCGCGCTACAGGCCTTACGACGCCGCCGCCCTGCGTTTCTATCGCGAGAAGACAGGCCATCCGGTGAGCGTCGCGCAGGCGCAAAAGGCGCTGGAGGCGCTGCGGCAGCGAACGCCGGCGCTGGTCTGGAAGTCGGCCCGCGGCGAGTACGCCCTGCAGGACGCCGCGATGCACCGTTGGCACCAGAGCCGGGTGACCACCGGCCAGTGGCCGCCGCAGGCGCAAGGCGACTGACCGCGGCTCGACGCCCGCAGCGCCGGGGGTGCTGCAAGGGCCCGCTTAGACTCCGCGCCACCGAGGCCTGAGCTGACCCGAGCGAGCGATGAAGCCCCGCATCCTGCTGCTGGAAGACGACAACGCGATCGCCGGCACCGTGGCCTTCGCGCTCGAACGCGAGGGCTTCGCTGTCGAGGCCGTGACGCTGCTGCGCGACGCCGAGGTCGCGCTGCGGCGCGAGCACCCGGCCGCCGCGGTGCTCGACGTCGCGCTGCCCGACGGCAACGGCCTGGACCTCGTGCGCCGCTGGCGCGCCGACGCCGATGCCCGCGTCGCGACGCTGCCGCTGCTGCTGCTGACCGCACGCGGCGAAGAGATCGACCGCGTGCTCGGCCTGGAGGCCGGCGCCGACGACTACCTGCCCAAACCCTTCAGCCCGCGCGAGCTGGTGGCGCGCGTGCGTGCGCTGCTGCGCCGCGCCGCGATGCCACGTGCGGCGGCCCAGGTCTTCGAACTCGACGAGCCCGGCCAGCGCATCCGCTACCGCGGCCAGGTGCTGGCGCTGACGCGGCTGGAGTACGGCCTGCTGCGTGAGCTGATCACGGCGCGCGGCCGCATCCTGTCGCGCGACACGCTGCTCGACCGCGTCTGGGGCACGCAGGCCGAAGCCGCCGACCGCACCGTCGACACGCACGTGAAGACGCTGCGCGCCAAGCTGCGCGAGGTGCACGCCGGCGCCGACCCGATCACCACCCACCGCGGCCTGGGCTACACGCTGGCCGACGGCGAGGGCTGAATGCACATCGGCCTGCGGCTGTTCTTCGCCTTCGCCGCGATCACCGGGCTGGCGGCCTTCTTCGTGCTGCGTGTCTTCGTCACCGAGATCAAACCCAGCGTGCGCGAGGTGATGGAAGACGTGATGGTCGACAGCGCCAACCTGCTGGCCGAGGTCGCCGCGCCCGAACTGGCGGCGCTGCCGGCCGGTGGCACGCTGGGCGACGGGCCCTTCGCCGGCGCGGTGCGCGAGTACGCGGCGCGCGAGGTCGACGTGAAGATCTGGGGCCTGCGCAAGACCACGCTGGACCTGCGCGTCGTGCTCACCGACGTCGCCGGCCGCGTGGTCTTCGACTCCGGCACGCCGCCGGCCACCGGCCAGGACTACTCGCGCTGGCGCGACGTGCTGCTGACGCTGCGCGGCGAGTACGGCGCACGCACCACCCGCAGCGGCGCCGGCGACCAGAGCTCGGTGATGCACGTCGCCGCGCCGGTGCGCAGCGGCGGCCGCACCGTCGGCGTGCTCGTCGTCGCCAAGCCGCTGGCCACCATCATGCCCTTCGTCGAACGCGCCGAACACAAGGTGCTGTGGGCCGGCGTGCTGCTGCTGGGGCTGTCGCTGGCGATCGGTGTCGTGGTGACGCTGTGGGCGGTGCACGCGGTGCGCCGGCTGCGCGCCTACGCGCAGGCGGTCGGTGAAAGCAGCGAAGGCCCGCGGCGCACGCCGCCAACGCCGCCGGCACTCGGCGGTGAACTCGGCGAGCTGGCGCAGGCCATGGACCGCATGCGCCAGCGCCTGGAAGGCCGCGAGCAGCTCGAACACCAGGTGCGTGCGCTGACGCACGAGCTGAAGACGCCGCTGGCCGGCATCCGCGGCGCCGCCGAGCTGCTGCACGAGGACCTGCCCGAGGCCGACCGGCGGCGTTTCGTGCAGCAGGTCGACGTGCAGGCGCGGCGGCTGCAGGGCATCGTCGAGCAGATGCTCGAGCTGTCCAAGCTGGAGAGCCTGCAGACGCTGCCGACGCGCGCGCCGGTGGACCTGAACGCGCTGGCGCTGGAAGTAGCCCAGGCCCACGGCGTCGGCGAACGCCTGCGGCTGCCGGATGAAGCCGCCGTCGTGATGGGCGACGCCGAGCGGCTGCGGCTGGCGCTGTCCAACGTGCTGGCCAACGCCATCACCCATGCACCGGCCGGCACGCCGCTGGAGGTGCAGGCGCGGCGCGACGGCGACACGCTCGACTGGTCGCTGCGCGACCACGGCCCGGGCGTGCCCGACTACGCACTGGCGCGCCTGGGCGAACGTTTCTTCAGCACCGGCGAAGGCCGCGGCAGCGGCCTGGGCCTGGCCATCGTGCGCCAGGTGCTGTGGCTGCACGGCGGCACCATCAGCTTCGAGCCGGCCGCGCCGGGGCTGCGCGTGGTGTTGCGCTTCGCCTGACTTCACGCCCGCTTCACGCAGCCCATCGCCGCTTCACCACCGCTGGCCAGACTGCGGCGCATCGTGCAACGAGGGCGTGGAGAAACGATGCGAAACCCGGTGGTCGTGAAAGTGATGGCCGTGCTGGCCACGGTGCTGTTGATCTCGGTGGTGCTGGCGCGAATCGGCTGGCTGGTCGACGAGCGCCAGGACTACCAGCGCGAGGCGGTCGACAGCGTGCAGCAGTCCTATGCCGGCGCGCAGACGCTGCTGGGGCCGGTGCTGCAGCGCCAGTGCGTCGAAGAATGGGACGTCGTGCAGGGCAGCGGCGCCGAGCGCCGCAGCGAGCTCGCACGCCGCAGCTTCGTGCTGCAGGCAGTGCCCGGCGAGCTGGTGGCGGGCACCAAGACACAGGCCGACGCGCGCTACCGCGGGCTGTTCAAGGTCAACGGCTACAACGCGAGCGTCGAGCTGCAGGCGCGCTGGCCGCAGCTGGCCGCCTTGCAGCCCAAGGCGCAGAACGCCGGCGGCCGCGTCAGCTGCCAGGCGCCGACGGTGTGGGTGGCGGTGGCCGACCCGCGCGGGCTGCGCGGCGCCAGCATCCGGCTCGCCGGCCGAACGCTGGAGCTGCAACCCGGCACAGGCCATTCGACCTGGAAGGACGGCCTGCACGCCGAGCTGCCGGCTGCGCTGGCCGACGGCGGCGCGCTGGAACTGAACGTGGCACTGGACCTCGTCGGCACGGCCGAACTGGCGCTCGTGCCCGCCGCGCGCAGCGCGCAGTGGAAGCTGGCCTCCGACTGGCCGCATCCGTCCTTCGGCGGGCGTTTCCTGCCGGTGACACGCGAGGTGCGCAGCGACGGTTTCGACGCGCGCTGGTCGGTCAGCGCGCTGGCCAGCAACGCCTCGCAGCTCGTCGAGCAGCCCGACGGCGACAAACCCCGGCTGGCGGCGCTGGACACGCTGGCCGTCACCTTCACCGACCCGGTGAACCCTTACGTGCTGGCCGACCGCGCGATCAAGTACGGCCTGCTCTTCGTCGTGCTGACATTCGCCGCGGTGGCGCTGGCCGAGACGCTGGTGCGCCGACGCGTGCGCCGCGTGCACCCGGTGCAGTACGCGCTGGTCGGGCTGGCGCTGGCGCTGTTCTTCCTGCTGCTGCTGGCGCTGTCGGAGCACCTGCCGTTTGCCGCCGCCTACGGCGCGGCTGCGGCCGCCTGCGTGCTGCTGCTGGGCAGCTACGGCCGCCACATGCTGGGCGGCGTGCGCGACGGCTGGTTCTTCGGCGCCGGCATGGCGCTGCTCTACGGCCTGCTGTACCTGCTGCTGCTGCGCGAGCAGACGGCGCTGCTGGTCGGCTCGCTCGGCCTGTTCGTGGCGCTGGCGGCGGTGATGCTGCTGACGCGGCGGCTGGACTGGTACCGGCTGGGGACAGGCGGCACGGCAGAGCCGGCATGAGCCTGCGGGCGCGCGCGCGCCCGCTTCGTCAGGCGAGCCGGCTCGCGATCTCTCGGTCGAGCGCGCGCGACAGCGCGGCCCAGGCGGCGCATGGCGCGTCGCCGGCATCGAACTCGACCTCCAGCCGCCGGCGCAGCACGACGAGCGCACACAGGTTCAGCCGCTGGCGCTCGCAGCCGTGCGGCAGCCGGCGCGGCGAGCGCTGCCGACCCTGGCGGCGATCCAGGGTCTCGCGCACGATCGCCTGCACCGCGACGGTGTCGTGCCAGTCGATGCCCAGCGCCAGACCGGCACGCAGCAGCGCGCGCTCGGTCGCGCGCGCAGTGGCCCTGTAGTCGATGAATCCCGCCATCACCGTACGGCCCTCAGGCGGACGTCGCCGCGGCGGAACAGCCACCAGTAAGCACCAGCGACGAGCAAGGCACCGCCGACCCAGTTGCCCAGCGTCACGACACCCAGGTTGACCAGGTACTGGCCCACCGGGATCTCGGCGGCTGCCTTGGCCTGCGCCGCCGGTTCGGCCCAGAAGCCGGCCGGCGCGAACCACTTGACCAGCAGGCCGTAGGGCACGAAGTACATGTTGGCCACGCAGTGCTCGAAGCCGGCAGCGACGAAGGCCGTGATCGGCAGGAACATCGCGACGATCTTGTCGGTGACGCTGCGCGCCGCCAGCGACAGCCAGGTCGCCAGGCAGACCAGCACGTTGCACAGGATCGCGAGCGAGAACGCCTTGAACGGCGCCAGGCTGGCCTTGCTCGAGGCCAGGTAGAGCGCACTGGCGCCGACCTCGCCGTGCCCGGCGCCGTACTGGCCGCCGAGGAAGACGATGACCGCGGTACCGAGCGCACCGACCAGGTTGCCCAGCCAGACCAGGGTCCAGACACGCAGCATGCGGCGCGTGTCGAGCCGGCCGCTGGCCCAGGCCATCACCATCAGCGCGTCGCTGGTGAACAGCTGCGCACCGGCGACGACGACCAGCATCAGCCCCATCGAGAAGGCCGCGCCCATCAGCAGGCGCATCACGCCCCAGGGCAGCAGGTGCTCGGCACCGGCGATCGCGACGGTGGCGAACATCGCGCCCAGCGCGACGAAGGCGCCGCCCAGCACCGCCAGCCCGAACTGATGGGCGGCCGTGGCCTTGGCCTTTTTCACGCCCATCTCCTCGGCGGCGCAGGCCACGGCGTCGGGGCCGAGCGGGTCGAACAGCGAGCGCGACGCCGGCTCGCCGGGGTCGGACGCCGGCCGCTCGCCGGTCAGCAGTTGGCAGGAACGGGTGCGGTCCAGCATGGCACTCTTTCACGGGCCTCGCGGCCCGGTTTCGCGCCGACGGCCGGCCGCCGCGGCGCACGCGTCTTCATTCGGCGGCTCGCCGGGCGGCGGCCAGCAGCGCGGCCACGGCGCAGGACGCCAGGCGCGAGCGCTGGCTGGCGGCGCGGCTGTTCAGGATCACCGGCACCCTGGCGCCGAGCACGATGCCTGCGGCGTCGGCGCCGGCCAGGAAGCTCAGCTGCTTGGCCAGCATGTTGCCGGCCACGAGGTCGGGCATCAGCAGGATGTCGGCGTTGCCGGCCACCGGCGACTCGATGCCCTTGGTGCGCGCGGCTTCGGCCGAGATCGCGTTGTCGAAGGCCAGCGGGCCGTCGAGCACGCCGCCGGTGATCTGGCCGCGGTCGGCCATCTTGCACAGCACCGCCGCTTCGAGCGTCGACGGGATCTTCGGGTTGACGGTTTCGATGGCCGACAAAATGGCCACCTTGGGCGTCGTGATCCCCAGCGCGTGGGCGAGGTCGATCGCGTTCTGGACGATGTGCACCTTGTCGTCGAGCGAGGGCGAGATGTTGATCGCGGCGTCCGTGATCAGCAGCAGGCGTGCACAGTTCGGCACCTGCATCACGAAGACGTGGCTGATGCGCGCGGCGGTGCGCAGCGCGTTGTCCTTGCGCACGACGGCGCCCATCAGCTCGTCGGTGTGCAGCGAGCCCTTCATCAGCGCCCCGACCTCGCCGTCGCGCGCGAGCCGCGCGGCGACATCGGCGGCGTCCCGGGCCGACGCGACGTCGACCATGCGGCAGCCGGAAATGTCGAGCGCATGCTCGGCGGCGATCAGCTCGATGTCGCGCACCGGGCCGACGAGCACCGGATCGATCAACCCGGCCTGGGCCGCCGTGACCACGGCGCGCAAGGACGACTCGTTGCAGGGATAGACGACCGCCGTCGGCACCGGCGCCAGGTGCTCGCACTGCCGGAGCAGCGCGTCGTGCCCGTGAGGGTGAGGCGGCGGAACCTCGGGCCGATCGGGCACCACGGCGTCGACCTCGGGGGCCGGACCCAGCGCCTTGGCGCTGCGGCCGACGACACGGACGATGGTGCGTGCACGCTGCGGGGCGGCAGGCTGGTGGTGACCGTCTAGCGGTGCGGCGGCGGTACGGGTTTCGGTCGACATGGCGGGTTGCGGTGCTGCGGTGCTGTGGGGAGACGCGGTCGCGGCCGCGCCCCTTGCGGGTGATGTGTCGGTCGGTGGGTGGCGGCTCAGCTCACCTGCAGGCCGGCGCCGCGGAACAACTCCCGCGTGCGATCGACCAGTTCCTGGGAAGGCGGCTCGACGGCGTCCAGGCGGTAGCGCAGGCCGCGGTCGTGCCATTTGTGCGAACCCATCTGGTGGAAAGGCAGCACGTCCACACGCTGCACATTGCCCAGCCGGGCCGCGAATGCGGCCAGCGACTCGATCTCGGCGGGCTGGTCCGTCCAGCCGGGAACGAGCACGTAGCGCAGCACGATCGGTTTGCCGATCGCGGCCAGGCGCCGGGCGAAGTCCAGCGTCGGTTTCAGTTCGGCGCCGGTGAGCCGGCGGTAGGTCTTTTCGCTGAAGGCCTTGATGTCCAGCAGCACCAGGTCCAGGTCGGCCATCATCTCGTCGTCGACCTTGGCTCCGAGGTAGCCGGAGGTGTCGAGCGCGGTGTGCAGGCCCATCTCCTTGCAGCCGCGCAGCAGCGCCTTGACGAAACGCGGCTGCGTCAGCGGCTCGCCGCCGCTCAGCGTCACGCCGCCCCGCGCCTGGATGAAGCCGCGGTAGCGGCCTATGTCGGTGAGCACGTCGGCGACGCTGGTGAGCGTGCCGTCGTGCCGGTGCCAGGTGTCGGGGTTGTGGCAGTAGGCGCAGCGCAGCGGGCAGCCGGAGAGGAACAGCACGTAGCGGATGCCCGGGCCGTCCACCGCCCCGCAGGTCTCGGTCGAATGGACCCAACCTTCGGTGGCGGCCGCCGCCGGGGCGGGCCCCGGGGCGGTTGCCGGCCGCAGGCCGCACGGGGCGGCAGCGGCGGCGACGTCGATGACGTCAGTGGGCCGCATGGAAGGTGCGGCTGATGACGTCGAGCTGCTGTTCGCGCGTGAGCTTGATGAAGTTCACCGCGTAGCCCGACACCCGGATCGTGAGCTGCGGGTACAGCTCGGGGTGCTCCATCGCGTGCACCAGCGTCGAACGGTCGAAGACGTTGACGTTCACGTGGTGGCCGCCGGCGGCGAAGTAGCCGTCGATCAGGCCGACCAGGTTGCCCACGCGCTCTTCCCCGGTGGGGCCGAGTGCAGACGGCACGATCGTGAAGGTGTAGGAGATGCCGTCCTGCGAGCTGCTGTAGGGCAGCTTGGCGACCGAGGCCATCGACGCCAGCGCACCCTTGTAGTCGCGGCCGTGCATCGGGTTGGCACCCGGCGCGAACGGTTCACCCGCCTTGCGGCCGTCCGGCGTGTTGCCGGTCTTCTTGCCGTAGACCACGTTGGACGTGATCGTCAGCACCGACATCGTCGGCGTCGCGCCGCGGTAGGCCTTCTGCT
>NZ_NRRU01000102.1 GCF_016583785.1 Rubrivivax gelatinosus | reverse complement strand
CGCGCGGGCTGGGCCGGCGGTGTCGCCGGACGCGGCAGCGGCACGACCGGGGCCGCGGCCGCCACCGGCGCCACGGCGACAACCGGAGCCGCCGCACCGGCCAGCCGGAACACCGCCACCGCCTCGACCAGATGGCCGGCCTGCTGGCGCAGGCTGTCGGCGGCCGACGCACTTTCTTCCACCAGCGCCGCGTTCTGCTGCGTCACGTGGTCCATCTGCGTCACCGCCTCGGCGACCTGGCCGACACCGCGGCTCTGCTCGCTGCTGGCCGAGCTGATCTCGCCGACGATGTCGCCGACGCGGCGGATCGAAGCCAGGATCTCGTTCATGCGCTCGCCAGCCTGGTCGACCAGCGAGCTGCCCTGCTCGACCTGCTCGACGCTGTGCGTGATCAGGCCCTTGATCTCGCGCGCCGAGGTGGCGGCGCGCTGCGCCAGGTTGCGCACCTCGCCGGCGACGACGGCGAAACCGCGCCCCTGCTCGCCGGCGCGCGCGGCCTCGACCGCGGCGTTCAAGGCCAGGATGTTGGTCTGGAAGGCGATGCCGTCGATGGTGCCGATGATCTCGGCGATGCGGCAGCTCGAGTCGTTGATGCCCTTCATCGTCGTCACCACCTGCGCCACGACCTCGCCGCCGCGGCCCGCGGCGTCGGACGCGCCGCGCGCCAGCTGGTCGGCCTGCTGCGCGTTGTCGGCGTTGTGGCGCACCGTCTCGCCGAGCTCGCTCATCGTCGCTGCGGTCTGCTGCAGCGCGCTGGCCTGCTCCTCGGTGCGCTGGCTCAGGTCCTGGTTGCCCTGCGCGATCTGCGCGCTGGCGGTGGCCACGCTCTCGGCGTTCCCGCGCACCCGGCCCACCGTGGCGGCCAGCGAGTCCTGCATGCGCGCCAGCGCTGCCAGCAGCTCGCCGGTCTCGTCGCGCCGCGTCGCCTCGATGCGGTGGCTCAGGTCGCCTTCGGCGACGAGGTTGGCGGTGTCCACCGCCGCGCGCAGCGGACGCACGACCGAGCGCGTCATCAGCCAGGCGGCGCCGGCGCCGATCAGCGTGCCGACGGCACAGCCGACGATCAGGATCAGCGTCGCCAGCTGCTCGTCCCGCGACGCGGTGGCTTCGCCCTGCTGGGCGAGCGCGCCCATGTGGCCGGCCCAGGCCTTGCCGGCTTCATCGGTGGCGCGATAGGCGTCGGCACCGGCGCCGAGCATCATCCTGGACACCTCGGCCGCCAGCGACGGCTCGGTCGCCGAGGCATGCGACTTGTCCTGCACCGGCAGCCAGGCCTGGCGATAGGCGGCGACGGCGGCCTTGAAGGCCTCGGTGTTGCGGCGGTCGGTCGCGTCGCTGACGTTCTCGCGCAGGTAGTGCTCGATGCTGGCGTCGAGCGACTTGTCGAGCTCGGCGATGCGGGTCTCGACATCGTGCTTCTCGGCGACCTCGTCGCTCGAGATATGCCGGTACTCCAGGATGCGCCGCGTGGCCATGAGGCCACGCGCCTCGCTCAAGGTTTCGTAGCTCGGGACGATGTTGGCCGAGAAGTAGCGGACATGGGCGGCGATCGCGTGCATCTGGCTGCCGGCGATCAGCGCCATCGCGACGATCAGCGCGATCAGCAGTCCGAAGGCCAATGACAGGCGCGGCCCGATCCTGAGGCTTGCAAGCATGGGTACTCACTTTTTAGTGGTGGAACAACACGAACGCGGGTGAAGCACGCGGCCCGCTCTGACCTGCGGGCGGGAACCGTGTGCGCGCCGCGGCCCTCGGGCGTCGCATGCCCGACAGGCCGCGCACGCCGGCTCCTTCGTGACGTCCTTTACGGCACGAAGCCGGTGGCGTGTAGTGCAGGCCCATGACCCGCACGTCATCCGCGGTCACGTCGCGTTGCGTCCAGCGAACCGTGGCGGTCCTGCCAACGCCCCCCCGTTCAGGGGCGCTGCACCGGGCTCGCGCAGCCCTGTCGGCGATCCCTGTCATCGCAAGCGCCCTGTTTCCCGTTGGTGTCTGGACGGTGAATTGACACCACAATAGCTGTGGACTTTTTCACCGTTGCCCTTTTCACCGTCCCGAGGACCAAGGAAAACAAGATGAGCCGCGACCCGACGCGCCGCTTCACCCCCATCGGCGCCGCCTGTGCGACCGTGATCGCACTGGCCGCTGGCGGCACGCAGCCCGCACTGGCGCAAGACATGACCGTCGCCGCGGCGCCGCCGACCCGGGTCGAACGCATCGAGGTGACCGGCTCGCGCATCAAGCGCACCGAGGACGAAGGCGCGCTGCCGATGCAGACGATCACGCGCGAGGACATCGTCAAGTCCGGCGTCACGACCGCGGCCGAGGTGATGCGCAACCTCAGCGCCAACAGCGGCGGCCTGAGCGACGGCGGCAGCATCAACACCGGCGGCTACGACCAGAAGGGCTTCAACTCGGCCAATCTGCGCGGCATCGGCACCTCGTCGACGCTGGTGCTGCTCAACGGCCGGCGCATGGCCAACTTCGCCTCGCCCGGCGACGATGCCGGCGTCGACCTGAACAGCATCCCCGCGGCGGCCATCGACCGCGTCGAGGTGCTGCTCGACGGCGCCTCGGCGATCTACGGCACCGACGCGATCTCGGGCGTCATCAACTTCATCACCCGGCGCGACTTCACCGGCGCCGAGGTCGACGTCTACATCGGCGACAGCCAGGAAGGCGGCGCCGGCAAGCGCACCGCTACGGTGACGGCGGGTTTCGGCACGCTGGCCGAGAACGGCTTCAACGTCTTCGGCGTCTTCGACGTGCAGCGCACCGATGCACTCAGCACCTCGCAGCGCAGCTTCATCAAGGACCTGAAGATCCCGGAGCGGCTGCCGCATCTGCTGTCGGGCTACACCAACCCGTCCAACATCTACCTTTCGAAGGCGCAGCGGAACTACCTCCGGGATCAAGGCCTGCTGATCAACGGCGAGCCGATCAGCAACCAGACCATCAACTTCCTCGCGCCGGACTGCAACCCGCCGGCCAATCTTTATCTGCCCGGCGGCACCGGAGGTTCGCAGGCCTGCACCTACGACTACATGCGCGACACCGAGCTGTACCCGAAGACGGAGAAGATCAGCTTCCTGGGCCGCGGCGTGACAGAAATCGCCGGCGGACACGAGCTGTTCGCCGAAATCGCCCTGGCGCGCGCGCGCAGCTGGTATGTCGGGTCGACCGCGCGCGTGACCGGCACCGTCGACTACACCGCCGTGCCGTGGCTCAAGGACTACTCGGGTCTGGAGGACATCGACCCCGAGATCGAGCTGGACATGCGCCTGGACGAAGCCGGGCGGCGCGAGAGCGAGCTGACCAGCACGGCCCAGCGCTACGTCGTCGGCATGAGCGGCAGCATCGGCGACTGGGACTACGAGTGGGCGCTGAACCACAGCGTCAACGACGTCGCCGACCGCGACACCCACGGCTACGTGCTCTACAACGAGCTGATCCAGGGCATAGAAGACGGGATCATCAACCCCTTCGGCAAGTCGTCGGCCGAAGGCCTGGCGCTGATCGACAGCATCCAGGTCAACGACACCGTGCGCCGCGCGCGCGGCACGATGGACTCGGTCGACTTCCAGGCCAACCGGTCGCTCGCCAAGCTCGGCGGCGGCGCGCTCGGGCTGGCCATCGGCGGCGAGTTCAGACGGGAGAAGAACACCTTCAACCCGTCGGCGCTGCTGATGAGCGACAACATCAACAACGACTTCGCGCCCGAGGGCGGCACCGCCACCAGCGACCAGCGCCGCGTCGCCGCGGTCTTCGGCGAGTTGCGGGCGCCGCTGACCAAGCAGCTCGAACTGCAGTTCGCCGCCCGTTTCGACCACTACGAAGGCGTCGGCAACACCGCCAATCCGAAGATCGGCGCGCGCTACCTGGTCAGCCCGCAGGTGCTGCTGCGCAGCTCGTTCGGCACCGGTTTCCGCGCGCCGTCGATGAATGACCTGTACCGGCCGACGCGCTACAGCAGCACCTCGACGCTGCCCGACCCGGTCTACTGCGCCACCGTCGACAACAACTACGCCGACTGCGCCTGGAACTGGGACACGCGCCACTACAGCAACGACAAGCTCAAGCCCGAGCGCTCGCACCAGTTTTCGCTGGGCACGGTGTTCACGCCGCACCCGCTGTGGAGCGTGAGCCTGGACTACTGGAACATCCAGAAGCGCGACGTCATCAGCGAGATCGGCGACGACGTGATCCTCGCCAACCTCGACCGCTACGAGCCGCTGGTGCACCGCTACAACGAGGACGAGGGCCTGGATGGCTGCGAATACGACGCGGACGATCCCGGCATCTGCTACATCGAGCTGCGCAAGGAAAACCGCGGCCGGCAGAAGGCCTCGGGCCTGGACATCGTCGTCGAGTTCAAGGGGCTGAAGACCGGCTATGGCGTCTTCGGCGCCCGCATGGCCGGCACCTGGATGATCGAGTCCAAGCAGCAGCCCGACCGCAACGCGGCCTTCATCAGCAACCTGGGCCGCTTCGTCACCGACGGCGTCGTGCAGCGCTGGCGCCACCGCCTCACCTTCGACTGGGAGCGCGGGCCCTTCAGCCTGACGCTGGGCAACACCTTCTACTCGGGCTACGACGACCAGAACTCGGCGATCAACACCGACGACGGCAGCGTCGTCGCGAAGAACCGGGTCAAGGCCTACTCGCTGTGGGACCTGTCGGGCGGCTACGAGGTGTCCAAGGCGCTGTCGCTGCGTGCCGGCGTGCAGAACCTGTTCGACACCCCGCCGCCGTACTCGAACCAGGCCTACTACTTCATCTCGGGCTACGACCCGAGCTACACCGACCCGCGCGGCCGCTTCTTCTACGTTTCGGGGCGCTACCAGTTCCGCTGAGCGCGGCACGGGTTGAGTCGGTGGCCGGGATCGTCCCGGCCGGGCGGCCACGCCGGCCGCGCGGTCGAGGCCGGCGTGGGCATCGCCGCCGCCAGGCGTGCCTGGGCCGTGAACGGCGGCCGGGCACAGTTGGCGGTGAACGGGCCCTTGCCCGGCACGGCAGCCCGTTAAGGTCTATGCTGCACTGCAGCATGATCGAGTTTTGCCCTCACCGGGAAGAGCACCTCGACCGGGCCGCGCCGTCCGCCACTTCGAGGAGTAGTACCCATGTCCGAACACCCGTCCTTCCTGGGCCTGATGCAGGCCGCAACGCGGCTCACGCGCGCTGGCAACCTGGGCGGCGCGACCCGCACCATCCAGCAGGCGCTGCGGGGCCTGTCGTCGGTGCCGGAAACACCCGCGGAAGGTGATGTCATCGAGGTCCAGGCGCATGAGGTCGTCGACCCCGGCCGGGCCGGCTCGATCCGGCTGGGCAGCGCGCCGCCGCTGCCGCCGTCCGCCGGTGCGCGTGCCCAGGCCGTGCACGGCGCGCCGCGCAGCGGCCCGCAGGACGTGTTCATCGCCGGCGAGCACAGCGCCGCCGGGCTCAGCCGCGACTACAAGCTTTACGTGCCGCCGGCGGCCGCAGGCGGCGCCCGGCCGCTCGTCGTCATGCTGCATGGCTGCACCCAGGACCCGGACGACTTCGCCGCCGGCACCGGGATGAACGCGCTGGCGCGCGAACAGGGCTTTTTCGTGCTCTATCCGGCGCAGTCGCCGCGCGCCAACCCGCAGCGCTGCTGGAACTGGTTCAAGAGCAACCACCAGCGCCGCGGCCGCGGCGAGCCGGCGCTGCTGGCGTCGATGACGCAGGAGATCGTCGCGCGCCATGGCATCGACGCGCGCCGCGTCTACGTCGCCGGCCTGTCGGCGGGCGGCGCGATGGCGGCGCTGCTCGGCGAAGCCTATCCGGATGTCTTCGCCGCCATCGGCGTGCACTCCGGCCTGCCGCGCGGCTCGGCCAAGGACGCCTCGAGCGCGCTGCAGGCGATGGGCCGCGGCGCCAGCGCCAGTGCACCGGACGCGACGCTGCCGACCATCGTCTTCCACGGCGACCAGGACCGCACCGTGCATCCGCGCAACGGCGAGCAGATCGCCGCCGGCCATGCCGCAGTGGTGCCAGGTGCGGCCGAGCCGGTGCCCGGCGCAACCGGACGCGCCAGCACGCGCCGCGTCTACCGCGATGCCGCCGGCCACGTGCTGGCCGAGCACTGGGTCGTGCACGGCGGCGGCCACGCCTGGTCCGGCGGCCGCTCCGACGGCAGCTACACCGATCCGGCAGGCCCGGACGCGGCGCGCGAGATGCTGCGTTTCTTCCTCGAGCACCCGCGCGCCGGCCAAGGCTGAAGCCGGCGCAGCGCAGGCTTGCCGCAGCCGGGGGCGAGGCCCCGGTGCATGGCGTACGATGGTTCGCCGACCTCGGACGCACAGGCCGCCGGCTCGTCGCGAACCCGGAGCGCCTCATGCAACTTCCTTCCACCCGCCTCGTCGGCATCGGCGCCAGTTCCGGCGGGCTCGAGCCCATCCTCGAGATCGTCTCCCGGCTGCCGGCCGACGCCGGGCTGGCGCTGCTGGTGGTGCAGCACCTCGATCCGTCGCAGCCCAGCCTGCTGGTCGACATCCTCGCGCAGCACACGACGATGACGGTCGAGGCCGCGGCCGAAGGCAGCGAGGTCCAGGCCGGCCACATCTACGTGATCGAGCCCAACACGACGATGTCGGTCGTGCAGGGGCGCCTGAGCATCGCGTCGCGTGTGCCGCGCCTGGGGCCGCCGATGCCGATCGACGACCTGCTCGAGTCGCTGGCGCGCGAGTGCGAGAGCGATGCCATCGGCATCGTGCTGTCGGGCGCGGGCACCGACGGTGCGCTCGGGCTGCAGGCCGTCAAGGCCTTCGGCGGCCTCACCTTCGCCCAGGACGAGGCGAGCGCGCGTTTCGCCAGCATGCCGCACGCGGCGATCGGGCTGGGCTGCGTCGACCGCGTGCTGCCGCCCGAGCGCATCGCCGAGGAACTGCTGCGCATCGTGCGCCATCCGCTGCAGGCCGCGGGCGACGGCGATGCCTGGCCGCCGTCGGTGGGCATGGGCGACGAGGACGGCTTGCGCCGCCTCTTTCGCGAGCTGCACACGACCTGCAACATCGATTTCAGCCACTACAAACGCGGCACCATCCAGCGCCGGCTGGCGCGCCGCCTCGCGCTGCACGACGTGGGCGAGCTGGGCGCCTATCTCGACCTGCTGGAGGCGGACCCGGCCGAAACCCAGGCGCTGTGCCGCGACCTGCTGATCCGCTACACCGAGTTCTTCCGCGACCCCGATGTCTTCGAGGCGCTCGCGCGCACGGCGCTGCCGCGGCTGCTGCAGCCGGGTGCGTCGGCCAACCCGCTGCGCATCTGGGTGCCGGGCTGCGCCACCGGCGAGGAGGTGTACTCGATCGCGATCTGCGTCGCCGAGTACCTGTCGCTGCACGCGCCGGCGCAGCCGGTGCAGATCTTCGGCACCGACGTCAGCGACGACGCGCTGCAAACCGCGCGCACCGGCTGCTACATCGAGAACATCGCGCGCAACGTCAGCGCCGAGCGCCTGGCCCGCTACTTCGTGCGCGACGGCGACAGCTTCCGCGTCAACAAGTCGATCCGAGACTGCTGCACCTTCGCGCGCCAGAACGTCGCCTACGACCCGCCGTTCTCGCGCCTGGACCTGATCAGCTGCCGCAACCTGCTGATCTACCTCGACCCGGTGCTGCAGAAGCGGGTGATGCCGGCCTTCCACTTCGCCCTGCGGCGCGAGGGCATCCTGATGCTGGGCGCGTCCGAGTCCGTGGGCGCGTTTTCCGAGTTCTTCACCCCGATCGACGTGCCACGCGCCAAGCTGTTCGAGAAAAAGACGCTGGCCAACCGGCCGTTCACGGCGCTGGCGCTGGCCGCGCCGGTGCCGCCACCGACAGCAGCGCCCGGTGCCCGGGCCGATCCCGAGCCGCGCGAGGTCGACACGCCGGACACGCTGCGGCGCGAGGTCGACCGCATCGCGCTGGCGCGTTTCGTGCCGCCCTGCGTGCTCTGCGACGACGCCTTCAACGTCATCGAGTACCGCGGCGACACCTCGCCTTTCCTCGTCAACCCGGGTGGTGCGCCGACGCAGCAGCTGCGCCGGCTGGCGCGGCCGGGTGTCTTCCACGCGGTCGGCGAAGCGCTGCGCGAGGCGCGTGCGAGCGGCCGCACGGTGCGCCGCGGCGGCCTGCGCGTGACGCTCGACGGCCACGCCCGTGACGCCAGCCTCGAGGTGACGCCGGTGCAGTCGGCGCGGCTGCAGGGCCGGGCCTTCCTGGTGTTCTTCATCGCCTCCGGCCAGCCGGCGGCGGCGCACGGACGGCCGCCGGCGCTGCTGCGCGACCTGGCGGCCAATGTCGTGTCCTGGGTCGGCGACCGCGGCCAGCGCACGGCGCGCACGGCGCTGGAGCGGGAGGTCGTGCGGCTGAACGCCGAACTCGGCGCGGTGCGCGAGCAGACCCGGGTGATGCTCGAGGAGCACGAGCTCGCGATCGAGGAGCTGAAGACGCTCGAGGAGGAGGCGCAGTCGAGCAACGAGGAGTTCCAGAGCACCAACGAGGAGCTCGAGACCGCCAAGGAGGAGCTGCAGTCGCTCAACGAGGAACTCTCGACCACCAACGACGAGCTGCGCTACCGCAACCGCGAGCTCAAGGTGCTGCACGAACGCGTGACGCAGGCACGCGACTTCGCCGACGCGATCATCGAGACCACCTCGCAGCCGCTGCTGGTGCTGGACGCGGCGCTGCGCGTGCTGCGCGCCAACCAGGCCTTCTACGACAGCTTCCACAGCACGCCGCGCGAGACGCTGCAGGTGCCGCTGTTCGCGCTCGGCAGCGGCCAGTGGGACATCCCGGAGCTGCGTCGGCTGCTCGAGGACGTGATGCCGCAGCGCACCCGGGTGCGCGACCACGAGATCTCGGCCGTGTTCCCGCTGCTCGGCCGCCGCCGGGTCATGCTCAACGCCGCGCGTGTCGTCTACCCCGACTCGACGACCATCCTGCTGACGATGGACGACGTCACCGAACGCCAGGAGACGCTGGACGCGCTGTCCAAGGCCGACCGGCAGAAGGACGAATTCCTGGCGATGCTGGCGCACGAACTGCGCAACCCGCTGGCCGGCATGAGCAACGCGCTGCACCTGCTGCAGCACCCGGGTGCCGACACGGCGCAGCGGGCGGCGGCCATCGCGATGCTGGCGCGCCAGCTGCGCAACCAGGTGCGCATGGTCGACGACCTGCTCGACGTCTCGCGCATCACGCGCGGGCTGGTGGACCTGCAGCGCGCCCGGCTCGACCTGGCGCGGGTGGTGCGCCAGGCCTGCGACGGGCTGCAGAGCCAGATCGAGGCGCGCGGCCATGCGCTCGCGCTGTCGCTGCCGCCGCAGGGCCTGATGGTCGACGGCGACCCGGTGCGCCTGGAGCAGGTCGCAGCCAACCTGATCGGCAACGCCGTCAAGTACACGCCGGCCGGCGGCCACATCGAGGTGCGCCTGGCCGCCGACGGCGACGACGCCGTGCTCAGCGTCGCCGACGACGGCATCGGCATGGCGCCGCAGCTGGTGGAGGACGCCTTCAAGCTCTTCGTGCGCGGCGGCTCGTCGATGCACATCGACGGCGGCGGCCTGGGCATCGGCCTGTCGGTGGTGCGCCGCATCATGGAACTGCACGGCGGCACGGTGAACGCCCGCAGCGACGGGCCCGACCGCGGCAGCTGCTTCGTCGCCCGCATGCCCAGGCTGGTGCGCGAGGTGGCCACGCCGGCCGCGCCCAGCGCCGGCGCACCGGCTGCGGCGCCCTCGGGCGGGCACCGCGTGCTGGTGCTAGACGACAACGTCGACGCCGGCGACAGCATCGCGTCGCTGCTGGCGCTCGAGGGCTTCAGCGTGCGCGTCACGCAGGACGGCGACCAGGCGCTGGAGGTGGCCGCCGCGTTCCTCCCCGACGCCGCCGTGGTCGACCTGGGCCTGCCCGGCATGGACGGTTTCGAGGTCTGCCGGCGTCTGCGCGCGATGCCGGCGCTGCACGGGCTGCTGATCATCGTCGTCAGCGGCTTCGGCCGGCCGCAGGACGTGCTCGCCGCGCGCGAGGCCGGGGCCGACGACCACCTGACGAAACCGGCGGACCCGCAGCGCATCGCCGATCTGTTGCGCCGCGGCCCGGCGGCACCGGACGGGCACGACGCGCCCGCGCTCAGCTCGAACGCGCCCTGATCGTCACCCGGTTCAGCGCTTCCTGCAGCGCCTCGAGCATCAGCGGTTTGCTCAGCACCGCGTCCATGCCGACCTCCAGGCAGCGGCGCGCCGTCTGCGCGTCGGCGTCGGCGGTGGCGGCGACGATGGCGAACGGCGCCAGCCGCCCCAGGCGCTGCAGTTCGCGAATGTGGCGCGTGGTCTCGATGCCGCCGAGCACCGGCATGTTCACGTCCATCAGCACGATGTCCGGCGGCGAGCGGCGGCAGCGGTCGACCGCGTCCAGCCCGTCGGCGGCCTCGTCGACCGGATAACCCAGTGCCCCGAGCAGCGCGGCGGCCGCGATCCGGTTGAGTTCCAGGTCGTCGACCACCAGCACCCGCGGCAACTCGTGCGGCGCGGCGGCGAGGCCGGCCGGCTCGTCGTCGAGGGGTGAGCCGAAAGCTGCGAAGCGGCGCGTCAGCGCCACGAGTTCGGCGGTGCTGACCGGATAGACCAGCAGCTCCTGCGAACCGCCGCGGCTGCGGCGCAGCGCGTCGGCCCCGGCGGTGACGACGACGACGACGGCCGGACCCTCGGGCCGCGTCGATCCCGTGGCCGCGACGCCGTCCAGTCGGAACACCAGGTCGGGACGCGACAGCGGGACGGCGGCGGCCAGCGCCTGCAGCAGCTCGGACTCGGACTCGAAGGCCCTGACCTGCCAGCCCAGGCGCTGCAGCCGGCGCGTGAACACCTGCGCCTCGGGCAAGGCCCCCTGCAGCAGCCAGGCGTGGCGGCCGCCGGCGTGCACCGCCGGGTAGACGATGCGGTTGACCCGGCAGTCGCGCTCGAAGCGCAGCACGATGCCTTCGGCCGGTGCGCTCTGCAGCCTCACCCGCGCCCCGCTGGCCGGACACAGGCCGCTGGCCTGCAGGCTGCCGCCCGGCAGGTCGGCGCGCGGCCACGGCGGCTCCATCACCAGCTGCAGGCGCGCCGCGACCTCTTCCAGGCTGACGGCACCCGGGGTGCCGCTCGCCGCCAGCTCGAAGCGGAAACGACAGGCGCCGTCGCGGGGCGGGCCGATGCCGGCATGGCAGAAGACGGCGCCGCTGCCGATCAGGTCGTGCATCGCGCAGAGCAGCCGGTACAGGCCCGCGTGCAGCGCGGCCTCGTCGTCTTCGAGCACGAGCAGCGGCCCTTCGTGGTCGAAGCACAGCGCCAGGCCGCGGGCGTGGAACATCGGCGTCGCCTCGCTGACGGCGCGGCTGGCGAGCGACGCGAGTTCGAAGCGGGCCAGCACCGGCCGCGCCGCGGCGCCGCGGGCGTGCAGCCGCAGGACCTGCAGCAGGTCGGGCAGATTGACCGGTTTCGAGAAGGTATGGCGGAAGCAGTCGGTCAGCCCGTCGACGACGTCCGAGGCGTCGCGCCCGGTGATCGCGATCAGCAGCGGCGGCACGCTGGCGCTGGCAGCGCAGCGGTTCAGCAGCCGTCGGGCGATCTCCAGCCCGCCCATGCCGGGCATGCGCACGTCGAGGATCAGCACATCCGGCTGGGTCTCGGTCGCCAGGCGCCAGGCGGTCGCGCCGTCGCAGGCGATCTCGACCTCGCACGCGAGTTCCAGCCGCAGCAGCTCGGCCAAGCCGGTGACGATGTCGGCCTCGTCGTCAGCGAGCAGGATGCGCAGCACCCGCTGCTCGGCCGAGGCGGCCGGGCCGCCGGGCGCGGCCAAGGCCGCCCGCGATGCCTCGTCGGCCTCGCCACAACGCTGACTCGGTGCGTTCACACGCCCTCCTGTTGCCAGCGCGTCGCCGACGCCGGAAAACTCAAACCCGCGGCACGAAGGTCGGGCCGCACCGGGCATGCGGCACCTGATGGCAAACGGCGTGCCGCGCGGCGACGCCCGCATCCGGGGCGGCATGCGGGGCCTGCAGGGCGATCATGCGCCCATGAGCGCCGCGCAAACCGGTGGCGCGACAGGGTTCAGCTCGGGGCGCCACCGGGCGCGCAGCGGCTCGCGTCCTCGCCGCCGCAGCTCCCGCCACGCACGTAGCGCTGCACCAGCGTGAAGAAGCGGTCGTAGAAGCTGCCGGCGGGAATGGTCTCGCTGCCCACCTTGACCATCGCGTCGTCCGACGACGACAGCGGGATCGAGAACGAGCCCACCGGCAGCCCCAGGCTGGCCGAGGTCGAGGCCTTCTTCAGCGCGTAGCGGTCCTGGACGGCATTGACGAAAGCGGTCGAGCCGCCGTCGCGCGGGCCGGGCGCGCAGGTGATCGTGAAGCTGATCTGGACGTGCAGCTCGCCGTCGGGCTGAAAGTGCTTGTTGCCGGTGACGAGCTGGGGCGTCGCGGTCGTGATCACGTAGCCCTGGCTCAGCAGCGCCAGGCGCGAGGCCTCGCAGGTGGCGGCGGGATCGGCTTCGAAGGCGCGCGAGAAGGTCTGGTCCGAGCTGAAGTGCTCGTTCTGGTAGACGGCGGCGGCCATCTTGCTGGGGGTGCTGCAGCCGGCAACAGCCAGCGACAGCGCAAGAAACAGGCACGCCCGGCCGCACGGGCCGGGCTGCAGATACATGGTCATGTTGGTGAAGATCCCTAGGCGCCTCGGCGGGTTCCCTGGCCTGGCAGCCCGCACCGACGCGGCCCCTATCGTACGGGCCGCGGGATCGCCCCGCGCAACCGGCGGCCACGGCGGCGGCATAGGATGCCGCCCGACCCCACCGCCCAGGAGATGACATGACCAAGACCAAAGCCTACGGCGCGCTCGACGCGCGCAGCCCGCTCGCCGCGCTGGACATCGAGCGCCGCGAACCCGGCGCCGACGACGTGCAGATCCGCATCCTCTGGTGCGGCGTCTGCCATTCCGACCTGCACACCGCACGCAACGAGTGGCACAACACGCTCTACCCCACGGTGCCCGGGCACGAGATCGTCGGCCGCGTCACCGCGGTCGGCTCGGCGGTGACGAAGTTCAAGGTCGGCGACCTGGCCGGCGTCGGCTGCATGGTCGACAGCTGCGGCCACTGTCCGTCCTGCGCCGACGGCGAGGAGCAGTACTGCGACAACGGCTTCACCGGCACCTACAACGGCCCGGTGTTCGGCGGCGAGAACACCTTCGGCGGCTATTCGCAGAGCATCGTCGTCAAGCAGTCCTTCGTGCTGCGCATCGCCCACCCCGAGGCGCAGCTGGCCGGCGTCGCGCCGCTGCTGTGCGCCGGCATCACCACCTGGTCGCCGCTGCGCCAGTGGGAAGTGGGCCCGGGCAAGACCGTCGGCATCGTCGGCCTGGGTGGGCTGGGCCACATGGGCGTGAAGCTGGCGCACGCGCTGGGCGCGCACGTCGTGCTGTTCACGACCTCGGCGAACAAGGTCGCCGACGGCCTGCGCCTGGGCGCCGACGAGGTCGTCGTCTCCAAGGACCCGGAGCAGATGGCGCGCCAGGCCGGCCGGCTGGACTTCATCCTGAACACGGTGGCCGCACCGCACGACCTCAACCCCTTCCTCGCGCTGCTCAAGCGCGACGGCACGATGACGCTGGTCGGCGCGCCGGGCGAACCGCACCCCTCGCCCGACGTCTTCGCGCTGATCTTCAAGCGCCGCCGCATCGGCGGCTCGCTGATCGGCGGCATCCGCGAGACCCAGGAGATGCTGGACTTCTGCGCCCAGCACGGCATCGTCTCGGACACCGAGACGATCCGCATGGACGAGATCAACGGCGCCTACGAACGCATGTTGAAGAGCGACGTGCGCTACCGCTTCGTCGTCGACATGGCGACGCTGGGCTGAACACGCTCACACGGCAGGCGCGCCGGCCTTGCCGCGCCAGAACGCCGCGTCGATCTCCTGCTCGGCGCCCGAGCGTTCGTTGACCAGCCACAGCCGGCTGCCGTCGGCGGCCACGCGCACCACCTCGCCGACGTGGCGCCCGGCGCGCACACGCTGCCCCAGCGCGTTGGCCGGGAACCGCGCTGCGCCCGCCAGTTCCTGCAGCGCCAGCACCGCGCGCGCGTCGCCGGCCAGGCGCAGGCGCTGCACGATGGGCGCCAGCAGCGGGTTGGTGCGGTCGGCGGCCGACATCCAGACCATGACCTTGGCCTGGGCGCGGCTGAGCGCGACGTTGATCAGGCGCGCCGCCTCCTCGGTCTGCAGAAAGGGCTGGGCGCCGTCGACCGGGTCGAACAGAACCGCCGGCGCTTCACTGCCCTGGGCGCGGTGCACGGTGCTGACCTTGACGCCGTCGACGCCCAGCGCCTGCAGCCGCTGGCGGATCAGCGCGCGCTGGGCCCGGAACGGCGTCAGCACGATCAGCTCCTGCGGCTGCCACTGCCCGCTGGCGAGCGCTGCGGCGACGAGCGCGGCGATGGCCTCGGCCGATTCTGTGCGCACCGGCCCGCGCCAGGCCGCCGACCAGCCGCCGGCGCGCGCCACAGTCTCGACATGCACGTGCTGCGCCGGTCCGGCCGGGCCCAGCTCGCGCCGGCGCGCCGCCTGCCACTCGGGAGAGGCCAGCGCATCGGCGGCGACACGCAGCGCGCCGTCGTAATACAGGTCGGCGACGAGCGCACCGATCGCCTCGGCCATGCGCGACTGCTCGTCGAGCAGCACGACCGAAGGCGCGCCGCGCGGCATCTCGGCGAAGGCCGAGCGCCCGAGCCAGCGGCGCGCGCCGCGGTCGGGGCTGCGCTGCACCGGCGAGAGCTGGCTCGGGTCGCCGGCGAACAGGCGCGCGCGTCCCAGCGGCATCAGCACCAGCGCCTGCGCCAGCCCCACCTGGCTGGCTTCGTCGAAGACCACCAGATCGAACGGTGCCGCCCCGCCCTCGCCCAGCTCGCGCAGCGTCTTCAGCGTGCCGACCGCGCGTGTCGTCGTCATCGCCGCCAGGCGGCAGGCGCGCAGCACCTGCAGCGACGCGGCCCGCAGTTCGGCGCGCAAGGCGGCGACACGTTCGCTCCAGGCCTGCAGCGCCGCCAGGTCCTGCGGCGGCGGGCGCGCGGCCTCGGCGCGTGCCAGGCGCGTGATCAGCTCGCGGTCGGCGCTCGGGATGAGGTGCTCGCGGCCGGCGTAGGCGGCGGGGTTGAAGCGGCTGCCCAGGCGCTGCACCCCGGCGCGCCAGCGTTCGCGCCGGCCCTTGTGCAGCGCCTTGTCGACGGCGACGACGGCCAGGTCGACCGCCTGATTGGTGGTCGACAGCAGCAGCACACGCGCCTCGGGGCGTGCGTCCAGGTACTCGGCCAGCATCAGGCCCAGCGTCGTCGTCTTGCCGGTGCCGGGCGGGCCCCAGAGGAAGCTGGCGGCGTGCCCCGGCAGCGCCAGCGCCCGGCGCTGCGCCGGCCGCAGCCAGCGAAACGGCGCCCCGGTGAGCCGCGGCGCGTCGGCCAGCGGCTCGGGACGGGCCAGTTCGGGCAGCGCCGCGAGCGCGCGTTCGGCCCAGGGCGTGTCCCACCAGGCCTCGGCCACGGCTTCGAGGAAGCGGCTGGGGTACAGGCGGATCAGCTGCCCCGGGCCCGGCGGCGGGCCGCTCGCGTGCTGCAGCACCAGCTGGTCGTCTTCGGCCAGCACCGCCAGCACGCTGGCGCCACCCTTGTTCGGCGCGCCCCACCAGGCTGCGGCGCCGTCCAGGCTGTCGTCCAGCAGCACCTGGGCCGAAGCGTGGCCGGGGCGCTGGCCTTCGGCGTAGACGTAGCCGGCTTCGAGCGTGACGCGCCAGAGCGTGCCTTCGCGCTCGAGCTGCCGCACCTTGAAGTCGTAATAGGACGGCGTGGCCTCCAGCTCGGCGGCCAGCGCCGAGCGGATCTCGGCAAGACTCATCGCGGGTGCAGGAACTCGGGGGGCGCGATTGTTCCCGATTCAGGGCACGGCGACCGGCAGCCGGCGCAGCGCGTCGGCGTCGGCGGCGTAGCTGACGGCGACGACGGCCCCGTCGGCCAGCTCGATCACCGTCACCTGGCCCTTGCGCTGCGGCCAGGCCGCCACCGACTCGTCGCGCACCAGGCCGACGGCATAAGGCAGCGCACGCAGCGCCGGCAGCGCGAACAGCCGCGTCACCAGCGCCGGCATCTTGTGCAGATCGGCGAGGTACAGCGCCCGGTGTTCGGCGAGCCAGCCGGCGCCGTCGGCACCCAGGGTCTCCTGCAGCAGGTCGCCGGCGGCCTTGTCGGCGGCGAACAGCAGGAAGCGGGTGCCGGGTTCGACGCGCCAGGGGCGCTCGTTCTGGTCGCTGAGCTGCAGCGACGGCAGCGCCGCGCCCGGCTCCACCGGTGCCGCCACGGCTGCCGCGACGAACAGGGCGAGCGCGGCACCGAGCAGGCGGCGGCGCAACGGCGCAACGCCATCAGGGGGATTGTCGACCTGGTTCATCAGCTTCTCCTGAGCGCCGGGAAGGGCCGGTGGCGAGGCCGTCCGGCACCGGGTCCGCACGACGGAAACAGCGGCTTGTGGGGGCCCGTCGCGCATTGTCGCGGCAGCCGTCGATGACCGCCGATGACGGCCTGCGGCAGGCCGCTGGCTCGCCCGGCGAGCCCGCGGCGGCGGGCCGCTTGCACTAAACTCCGCCCCGCTCCCGACGCGCCCCGCCGACGCCGAAAGGGCTGTCCGGCGCCTTCCGCGGCCGGCAGCCTGCAGCCCGGCAGCCCGCAGCGGGTCGTCTC
>NZ_NRRU01000101.1 GCF_016583785.1 Rubrivivax gelatinosus | reverse complement strand
CGCATTGAAGATCCCCCCACAAGTCCCCCTCGCCCGGAGATGGGGGGCTTGTGGGGGGAGCGCGGTGGGTCGCAGCCGGCGAGCGCGCGGGAGTTCGGCAGAGGGCCCGGCGACAGCGACAGGCGTGACAGGCAAAGCCTGGCGCGACGGACGCCGCCCAAGGGCCCGCCCATGGACACGAGCCCCGGCGGCTACGCGGCCGGCGTGACACCAAGCGAAGCGACTGGCGCGTCGGCCGAGTCGGGGCGAGCGGGCGTCTGCACTTGGCTGCTTGGCTGCTTGGCTCCCCGGCTGTTCGGCTGCTGGACTTCGGTCTTCAGCAGCGGCCCGGCGACGGGTGTGGCGGGTGTCCGGGGCGACGATCTGGCCGGTGACGCGCAGAGCGAAGCGTCCGACAGGGCTGCGCGGCGCCGGTCAGTTCGTCGAGCGGGCCGCGCTCACGCGCAGCGGGAGGGCAATCAGGCCCGCTTTTCCCCGGACACGGGACAGGGCCGCTGCCCCTCATCTCCGCCGGATGCCACGCCGGCCTGGCCGTGTTCGCGTCAGGGATGGCAGCCCGGCAGGGGCGAGACACCGGTACCACGGTGGCTCGACGCGAAGCGCAACAGCCCGGCCCCGCCCGGAGAGGTGACGCCCAGCCCAACAACGATCACCCACCCCGGCACCGTAGCAGCCCCCGTCAGACCACCCGTTATGATGTAGGAGAGGGGGTTACCCCCGGCAAAACTCATTTCCCGGCAGCGCGTGCGGTCGCTTAGTTGCCTGCGCCGGACTCCCCCGGCCGGAAATGATGACACTTTTGACGGTTCTCTTGAACATCGACCCGTCCGAGACCCTTAGGCCTTACGACGTATTCGTCACGCCCGTAAGGCTGAGCGATGCCTAAGGCGAGCAAGGCACTGAATACCGAAGACATTGACACCATGGCGAAGCCAGAGCCCTCCAGCTCAGGCGCCTGGTCCATATGACACGAAGAACATGACCGTCGCGAAACAGACCAGCGCTCGCGCCACTGCGATCAAGAAAACGCCAGCCAACGCGCCGAAGACGCAGGCCAATTCGCCAACCAAGGCCAATCTCGCCCTCGTCCCACAAGTAGCCTCAGCAGAGGCCTTCGGCAATGCTGAGTTGCGCAAAGTAGCCTTCTATGCGGACGACAACGTGCTCATTCTGAACATGGATGTACGCACGGCGATGGAGCACCTCGCGAGGGCCGGCGTTATCGTAAATTGCATGGTCACGTCGCCCCCCTTCTATGGGCAGCGTGACTACGACGTGGACGGCCAGATCGGCCTTGAAGAACACCCCAAGCAGTTCATAGAGAACTTGGTCTCCTGCTTCGAGGCGGCCAAGCCTGTGCTGGCGGAAAACGGCAGCTTGTGGGTTAACCTCGGCGACACCTACTGGAGCGGCAAAGGCGAGCATCGCAGCGGCGAAAGCAAGCAGAGTGCTCGGCGCTTCGGACTTCGACCTCAAGACAGGAGCGGCGACGGCCTGCTCTGCAAGCCCAAGCAACTGCTCCTGATCCCACATCGATTCGCCATCGCCATGCAGGACGCCGGCTGGATTGTCCGCAACGACAACGTTTGGGTTAAACCCAACCCGATTCCGGACCAAGTTCGAGACCGGTGCTCGATGTCGCACGAATACGTTTTTCACCTTGTCAAATCGCGTTGGTATTACTTCAACAAGGACGCCGTCGGCCGGACCTCCGAAAGCGGCAGCATGCTGCCACCCTCTGACACATGGGAGATAGCGCCCGCCCGCAGATCACACAAGCACAAGGCGCGCTTCTCCGAAGAGCTTGTCCGCATTCCGGTCTTTGCCACAACCCCCAAGAGCGGCGTGGTCCTAGATCCATTTGGAGGCAGCGGAACAAGCTTGAAGTTCGCTCGTAGGCATGGCTTTCGCGCTATTGGCATCGACCTGAAACCAGAGTTCTGCCAACTAATGGTCGATGGGCTGAAATCTGACAACTGACAACACGACAACCCCCGAGGAGAGGTATGCCACGATTTCTGACCGCCCAACGCATCAAATCCAGCATCCAAGCACTGGCGGACAGCCGGGGCAAACCGGCCCTCGTGGAATTCCTCGTAGTCAAGAGGACCTTGGCCATCAAAGGCCAGCCCAGCGTGGCCATCGCCCAGAGCGAACAGGCCTTCGTCCAGGCTTCTACCGAGCTGGCGGCCGTGCAAGCCGTGATCGATGCCAAAGCTGAAAAGCAGCTCTACAACGTGTTTTCCATCCGAGACAACACAAAAGGCTTCCGACTCGGCAAGCACATTTCCAACGGAACAAACTCCACCATAGGCGCAATCAAATGGCAGACAGTCATCGATCTGTCCAGTGACAAGCCTAGAAAGGCGAGCCTTCGACCTGGCTATGAAGCACGCCTGACAGATCTTTTGCTGAGGTCGGGCAATGACCCTAAGCCGCTGCTCGGGGACATGGCGATAGTCAACTTCCGCCGCCGCGACCTCGATGCCTTGTTTGGCGGCGAGACCGATCCCACCAGGAGACTCGAGCTTCTGAAGGAACAGTTCACTGCCGAATTTGCTTTCACGCCGACTGAAATCTCGGAACTATTCGATGCAGGCGGAGGAGAAATTACAGATTCGGACCTCCAGTCCGCAACCGCGAGTCCAGAAGACTATCTCGAAGGCTTGGCCACCCCTGTAACAACGGAAGACGCAACTGCAGTGACTGGAAAATCCTGCTCGCTCGACCTAGTAGCTGCTTTGGCTGCGAAGCCCTTCGTCATTCTCACCGGCACCTCTGGCACCGGCAAGTCCCGTTCGACGCTTCGCTTGGCCGAGAGCCTGCAAGAGCTTTACGCTGCTCAGGTCAATAGCCAGATCTTTCAACTCGTTGCCATTGGCCCTGACTGGACATCACCCAAAAAGCTACTTGGCTTCCGTACACCATTTGGTCAAACGCGTAAACGAGAGGACGGCTCGGAAACCAACGAAAGCTACGAGATCACGGAGACACTGCGGATCATCCTACGGGCCTGTCATCCCAACTCCATCAAGATCCCGCATTTCCTCGTTTTTGACGAGATGAACCTTTCACACGTAGAGCGCTACTTCGCTCCGTTCCTGTCGCTGATGGAGGCGTCCAGCATCCTCGTAGACAGCGAGAACGCTCCGATTATTGATGACCATTCCCTGGCCGTCATCAGCGAGTTGCTCAACGCCGAACTCAAGCCACCTACAGAAGGCGCAGAGGCGAAGCCGAGTGTAGAGGCAGAGTCGGCAAAGCTGCTGGTCTCCAGCGGCCAATCCTTGAAACTGCCGCCAAACCTGTTCTACGTTGGCACAGTTAACATCGACGAGACAACGCACATGTTCTCGCCGAAGGTTCTCGACCGCGCGCACGTTCTCGAAGTCAAGGCGCTGACCCCGAGCCAATACGTCGCCGGCTCCAGCGAAAGCCTCGCCATCGATTTGGCGGTGGCAAATGAGCTTCTGCGAGAGGCGATCGATGATCGCGAGTCAGATGAAGCCGTGGGTTCCAATCCCGCCGCCATCCTGGACCTGCTGGTCACAAAGCACGGCGTCGATGCCGCCGAGCTGGCCAAGGCAAAAGAGTTGACATTGAAAACGCTAGATGGCTGCTTCAAGCTGCTAGGCCCAACCGGCTTCGAGTTCGGCTTTCGTGTCGTGAAGGAAGTCCATGGCTATATGCACGTCTGGACCAAGGCGCAGCTTGCGACCGGGATGGATCCGGCCGCAGCGATGGCAGAGTGGATCAACGGGTTGGACCGAGCGATCTTCCAAAAGGTGCTGCCAAAGATCCACGGCAACCGCTCTGCGCTCGGTGACAGCCTCAAGGCACTAGCCGCGTTCCTGGACGGCGCGCATGGCAAAAGCGAGACGCCCGCCCGCTATTCCCTCGGCGCTGAGGCAACTGTCGATATCGCAGAGGCCGAGGCGATCACGATCCCCGCTGGCACCCAGTTCAAACAATGCCGGGAGAAGCTGCTGGCCATGCACGCGCGGCTGATCGCTCGAAACCACGTTTCCTTCGTGAAGTGACCGACTTTGTCCCGCTCCATCGAGCGAAGTTCGACCTTGGCTCCGGCGCCTCAATCGACATTGAAGCAGCCCTTGGCCGTGGCCGCGCGACTGTGGTCGATTGGGTCGCTCCCGACATGCTCTCGGCCGAGATCGAGATCGACACCGCCACTGTCGCGTCCGGCGCCATGCTGCCGATGTGCTGGCGCGAAGCGGGACATCTGTTTGAGCGTTTCCAACTTCGCGAGGACACGGACTACTTTGTTGACGTCAGCCTGCCGATCTCCGCGGACGAAGCGGTGGAGCGCGCAAAGGTAGGTCCACACTGGCCATTTGGCGACCGGCTGGCGAAAGTGTTTAAGCGTGATCCTTCGCGGCGGTGGAAGGAGGTGGCCGCCAACGGCCGAAAGACGACCATCATCACCGGACAACTGCGGCTGCGCTCGCAGGCTGGCGTCATAGACCTTGGCGTCGAAATTGGTCGACCGCTGCCGGCTGAGGTCGCATGTCGCAAGCTGAAATACTTCAAGGAATTCAAGGAGCTTCTCCACAGCCTGGCGGAGAAGGTCGCCGAACTTTTGCTCTCGTTGGACAGCCCGGTGTCGCTTTCATTCGACCCCTCTGGCAACTTGGCCAAGAACGATGCAGCGCTGCACTTTCTGATGCGGCACATCATGTCCAGCTCCAAGCTGCCACTGGCCATCGACGAGATCGCGGCCCAGCCGCACTCGAAGCTGCTGGAGCGGAGAGAGTTTGTCCGCATGGACGAAATCGAAGAGGCTGACGCGGAGCTCATTTCGGACGGCTTCGAACCATCCGAGATCATCGCAGGCGGCCCGCTCAGCCGAATATTCTGCGGCTACACGCCCACGGCCCTGCCGCAACGCCATTCGTTCGAAACGCTGGATACGCCCGAGAATCGCTACGCGAAAGCGTTCCTGGAACATTGCGCCCTGCTGTCCCGCCAACTCGAGGCTCGTATGAGCGCGCGAGGCCGGCGCGCCTCGCAGCGTGAAGCCAAGGCTTGGGCCCTGGCACTCGATGAGGCCTTGCAGCACAGCATGTGGAGCGGCGTCGGCCCGCTGGGTCACATCCCAGCCAACTCCCAGGCCCTGCTTCGCAAACGCGGCTACAAAGAAATCCTCCGATTCGACATGTTGCTTCGGATGAGCTTGTCGCTGGCCTGGCGCCAAGGCGCGGAGTTGGCCGACGGCTTGATCGGCGACATCCGCCCCGTCAACCAGATCTACGAGTACTGGTGCTTCTTCACGCTACGGGAGGCGCTCATAGGGCTATGCAGCGAGGTGGACGGCGGCAACTTCATCTCGTTGTCGAAGGACGGTCTGCGGATTGAGCTGGCGAAGGGTCGGCGTAGCGAATGCCGATTCCAGTTCGTCTCGCCCAGCGGCAACCGGATCGCGGTGTCCCTGTTTTATAACCGACGCTTCACGCGCTCCAAGCATCCGAAGAGTGATTGGAGCGGAAGCTACACTGCCTCGTTCGATCCCGACTTCAGCATCGTGATCTCGCCCGCCTCGCATCCCTCAGCGAAGCACTGGCTGCACTTCGACGCGAAATACCGTTTGGAGCGGAAGCAGGCGGAGGCGCTCTTTGAAGCCGAAGAAGACGTGGATACCACGGGCGAGTTGGCGGCGCCTGAGGCCGACGCCGACGCCGACGCCGACGCCGACGCCGACGTCGACGCGGACGCCTATGAAATCGAGCTTGCCCGCGTGCACAAGCAGGGCGATCTATACAAGATGCACACCTACCGCGATGGCATCTTGGGCACGCGTGGGGCCTATGTGCTGTTTCCTGGCGACGCTATCGGCGGTCGAACAAGAGACCCAAGCCCCAACCTTTTCGTCCGCCATCCATCGGCCCTGGGCGGCGGATCTGAACACCGAGTCCCCAGCGTGGGAACGTTCGACCTGGCACCTGGCGGTTCGACGAGCCAGATCGGCGCGATCACAGAGTTGATCCACGCGGCTTTGACCATGGCCGCCCATGACGCGCCATACCTAGAAGAGCAGGCGAACTTCGGCCCCATTGCGTAGCAGCCAGAGGCTTGCTTCCTGTGGTATCGCCGGCAGGCTTGAGTTTCAACTTGCTGTTACGACGGCCTGACAACGGCGCGCGTCGCGCAGCGGCGAGTCTGATGTTCTGCATGGGCAGCGCTGGGTTCGAGTGGGCGACACCTGCCGTGTTAAAGAGGCGGTGGGCGCAGCGAAGACCGTTGCCGCGTCTAACATCATCGTACGGGGCACCGTACTCCGTGCGTTAGGCCATTCCGGCCGTTGGCCGGACGCGTTGTGATCGCCCCAGCCAGCCGGTCACGGCCGGCCGGGCGCGCCAGCCTCCGCTAAACTGCCCCCGCGAAAGCCGCATTAGATCGATGTTCCACCGCGAAATTTCGAGTGGGCGGCTGTGTGGTTCGGCGGTCACCGCACCGAAAACCTGAACGCTGACAAGCACCTGCGAGCCATCTCGCAAAGCAGGTGCAAAACATCGAGTAGGTATTCAGCGCGCGTTTGCCGGCTTGCGGCCAACGGCCGGCAAGCGGGCCGCGCAACCACGCCGCAGCCGACGCCCCGCCCGCAGGAGACCCACGTTCAGGGGGCCGCCCGCGCGCTGACGCGGACCTGTCACGAGCGCGGCCTAGCGTGCGGCGTCCTCCTCGAACACCGCACGCCACCATGACTCTGCGCACCCTGACCGCCCTGCTCGCCGCCGCCTGGTCCTTCTCCGCCGGCGCGACACCGACCTTCGTCAACGCCCTCGCGATCGACGGCAGCAGCGTCGACGCCTCCGGCGGTACCTCCGTCAACGACGGGCGGCTGGGCTTCTTCTCCGACATCTACTACGACGCGGCGCGCAACGAGTGGTGGGCGCTGTCCGACCGCGGCCCCGGCGGCGGCACGATGCACTACGAGACCCGCGTGCAGCGCTTCTCGCTCGACGTCGACCGCAACACCGGCGCGATCTCCAACTTCCAGGTGCTGCAGACGCTCATCTTCCGCAAGGGCGGGCAGAGCCTGGACGGCTTCGCGCCGGGCCAGCGCGAGCCGCTGGGCCTGGCCTTCGACCCCGAGGGCATCGTCGTCAACCCGGCCAACGGCCATCTGCTCGTGTCCGACGAGTACGGCCCGTCGCTCGTGGCCTTCACGCGCAAGGGCCAGCTGCTGCGCCGCTACACCACCCCGGCCAACGTCGTGCCGCGTGAAGCGGCCAGCGGCACGGCCAACTACGCGTCCGACAGCGGCAACGACGCCGGCAAACGCAACAACCGCGGCTTCGAGGGCCTGGCGGTGTCGCCGAACGGCCGCTGGGTGTTCGCGATGCTGCAGAGCGCGATGCTCGACGAAGGCGCCGGCGACGGCGTCTACAACCGCATCGTTCGTTTCGACGCGCTCACCGGCCGCGCCGTCGCCCAGTACGCGTACAAGATGGAAGGCAGCTCGCAAGGGCGCGGCATCTCGGCGCTGGTGGCGCTCAACGACCATGAGTTCCTCGTGCTCGAGCGCAACAACCGCGGCATCGGCGTCGACGCCGAGCTGTCGCCGGCCAACAAGAAGGTCTTCCGCATCGACCTGACCGGCGCCACCGACGTCAGCACCGTCGACCTGGACGCGGCCGGCGCGGTGTTCACGCCGGTGACCAAGCAGACGACGCCGTGGCTGGACCTGGCCGGCGCCACCGCGCTGGCCTCGCCCGAGCTGGCGGCGCTGGGCGGCGTCTCGCCGGAGAAGTGGGAAGGGCTGGCCATCGGGCCGAAACTGGCCGACGGCTCGCATCTGGTGCTGGCCGGCACCGACAACGACTACTCGGTGACGCAGGACGCCTCCAGCGTGCAGCACGACGTCTACATCCGGGCGCTCACCGGCGGCGGCATCGAGCGCATCCGCTGCGACATCGGCAGCTTCGCGAACTGCCTGACGGTCGACGCCAAGGGCAGCGCCGGCGCCGCGCTGCCGGCGGGTTACGACTTCAGCGGCTACCACCTGATCCCCGGCGTGCTGCACGCGTACAAGGCAACGCCGGAGGATCTGCTGGGTTATCAGGCCCCGCGCCGCGGCTCGAACTGAGGACCCGAGCGAGCGCGGCGGCGACGGCGGGCCGGCGGCGTCGCCGCCTACAGCCCGGCCACGATGCCGTCGCTGCGCGGGTCGGCGGCACCCTCGATCATGCCGTCGGGCCGCCGCAGCACGGCTCCGGCATGCCCCATGGTGTCGCTGAAGGCCTCGGGCAGCACCTCCACCGGATGCCCAGCATCGCGCAGGGCCTGCACCAGCGCCGGGTCGAAGCGGTTCTCCAGCCGCAAGGACGTGCTGGCCTCGCCCCAGGTGCGGCCCAGCAGCCAGCGCGGGGCGCTGACGGCCTGCTGCAGCGGCTGGGCGAAGTGCGCGTAGCGCGTGAAGACCGCCGCCTGCGTCTGCGGCTGGCCTTCGCCGCCCATCGTGCCGTAGACGAGCACCCGGCCGTCGTCGAAGCGCGCCAGCGCAGGGTTCAAGGTGTGGAAGGGCTTGCGCCCGGGCTCCAGCGTGTTCAGCGCCTGCGGGTCCAGCGAGAAGCTGCAGCCCCGGTTCTGCCAGACGATGCCGGTCCCCGGCAGCACCAGCCCCGAGCCGAACTCCCAGTACACGCTCTGGATGAAGCTCACGGCCCGGCCCTCGCGGTCGACCGCCCCCATCCAGATCGTGTCGCCGGGCCGCGCCGGGTGCGGCCACGGCCGTGCGCGCCGGGCGTCGATTTCCACCGCCCGCCGCTGCAGTTCATCCGGAGCGAGATAACGCGCCGGGTCGCCGCAGAGCCGGCTGGGGTCGGTGACGACACGGTCGCGCACCAGGAATGCCTGCTTGGTCGCCTCGACCAGACCGTGAACGTGGTCGAAGCCGTCGCCCTGCTGCACGCCCAGCCGCTCGAACAGGCCGAGGATCATCAGCGAGGCCAGCCCCTGCGTCGGCGGCGGCAGGTTGTACACGCGGCAGCCGCGCAACCCGACCGACAGCGGCGCCACGACGCGCGCGCGGTAGGCCTCCAGGTCGGCAGCCAGCACCGGGCTGCCGGCCTGCGCCAGCGCCGCCGCGATGCGGGCGCCGAGCGCGCCGCGATAGAAGTCGTCCAGCCCCGCGCGTGCCAGGTGCTCGAGCGTCGCAGCCAGTTCCGGCTGGCGCAGCCGCGTGCCCGTCGCCGGCGCTGCGCCGGCGACGAGAAAGGCGGAGCCAAAGCCGGCCACCGCACGCAGTTCCTCGAGCTTCTGGCTCGTCAGCAGGTTCTGGCTGCGTGTCACGGCGACGCCGTCGCGCGCATGGCGCACGGCATCGGCCAGCAGCCGCTCGAGCGGCAGCGCCGGTCCCCAGGCCGCCGCGTGTTCCAGCGCCGCGGCCCAGCCGCCGACGGTGCCCGCCACGGTGAGCGCGGCACCGGCGCCGCGAGCCGGGATGCCCGCCTGGCCCGCGTAGCGCTCGCGCGTCGCCAGCGCCCCGGCCGGGCCGCAGGCGTCGATCGCCACGGGTTCGCGCCCCGGCTCGTGGATCAGCCAGAAGCCGTCGCCACCGATGCCGTTCATGTGCGGATAGACGACGGCCACGGCCGCCGCGGCGGCCACCATCGCCTGCACGGCGTTGCCGCCGTCGCGCAGGACGTCGCGCCCGGCCTGGGCGGCCAGATGATGCGGCGCGACGACCATGCCGCCGGTCGAACTCAGGGTGTGAAGCATCGCAAGAGTCTCCTGTGGTCTGGTGGTCGCCGGCTCAGGCCAGGCTCCAGGCCATGCGCGCGGCGGTCAGGGCCAGGAACAGCGCGAACAGGCGCCGCAGCCGGCGCGCGTCGATGCGCGAGGCCAGCCGCGCACCCAGCCCGGCCGTCAGCATCGTGGCCGGGACGATGAGGGCGAAGCCCAGCAGGTTGACGTAGCCCAGGCTTCCCGGAGGCCGCAGCGGCACGCCGATGCCGCTGAGCGCGAAGCCGATCGCGCCCGGGATGCTGATCACGGTGCCGAGCATCGCGCCGGTGCCGACCGCGGTGTGCATCGGCGTGCGCAGCGCCGCGAGCACCGGCACGCTGAGCGTGCCGCCGCCGATGCCCATCAGCGTCGAGACGCCGCCGATGCTGCCCCCGATCAGCGCGGTGCCGGGCACGCCCGGCAGCCCGTCGCCGACCGCGAAGCCCTCACGCGCCAGCGCCATGTTGGCGGCGACCAGGACCGCGATCGCCGCGAACACCGTGGTCAGCACGCGGCCGTCGAGCCAGACGCTGGCGACGTTGCCCAGCACCACGCCCAGCACCACCCAGGGCAGCAGCGGGCGCAGCAGCTGGGGCGAGAGGTTGCCGCGCCGCCGGTGCGCCAGCGCCGAGGTGATCGAGGTCGGGATGATGGTCGCCAGCGAGGTGCCGACGGCCACGTGCATACGCACCGACGGATCGACTTCGAGCAGCGTGAACAGGTGGAACAGCACCGGCACGATGACGATGCCGCCGCCGACGCCGAGCAGGCCGGCCAGCAGCCCCGCCAGCAGACCGGTGGCCAGCAGTGCCGCGCCGAGCGCGAGCAGCCAGGGCAGCGAGTGCCCCGCGATCAAGGAATCCAAATCAGTTCTCCAGCGGATGCAGGCAGGCGACCTGCCGGTTGGACGTCAGGCGCCGCTGCACCGGGTCGGTATCGGCGCAGTCGGGCTGCGCGCGCTCGCAGCGCGAACGGAAGCGGCAGCCCGCGGGCAGCGCGGCGGCGCTCGGGATCTCGCCGGCCAGGCTCACCGTCAGCGGCGCGTCGAAACGCGGGAAAGCCTGCATCAGGCCGCGCGTATAGGGGTGCAGCGGCTGCGCGAGCACCTCGTGCGTCGGCCCCATCTCGACGATGCGGCCCAGGTACATCACCGCCACGCGCTCGCACAGATAGGCCGCGACGCCCAGGTCGTGGGTGACGAACACCATCGCCAGGCCCTGCTCGCGCTGCAGGTCGCGCAGCAGGTTGAGCAGCTGCGCCTGCACCGAGACGTCCAGCCCCGCGACCGACTCGTCGGCAACGACGACACGCGGCTCGCCCGCCAGCGCGCGCGCCACCGCGACGCGCCGCACCTGCCCGCCGGACAGCTCGGCTGGCACCTTGCCGCGCATGTCGGCCGGCAGGCCCACGCGCGCGATCAGCTCGTCCACCCGCCCGGGGATCTCGGCCGCGGCACGCAGCGCGTGCAGCCGGATCGGCTCGGCGAGCAGCTCGGCGACGCTCATGCGCGGGTCGAGCGAACCGCGCGCGTCCTGGTAGATGTAGGCGACTTCGCGCGCGAAGCGGCGGCGCTCCTCGCGCGTGCTGCCGCCCGGTGCGCCGCTGCCGAACAGCACGCGGCCGTTGCTGGCCGGCTCGAGCCCCAGCATCACGCGCACCAGCGTCGATTTGCCGGAGCCGCTCTCGCCGACCAGCGCCAGCGATTCGCCGGCGCCCAGCGTCAGGCGGATGCCGTCGAGCGCACGCAGCTCGCGGCGTCCACCGTCGAGCAGGAAGCGCTTCTCGACGTCGAGCAGCGTGAACAATGGCCGCGCCGGGGCGGCCGCTTGGCGAGGGGCGTCGTTCATGGGTGCCAGCAGGCGACGCGCACGCCGCCGATCGAGAGGGGTTGCGGACGCTGCGAGCACTGCGCGCTGGCACGCCCGCAGCGCGGCGCGAAGCGGCAGCCTGCAGGCATCGCCGACAGCGGCGGCACGACGCCGGCGATCGGCGCCAGGCGCTCGGCGCCGAACTCGATCGCGCTGGCGCGCAGCCCGCGGGTGTAAGGATGGCGCGGGCGGCCGAGCACCTCGCGCACCGGCCCTTCCTCGACGATCTGGCCGGCGTACATCACCGCCACGCGGTCGGCGACCTGGGTCGCCAGCGCGAGGTCGTGCAGCACGAACACCGCCGAGGCCCCGAGCGCGCGCACGCGCTCGAGGATCAGCGCCATGATCTGCGCCTGGATGGTGACGTCGAGCGCGCTCGTCGGCTCGTCGGCGATCAGCAGCCGCGGCTCGCAGGCCAGCGCGATCGCGATCATCACACGCTGCTGCATGCCGCCGGACAGCTCGTGCGGGTAGGCCGACAGGCGGCCGGCCGGGTCGCCGATGCCGACCTGAGCCAGCAGCTCGACGGCACGCCGGCGGCAGTCGGCGCCGCGCAGGCCGCGGTGGCGGCGCAGCGGCTCCGACAGGTGCTGCAGCACGGTGAAGCACGGGTTCAGCGCCGCCGACGCGTCCTGGAAGATCATGCCGATGCGGCTGCCGCGCAGCGTGCGCAGCGTCTTCTCGCTCGCCTCGCCGACGTCGCAGTCGCCGACTGCCAGCCGGCCTTCGAACACGACCTCGGGCGGACGCACCAGGCCCATCGCCGCGTAGGCGAGCGTGGACTTGCCGGCCCCCGACTCGCCGATCAGGGCCAGCGTCTGCCCCGCTGCCAGCGTCAGCGACACCTCGTCGAGCACCGCCACGCCGCGGCGGCGCAGCGTGAAGCGCTCCAGCTCCAGCATCGGCCAGGGCTGCGTGTCGTTCGATTCCCGGGCGCCGGCCCGGGGCGTCAGCACGGCGTTCATGCCTGTCCTCCATGGCTGGCGCGCGGGTCCAGCGCGTCGCGCAGTCCCTCGGCCAGCAGGTTCAGCCCGACCAGCAGCAGCGCCAGCGCCAGCCCCGGCATGCCCGACATCCACGGCGCCATCGAGACGAAGCCGCGGCCCTCGGCGATCATCAGGCCCCAGTCGGGCGTCGGCGGCACGACACCGAGGCCGAGAAAGGACAGCCCCGAGGCGAGCAGGATCGCGATCGAGGTGCGCATGCCGGCCTGGATCAGGATCGGCGCGGCCACGTTCGGCAGCACGTGGCGCAGGATGACCTCGCGCTCGGGCACGCCCATCAGGCGCGCGGCCTCGATGAAGGGGCGGGCCTTCACCTGCAGCACGTCGGCGCGCACGGTGCGTGCGAAGGGCCCGACGAAGGACAACGCCAGTGCCAGCACGACGTTGCCCAGGCCCAGGCCGAGAACGGCCATGAAGGCCATCGCCATGATGAGTTCCGGGAAGGCGAGCAGGCCGTCGGTCAGGCGCATCAGGGCCCATTCGACGCGCCCGCCGCGCAGCCCGGCGATCAGGCCGATCGTCACGCCGGCCAGCAGGCCCAGGGCGACCGAGCCGAAGCCGATCCACAGCGCCGACCGCGCCCCGTACAGGGTGCGCGACAGGATGTCCTGGCCGAACGAGTCGGTGCCCAGCGGATGGGCCCAGCTCGGCGCCTGCATCGCGTCGATAAAGTTCTGTTCGGTCGGGGCGTAGGGCGCGAGCCAGGGCGCGAACAGCGCCGCCAGCGCGAAGACCAGCACGATCGCGCCGCCGGCCATGGCCTTGTGCTGGGCGCGCAGACGGCGCCAGCCGCGTGCGGCGCTGCGCGCGATGCGACGGGCCGGCGGCAAGGCGCCGGCAGGAGAAAGGACTTCGGCGTTCATGCCTTGCGCAACCTCGGGTCGAGCAGCGTGTAGGTACGGTCCACCACGAAGTTCACGCCGATGAACAACAACGCGGTGATCATGATCCCGGCCTGCACGACGAGGTACTCGCGTGTCTGCACGGCGCCGGTGATCATCATTCCCAGGCCCGGCAGCGTGAACACGACCTCGGTCATCACCGCGCCGCGCAGCATGCCGCCGAGCTGCAGGCCGATGACGGTGACCAGCGGCATCGCGACGTTGCGCATGCCGTGAACCCAGATCACGCGCCACTCGGGTTCGCCGCGCGCACGCGCCGCGGCCATGTACGGCTGGGCCAGCACCTCCAGCAGGCTGGCGCGCGTCACGGTGGCGATCAGGCCCACGTACCAAGCGCCCAGGGTCAGCGCCGGCAGGCACAGATGCCACAGCCCGGTCAGCGGGTCGTCCCAGGGCGAGACGTAGCCCATGGCGGGGAACCAGTTGAACGCGACGCTGAAGAGCCAGATCAGCACCACGCCCAGGTAGAAGCTGGGAAAGGCGTTGCCGCCGATGGCGATGGCGCTGGCGGCCAGGTCGATCCAGCTGTTGCGCCGCACCGCGGCCAGCACGCCCAGCGGGATGCCGACGGCCAGCGCCACCGCCAGCGACAGCGCCGCCAGTGTCAGCGTGACCGGCAGCGCCTGCTGCACCGCCAGCTCGAAGATGTCCTGCCTGCTGACGTAGCTGGTGCCCCAGTCGCCGCGGGCGAAGCGCGCCAGCCAGTCGAGGTACTGGACCGTCCAGGGCCGGTCCAGCCCCAGCTGGCGGAACAGCTGGTCGTAGGCCTCGCGCGAGTAGTCGGAGCCGAGCAGCAGCGCCACCGGGTCGCCCGGGGACAGCTTCAGGAACGCGAAGCTGATCCCCGAGACGACGACCAGCACCACCGCGGTCTGTGCCAGCGTGCCCAGTGCACGCCACCAGCGGGTTGCCATCGCCGCGTCCTCAGGCCAGCCAGACGTCGTGCAGGTTCAGCAGATCCGCCGGCACGTACTCGAAGCCGCGGACCTTGCGGCTGAGGATCTTGAAGACCTTCATGTGCGCCAGCACCGCCAGCGGCGCGTCGGCCATCAGCACGTCCTCGGCCTCGATGTAGAGCCGGCGCCGCCTGGCGACGTCGGTGGTCTCGGCCGCGGCCTTCACCGCCTCGTCGAACTTCGGGTTGCGGTAGCCGACGAAGTTCCAGGGCTTGCCGGTCGACCACTCGGGCGTGATCGTCTCGTCCGGGTCCAGGTCCGCGACCCAGGCCTCGTCGTACAGGTCGAAGTCGCCGGCGTTGCGGCGCTGCAGCCAGATCGCCCGGTCGACCAGCTCGATCTTCGGCTTGATGCCGATCTGCGCGAGCATCGGCGCGATCAGCTGGGCGTTGCGCGTACCCAGGCCGCCCGAGCCGGTGAAGCCCTCGGTGACGATGTAGACCGGGTTGATCTCGCCCTGGACCTTGGCCTTCGCACGCAAGGCCTTGGCCTTGGCCAGGTCGAGGAACTGGCCGCGCCCGCTCTTGGCGATGCCCGGGTCGTAGAACTGCGACATCGGCGGCGAGATGCAGGTGTAGGCCGGGATCGCCTCGCCGAAGTAGCTCTGCTGGACGATGACCCTGCGGTCGATCGCGAAGGCCACCGCCTGGCGCAGCGCGATGTCGTTGAAAGGTGCGCGCTTGTTGTTCATGCCGAGGAAGGCGTAGTTGCCCTCGACCTGGCCGAGCACCTGTAGCGAGGGGTTCTTGCGCAGTTGCGGGATGAACTGGAACGGGCACACCGACAGGCCGTCGACCTGGCCGGACATCAGCGCCGCCACGGCCGCGCTCGGCTCCTTGATCAGCTTGATCAGCACCCGGTCGAGATGGGGCCTGCCGGGCTCGAAGTAGGCGGGGTTGCGCTGCAGCTCGATCGAGTCGTTCTCCTTCCAGCCGACGAGCTTGAAGGGGCCGGTGCCGACCGGTGCGCGGCCGAAGCCCGCCCCCGCCGCCTCGACCGCGCGGCGGTTGACGATGGTGCCGGCGCGCCCGGTGCTGCCGGTGAGCGCCACCGGCAGGAAGGCAAAGGGTTTCCTGAAACGCAGGCGCACGGTCAGCGGGTCGACGACGTCGATGTGCTCCAGCAGTTCCAGCTTCCAGGCGTGCGGCGACTTCAGCGCCGGTGACTTCACGCGCTCGAGGCTCCACTTCACGGCCTCGGCGTCGCAGGCGTCGCCGTTGTGGAACTTGACGCCGGGACGCAACTTGAAGACGTGCGTCTTCTCGTCGGGCATGTCCCACTTCTCGGCCAGGTCGGGCTCGAAGCTGACGGACTTGCCGTCGTAGGAGACCTTCAGCAGGCCGTTGAAGACGTTGTTGATGACCTTGATCGCACCCGCCGACGAGGTCAGGTGCGGGTCCAGCGTGTCGATCGCCTCGACCCAGGCGAGCGTGAGCGTGCCGCCCTTCTTCGGCGTGCCCTGGGCCTGCGCGAGGCCGGCCGCGCTGGCGGACAGAAGCCCGGCGCCTGCGGCTGCCAACAGGCGGCGGCGGCTGAACTGGGTGGAGAGCGCGGCCGCGAGTGCGGCCTTGTGATCGGTCGGGACGGGAGAACGGGACATGGATGACTCCTGTGGTCGACGGGCAAGGCTCCGCCATGCCGGCCTGGCATCCGGCGGACACGGGGAAAGGGGTGGAGGAAGGCGCCGCGGGCCGCGGCGCGTCAGGGACCGGCGGCCAGGCGGCGCAGCAGGTCGGGCACGGTGTCCATCACGTGGCTGCGCATCGCCGCTTCCGCCGCGGCGGGTTCGCCCGAACGCAGGACCTCGAGCAGGCGATCGTGGTGCTCACGCGTGCCGACATGGCGGTCGGCCATGTCGTCCCACAGGCGCATGTGCGGCTCGACCAGCGCGTGCAGGCTCTCGATCTGGCGCTGCAGGCGCGGGCTCTCGGCATAGGCGCACAGGGCCTCATGGAAGGCGCGATGCGCAGTGGTCCAGTCGGCGCCCGGCGCCTCGCGGTCTTCCATGGCGTCGACCATACGCTCGAGGCGGCGGATGTCGGCTGCTGCCAGCCGCGGCACCGCCAGGCGCGCCGCCAGCCCCTCGAGCACGGCCCGCATCTCGAAGGCCTCCTGCATGTCGCGGACATTGAGCGCGTTGACGGTCACGCCGCGGTTCGCGCGCACGGTCACCAGGCCTTCCGCGGCGAGGCGGCGCAAGGCTTCCCGCACCGGCATGCGGCTGGTGCCGATCTCGGCGGCGATCGTCTCGGGGACCAGGCGTTCGCCGGCGCGATAACGGCCGTGACGCAGCGCCTTCAGGATGTGCGCATAAGCCTCGTCGTGCGCGGCGGCCAGCCGGCTGGAGTCCAGGGACAGGGGATAGGGCAGCATCGCCACTCCGATTGGATCCAATGATCCGTTGATCATCCCTAAGCAGTTCGCATGCCATCGCCGGAACGGCTGGTCAGCCGGGAAAGGCCTCGTCTTGGGGCTATCCCGGGGATCCGGAGCGCACGGCATCGGGAGGGGCGCACCTGGACAGGGCTCGGCCAGCGGCCGGC
>NZ_NRRU01000100.1 GCF_016583785.1 Rubrivivax gelatinosus | reverse complement strand
CCGCGTGCCGAACGCGCCCGCCAGGCGCTGGAGCGCTGCGGCGGCCGCGCCGGCGAAGCGGCACAGCTGCTGGGCGTCAACCGCAGCACGCTGTGGCGCTGGCTGCGCGAGCCGGCGGCGGCCTGAGGCCGCGGCACCCACGGGGCAGGGGGATTACCAGTAGTCGGCCCCGCCTGTCTCGCACAAAATAGAACGATCGTTCGATTTCTGGGGCCTCCTGCGGTGTGTCGCGAAGCCCCCCACTAGAATCGTCGGGTAACGTCAACGTCAACTCCCAGGAGCTGAGGCATGAAGGTGCTGGTCCCCGTCAAGCGGGTGGTCGATTACAACGTCAAGGTCCGCGTGAAGAGCGACGGCACCGGGGTGGACATCGCCAACGTCAAGATGAGCATGAACCCCTTCGACGAGATCGCCGTCGAAGAGGCGGTGCGGCTCAAGGAGAAGGGTGTCGCGACCGAGATCGTCGCCGTGTCCTGCGGCGTTACGCAGTGCCAGGAGACGCTGCGCACCGCGATGGCGATCGGTGCCGACCGCGCGATCCTGGTCGAGACCACCGAGGAACTGCAGCCGCTGGCGGTCGCCAAGCTGCTGAAGGCGCTGGTCGACAAGGAGCAGCCGGGCCTGGTGATCGTCGGCAAGCAGGCGATCGACGACGACGCCAACCAGACCGGCCAGATGCTGGCCGCGCTCGCCGGCCTGGCGCAGGGTGCCTTCGCCAGCAAGATCGAGATCGCCGATGGCCGCGCCAAGGTCACGCGCGAAATCGACGGTGGTGCCGAGACCGTGGACCTGAAGCTGCCGGCCGTCGTCACCGCCGACCTGCGCCTGAACGAGCCGCGCTACGTCACGCTGCCCAACATCATGAAGGCCAAGAAGAAGCCGCTGGAGGTCCTCAAGCCGGCCGACCTGGGCGTCGACGTGACGCCGCGCCTGAAGACGCTGAAGGTCAGCGAGCCGCCCAAGCGCGGCGCCGGCGTCAAGGTGCCCGATGTCGCCACGCTGGTGGCCAAGCTGAAGAACGAAGCCAAGGTGATCTGAGGAATGACTCCCCCCCGAAGCGCCTTCGGCGCTGCCTTGCAGGCCGCGCCGGGCCATCGGCCCGGCTCCTCACCTGGCAGGGAGCGTCCACTGGACGCTCCCCGTCCCGGCTCGGCCCCCCAGGGTGGCGCCGCCGCCAGCGGCCCGGCGAAGCCGGTTCCGCGGCGGCCGCTCGGTGCTTCACCGTCCGTCTCCCGTCTGCCGCGCGAACTGCGCCGGAGCTGTTGATATGCCCATTCTTGTCATTGCCGAACACGACAACGCGAACATCAAGGGCGCGACCCTGAACACCGTCACCGCGGCGCTGGCCTGCGGCGGCGACGTGCACGTGCTGGTTGCCGGCGAGAACGCCGCCGGCGCCGCCCAGGCCGCGGCGCAGATCGCCGGTGTCGCCAAGGTGCTGCACGCCGACGGCCCGGCGCTGGCCCACGGCCTGGCCGAGAACCTGTCGGCCCAGGTCGTCGCCATCGCCTCGGGCTACAGCCATGTGCTGTTCCCGTCGACCGCCGGCGGCAAGAACGTCGCGCCGCGTGTCGCCGCGCTGCTCGACGTCGCCCAGATCAGCGACGCGACGAAGATCGTCTCGGCCGACACCTTCGAGCGCCCGTTCTACGCCGGCAACGCCATCGCCACCGTGCAGAGCGCCGACCCGGTCAAGGTGATCACGGTGCGCACCACCGGCTTCGACGCCGCGGCGGCGACCGGCGGCAGCGCCGCGGTCGAATCGATCCCGGCCGTGGCCGACGCCGGCCTGTCGGTCTACGTCGGCAGCGAGATCGCCACCAGCGACCGGCCCGAGCTGACCGCCGCCAAGATCATCGTCAGCGGCGGCCGTGCGCTCGGCTCCAGCGACAAGTTCAACGAGGTGCTGCTGCCGCTGGCCGACAAGCTGGGTGCCGCGCTCGGCGCCAGCCGCGCCGCGGTCGACGCCGGCTACGCGCCCAACGACTGGCAGGTCGGGCAGACCGGCAAGATCGTCGCGCCCCAGCTCTACATCGCCGCCGGCATCAGCGGCGCGATCCAGCATCTGGCAGGCATGAAGGACAGCAAGGTCATCGTCGCGATCAACAAGGATCCCGAGGCCCCGATCTTCAGCGTCGCCGACTACGGCCTCGAGGCCGACCTGTTCACCGCGGTGCCGGAACTCGTCGCCAGCCTGTGAACCTGAACTGATTCGTCCCCTCAGGCGCCGTCCGCGGCGCCTTTTTTCCATCTGGAGACCAACAATGACCTACCGTGCCCCGGTGAAGGACATGCTGTTCGTGATGAAGGAGCTGGCCGGCATCGACGCCGTCGCCCAACTGCCCGGATTCGAGGACGCCGGACTGGATACAGCAGCTGCCGTGCTGGAGGAGTGCGCCCGTTTCAACGAGGACGTCGTCGCCCCGCTGAACCGTGAAGGCGACGTCAGGCCGTCGAGCTTCGCCGACGGCCAGGTGCACGCGACGCCCGGCTTCAAGCAGGCCTTCCACCAGTTCGCCGAAGCCGGCTGGCAGGGGCTGCAGCACCCGGTCGAGTTCGGCGGCCAGGGCCTGCCCAAGCTGATCGGCGCGGCCTGCGGCGAGATGGTCAACAGCGCCAGCATCAGCTTCGCGCTGTGCCCGCTGCTGAGCGACGGCGCGATCGAGGCGCTGCTGACCGCCGGCAGCCACGAGCAGCAGGCCGCCTACATCCCGAACATGATCGCGGGCCGCTGGACCGGCACGATGTGCCTGACCGAGCCGCAGGCCGGCAGCGACCTGTCGCTGGTGCGCACGCGCGCCGAACCCCAGGCCGACGGCAGCCACAAGCTCTTCGGCACCAAGATCTTCATCACCTGGGGCGAACACGACATGGCCGAGAACATCGTCCACCTCGTGCTCGCACGCGTGGCCGGTGCGCCCGAGGGCGTGAAGGGCATCTCGCTGTTCGTCTGCCCGAAGTTCCTGCCCGACGGCACGCGCAACGACGTGCACTGCGTCAGCATCGAACACAAGCTGGGCATCAAGGCCAGCCCGACCGCAGTGCTGCAATTCGGCGACCATGGTGGCGCCGTCGGCCACCTCGTCGGCCAGGAGAACCGCGGCCTCGAGTACATGTTCATCATGATGAACGCGGCGCGTTTCGGCGTCGGCGTGCAGGGCATCGCGCTGGCCGAACGCGCCTACCAGCTCGCGGTGCGTTACGCCCGCGACCGGGTGCAGAGCCGCCCGGTCGACGGCTCGACGCCGGGTGCTTCGGCCATCATCCGCCACCCCGACGTGCGCCGCATGCTGATGACGATGCGCGCCCACACCGAGGGGTGCCGGGCGATGGCGCTGGTGGCTGCCGCCGCCTACGACGCCGCGCACACGCACCCGGACGAAGCCGTGCGCAAGCAGAACCAGGCCTTCTACGAGTTCCTCGTGCCGCTGGTGAAGGGCCTGTCCACCGAGATGAGCCTGGACGTCGCCAGCCTGGGCGTGCAGGTGCACGGCGGCATGGGCTTCATCGAGGAGACCGGCGCGGCGCAGTACCTGCGCGACGCCAAGATCCTGACGATCTACGAAGGCACGACGGCGATCCAGGCCAACGACCTGGTCGGCCGCAAGACCGCACGCGACGGCGGCGCCACCGCACGCGCGATCGCGGCCCGGATCGAGGCCACCGAAACCGAACTCGCCGCCCGCGCCAGCGATGCCAGCCGCACGATGGCGCGCCGGCTCGGCGCCGCGCGCCAGGCTCTGCTCGACGTCGTCGACTTCGTGCTGGCGAACGTCAGGACGGATGCGAACGCCGTCTTCGCCGGCAGCGTGCCTTACCTGATGCTGGCCGGCACGGCGGTCGCCGGCTGGCAGATGGCGCGTGCGCTGGCCGTTGCCGAAGACCGGCTCGCCGCCGGCGAGGACCCGGAGTTCATGCGCGCCAAGATCGCCACCGCCCGCTTCTACGGCGACCACATCCTGAACCGCTGCACCGGCCTGCGCGACTCGATCGTCGAAGGCGCGGGCGCCGTCACCGCGCTCGAACTGGAGGCCTTCTGATGCTGCCGCCCATCCTGCAGGGGCTGTCGGTGCCGGTCATCGGCTCGCCGCTGTTCATCATCAGCAACCCCAAGCTCGTCATCGAGCAGTGCAAGGCCGGCATCGTCGGCTCGATGCCGGCGCTGAACGCGCGGCCGGCGTCGCAGCTCGACGAGTGGCTGGCCGAGATCACCGAGACGCTGGCCGCCTGGGACCGCGAACACCCCGAGCGCAAGGCCGCGCCGTTCGCGATCAACCAGATCGTGCACAAGAGCAACGACCGGCTGGAGCACGACCTCGAGGTCTGCGCGCGCTACAAGGTGCCGCTGGTCATCACCTCGCTGGGCGCGCGCAGCGACCTGAACGCTGCGGTGCACGCCTGGGGCGGCATCGTGCTGCACGACGTCATCAACGACGCCTTCGCGCACAAGGCGGTGGAGAAGGGCGCCGACGGGCTGATCGCGGTGGCCGCGGGTGCCGGCGGCCACGCCGGGGTGAAGAGCCCGTTCGCGCTGATCCAGGAGATCCGCGCCTGGTTCGACGGGCCGCTGGCGCTGTCGGGCGCCATTGCGACCGGCGACGCGGTGCTGGCCGCGCAGGCCATGGGCGCCGACCTGGCCTACATCGGCTCGGCCTTCATCGCCACCGACGAGGCCCGCGCCAGCCCCGCCTACAAGCAGTGCATCGTCGACAGCAGCAGCGACGACATCGTCTATTCCAGCCTCTTCACCGGCGTGCACGGCAACTACCTGAAACCCTCGATCCGCGCCGCCGGGCTGGACCCGGAGCACCTGCCCGAGAGCGACCCGTCGAAGATGAACTTCGGCGGCGACGGTGCCAAGGCCTGGAAGGACATCTGGGGCTGCGGCCAGGGCATAGGCGCGGTCAAGGCGGTGCTGCCGACGGCCGAACTCGTCGCCCGGCTGCAGCGCGAGTACGCGGCGGCGCGCCGCCGCCTGGCACTGGGCTGAGCGCGCGGACGGCGCTTCAGCGGGCCGGCGGGACGCCGGCCTTTTGATTTGCGGCCGCCTCGACTTCGAGGCTGGCGTCGCAGCCGGCGCCGGCTGCGATCCAGCGCCGCGCCAGCCGCCCGGCCCAGGCCGCCGGCAGCCAGGGCAGGTGGCGGCCGGGCTCGGCGATCACGCCGCAGCGGTAACGCGATTCGTGCTCGACCCAGAGCAGCGCCGCGCAGGCGCCGTGGCGCCGGCGCGAGATCCACACGCCCAGCGGGCAGGGTTCGGCCGCGCAGCAGACGCCGCAGCCGTTGCAGGCAGCGCCCTGCGCCGGCTTGGGCGGCGCCGACGCGGCGATCAGGATCCTGCGGCCTTGCATCGGCGCCAGTCTGCGCCCGGGCGGGCCGGCAGCAAACCCGGATCAAGGACCTCGCACCGTGCCATTTGCCACGACCGGAGCCCGTAACCGGCCGGCGCGGCGCCGAACACCCGGCTACGTCAAATCACCACAAGTGCTACAGTCTTTCGCTGGATACGGTCCGTGTCTGGTCCTTCCCGTCCCCTTGCTGAGTCAGACGTACAGCAAGGCGGGTCGCAATCCGCCAACCGGTGAAGCCGGGGCCGCGGAAGGTTGATCAACCCATCGTAGCCCTGGGAACCGGGGTGAAAGGTGCGCGAAAGATGATGCAGCAGTACAGGTCGAACTCGTACCTGTTCGGGGGCAATGCCCCGTATGTCGAGGAACTCTACGAGGCCTACCTCGACAACCCCGGCAGCGTGCCCGACAACTGGCGCGCCTACTTCGACAACCTCCAGCACGTGCCCGCGGTCGACGGCTCCGACAGCCGCGACGTCGCTCACGCGCCCGTCGTCGAATCCTTCGCCCAGCGCGCCAAGGCCAATGCCTTCACGCTCAAGGCCAGCGCCACCGACCTCGCCGTCGCGCGCAAGCAGGTCCACGTCCAGAGCCTGATCGCCGCCTACCGCGTGCTCGGCTCGCGCTGGGCCGACCTCGATCCGCTCAAGCGCACCGAGCGCGCCAAGATTCCCGAGCTCGAGCCTGCGTTCTACGACCTGAGCGAGTCGGACATGGACATCATGTTCTCGGCCGCCAACACGTATTTCAGCAAGGCCGAGAACATGAGCCTGCGGGAGATCCTGCAGGCGCTGCGCGAGACCTACTGCGGCACCATCGGCGTCGAGTTCATGCACGGCACCGACCCGGCCGAGAAACGCTGGTGGCAGGAGCGGCTCGAGTCCAGCCGCAGCAAGCCGAACTTCACGGTCGACGAGAAGAAGCACATCCTCGAGCGCCTGACCGCCGCCGAAGGCCTGGAGCGCTACTTGCACACCAAGTACGTCGGCCAGAAGCGTTTCTCGCTCGAAGGCGGCGAGAGCTTCATCGCCTCGATGGACGAGCTGGTGCAGCGCGCCGGCGGCAAGGGCGTGCAGGAGATCGTCATCGGCATGGCCCACCGCGGCCGCCTGAACGTGCTCGTCAACACCCTGGGCAAGATGCCCAAGGACCTGTTCGCCGAGTTCGACCACACCGCGCCCGAGGCGCTGCCCTCGGGCGACGTCAAGTACCACCAGGGTTTCTCCAGCGACGTCACCACCGTCGGCGGCCCGGTCCACCTGAGCCTGGCCTTCAACCCCTCGCACCTCGAGATCGTGAACCCGGTCGTCGAAGGTTCGGCCAAGGCGCGCATGGACCGCCGCGGCGACAAGAGCGGCAGCCAGGTGCTGCCGGTGCAGGTGCACGGCGACGCCGCCTTTGCCGGCCAGGGCGTCGTGATGGAGACGCTGGCGCTGGCCAAGACGCGCGGCTACTTCACCGGCGGCACGGTGCACCTGGTCGTCAACAACCAGATCGGCTTCACCACCAGCGACCCGCGCGACAGCCGCTCGACGCTGTACTGCACCGACGTCGTCAAGATGATCGAGGCGCCGGTGCTGCACGTGAACGGCGACGACCCCGAGGCCGTCGTGCTGTGCACCCAGCTGGCGATGGACTACCGCCAGCAGTTCCAGAAGGACGTCGTCGTCGACATCGTCTGCTTCCGCAAGCTCGGCCACAACGAACAGGACACGCCGAGCCTGACGCAGCCGCTGATGTACAAGAAGATCGCGCAGCACCCCGGCACGCGCAAGCTCTACGGCGACAAGCTCGTCGCCCAGGGCGTGCTCGCCGAGGACGGCCCGGACCAGATGGTCAAGGCCTTCCGCTCCGCGATGGACGAAGGCCGCCACACCAGCAACCCGGTGCTGACGAACTTCAAGAGCAAGTACGCGGTCGACTGGGTGCCCTTCCTCGGCAAGAAGTGGACCGACGCCGCCGACACCGCGCTGCCGCTGGCCGAGGTCAAGCGCCTGGCCGAGCGCGTGACGACGGTGCCGCCGACCTTCAAGCTGCATCCGCTGGTCGAGAAGGTGCTGGCCGACCGCGCCGCGATGGGCCGCGCCGAGATCAACGTCGACTGGGGCATGGGCGAGACGCTGGCCTACGCGTCGCTGGTCGCCAGCGGCTACGCGGTGCGCCTGTCGGGCGAGGACTGCGGGCGCGGCACCTTCACCCACCGCCACTCGGTGCTGCACGACCAGAACCGCGAGAAGTGGGACACCGGCACCTACGTGCCGCTGCAGAACGTCGCCGACGGCCAGGCGCCCTTCGTCGTCATCGACTCCATCCTGTCGGAAGAGGCGGTGCTCGGCTTCGAATACGGCTACGCCTCGGCCGAGCCGAACACGCTGACGATCTGGGAAGCGCAGTTCGGCGACTTCGCCAACGGCGCCCAGGTCGTCATCGACCAGTTCATCGCCTCGGGCGAAGTGAAGTGGGGCCGCGCCAACGGCCTGGTGATGCTGCTGCCGCACGGCTACGAAGGCCAGGGCCCCGAGCACAGCTCGGCGCGCCTGGAGCGCTTCATGCAGCTGGCCGCAGACAACAACATGCAGATCGTGCAGCCGACCTCGGCCAGCCAGATCTTCCACCTGCTGCGCCGGCAGATGGTGCGCCAGTTCCGCAAGCCGCTGATCATCTTCTCGCCCAAGTCGCTGCTGCGCGCCAAGGACGCGACCTCGCCGCTCGCCGAGTTCACGCGCGGCGAGTTCCGCACCGTGATGACCTCGCTGCACCCGCAGGCCGAGGCCGACAAGGTCAAGCGTGTCGTCTGCTGCTCGGGCAAGGTGGTCTACGACCTGATCAGGAAGCGCGAGGAGAAGAAGGCCGCTGACGTGGCGATCATCCGCGTCGAGCAGCTCTATCCGTTCCCGCACAAGGCCTTCGCCGCCGAACTCAAGCGGTTCCCGAACGCGACCGAAGTCGTGTGGTGCCAGGACGAACCGCAGAACCAGGGCGCCTGGTTCTTCGTGCAGCACTACGTGCACGAGAACATGCTCGAGGGCCAGAAGCTGGGTTATGCCGGCCGGCCGCCGTCGGCATCGCCCGCCGTGGGCTACTCGCACCTGCACCAGGAGCAGCAGAAGACGCTGCTCGAGCAGGCCTACGGCAAGCTCAAGGGCTTTGTCTTGACGAAGTAAGGACCACCCCGTAGCGCCTTCGGCGCTCCCCTCAAGGGGCGCCGCCGGCGGCCCGGCGAAGCCGGTCCGCGGCGGCCACTTGATGGCGTGACACCTCATCCAGAAGAAACACCATGGCAATCGTTGAAGTGAAGGTCCCGCAACTGTCCGAATCGGTCGCGGAAGCCACCCTGCTGCAGTGGAAGAAGAAGCCCGGCGACGCGGTCGCGATCGATGAGATCCTGATCGAGATCGAGACCGACAAGGTCGTGCTCGAAGTCCCGGCACCGGCCGCCGGGGTGCTGGCCGAACTCGTCGAAGCCGACGGTGCCACCGTCGGCAGCGACCAGCTGATCGCGAAGATCGACACCGAGGCCAAGGCCGGCGCCGCCGCACCCGCCGCCGCTGCTCCGGCGCCTACCGCAGCGGCTCCCGCTGCCGCGGCCCCAGCCGCCGGCGGCTCCAAGGCCGGCGTCGCGATGCCCGCCGCCGCCAAGCTGATGGCCGACAACAACCTGGCCACCGGCTCGGTGCCCGGCACCGGCAAGGACGGCCGCGTCACCAAGGGCGACGTGCTCGGCGCGCTGGCCGCGCCCAAGCCCGCTGCCCCCAAGCCTGCCGCGCCGGTCGCCGCGCTGGCCGCGCCCGCGGTCGCCCGGCCGCTGCCGCCGGTGGCCGCGCCCGCGGTCAACCTGGGCGAGCGTCCCGAGCAGCGCGTGCCGATGTCGCGCCTGCGCGCCCGCGTCGCCGAGCGCCTGCTGCAGTCGCAGGCCACCAACGCCATCCTGACCACCTTCAACGAGGTCAACATGGCGCCGGTGATGGAGATGCGCAAGCGCTTCCAGGAGCGCTTCGAGAAGGAGCACGGCGTCAAGATCGGCTTCATGTCCTTCTTCGTGAAGGCCGCGGTCGCGGCGCTGAAGAAGTACCCGGTGCTCAACGCCTCGGTCGACGGCAGCGACATCGTCTACCACGGCTTCTTCGACATCGGCATCGCGGTCGGTACACCGCGCGGGCTGGTGGTGCCGATCCTGCGCAACGCCGACCAGATGTCGTTTGCCGACATCGAGAAGAAGATCGCCGAGTACGGCGCCAAGGCTCGTGACGGCAAGCTGTCGCTGGAGGAACTCTCCGGCGGCACCTTCTCGATCAGCAACGGCGGCGTCTTCGGCTCGATGCTGTCGACGCCGATCATCAACCCGCCGCAGAGCGCCATCCTGGGCGTGCACGCGACCAAGGACCGCGCCGCCGTCGAGAACGGCCAGATCGTCATCCGGCCGATGAACTACCTGGCGATGTCCTACGACCACCGCATCATCGACGGCCGCGAAGCCGTGCTCGGCCTGGTGGCGATGAAGGAAGCGCTGGAAGACCCGGCGCGCCTGCTGTTCGACATCTGATGCCGGCGCGATGAGCCTGGCCGACGAACTCGCACGCCTGGACGAACTGCGCCAGCGCGGTGTGCTCTCCGAGGACGAGTTCGCTCGTGCCAAGGCGCGCCTGCTCGATGGCGGTGCCCCGGCGCCGACCTTCGACGCCGTCAACCGGCTGCGCCGCAGCCGCAGCGACCGCTGGATAGGCGGCGTCTGCGGCGGCCTGGCGCAGGCCACCGGCGTCGAGGCCTGGATCTGGCGCCTGGTCGCCGTCGGCCTCGCCTCCTTCGGCGGCACTGGCGTGCTGCTGTACCTGCTGCTGTGGATCTTCGTGCCCGAAGACCCGGTCTAGAAAGACAACATGTCCAAGAAATTCGACGTCATCGTCATCGGCGGCGGCCCCGGCGGCTACATCGCCGCGATCCGCGCCGCCCAGCTCGGCTTTGCCACCGCCTGCATAGACGAGTGGAAGAACGACAAGGGCGGCCCGGCCCCGGGCGGCACCTGCACCAACGTCGGCTGCATCCCGAGCAAGGCGCTGCTGCAGTCCAGCGAGCACTACGAACACGCGGCCAAACACTTCGCCGAGCACGGCATCGGCGTCAAGGGCCTGTCGATGGACGTCGCGAAGATGGTCGCGCGCAAGGACGCGGTCGTGAAGCAGAACAACGACGGCATCCTCTACCTGTTCAAGAAGAACAAGGTCGCGTTCTTCCATGGCCGTGGTTCGTTCGTGAAGGCGGTCGACGGCGGCTGGGAGATCGCCGTCGGCGACGAAGTGCTGACGGCCAAGCAGGTCGTCGTCGCCACCGGCTCCAGCGCCCGCGCGCTGCCCGGCCTGCCCTTCGACGAGGACAAGATCCTGAGCAACGACGGCGCGCTGCGCATCGTCGCGCTGCCGAAGAAGCTGGGTGTCATCGGCGCCGGCGTCATCGGCCTGGAGATGGGCTCGGTCTGGCGCCGGCTCGGCGCCGAGGTGCAGGTGCTCGAGGCGCTGCCGGCCTTCCTGGGCGCGGCCGACGAGCAGATCGCCAAGGAGGCGCAGAAGGCCTTCGCCAAGCAGGGCCTGAAGGTCGAGCTGGGCGTGAAGATCGGCGAGATCAAGACCACGGCCAAGGGCGTCAGCGTCGCCTACGCCGACGCCAAGGGCGCCGAGAAGACGCTGGAGGTCGACAAGCTGATCGTCTCGATCGGCCGCCAGCCCAACACCGTCGGCCTGAACGCCGAGGCCGTGGGCCTGAAGCTCGACGAACGCGGCGCCATCGTCGTCGACGACGAGTGCCGCACCAGCCTGCCGGGCGTCTGGGCCGTCGGCGACGTCGTGCGCGGCCCGATGCTGGCGCACAAGGCCGAGGAAGAGGGCGTGGCGGTCGCCGAGCGCATCGCCGGCCAGCACGGCCACGTCGACTTCGGCCTGATCCCCTGGGTCATCTACACCAGCCCCGAGATCGCCTGGGTCGGCAAGACCGAGCAGCAGCTCAAGGCCGAAGGCCGGGCCTACAAGGCCGGCACCTTTCCCTTCCTGGCCAACGGCCGCGCACGGGCGCTCGGCGACACCACCGGCATGGTCAAGTTCCTGGCCGACGCCACCAGCGACGAGATCCTGGGCGTGCACATCGTCGGCCCGATGGCCAGCGAGCTGATCGCCGAGGCCTGCGTCGCGATGGCCTTCAAGGCCAGCAGCGAGGACATCGCGCGCATCTGCCACGCCCACCCGTCGCTGGCCGAGTCGGTCAAGGAAGCGGCGCTGGCGGTCGACAAGCGCACGCTGAACTTTTGATGCGCGCGCCGCGCGGGGTGGCCGCGCCCGAGCGGCGCGAAGCCGCCCTCGCGCTGCTGGCGCATCTACGCCAGGCCTTCGCGCAGAACCGCTTCGACAGCGCCGGGCCGCTGGTGCAGGCGCTGCACGCCGAGGCGCTGGCCGACGGCGAACTGCAGCTGGCGGCCGAGGCCGCGCTGCTGCTGGCCAAGGGCCACGCCAACCGCGAGCAGCCGCTGCCGGCCCAGGAATGGGCCGAACGCGCGATCGTCCACGCCCAGGCGGCCGGGGTGGTCGAACTCGAGGCCTCGGCCTGGGTGCTGGTGGCGTCCGAGCGTGCGCGCAGCCAGCAGCCGGCAGCCTCGATGCAGGCCGTCGGCCATGTGCTGCGGCTGATGGCGGGCGTCGACGACGCACGCGCCGTCGCGACAGTCTTCACCGGCGTCACGCTGTCCTATCAGGCGCTGGGGCTGGATCTGCATGCGCTGGAGGCGGCGCGGCGTGCGCTGCGCGCCGGCCTGGTGCTCGCCGACGAGTCCATCCTGCTGCGCCTGCAGATCAACGTCGTGCACAGCGGGCTGCAGGCCTGGGACCAGCTGCACGAGGTCGAGCCGGCCAAGGCGGCGGCGCTGCTCGCCGAACTGCGCGCGCCGCTGGACGCGGTCGAGCGCACGACCGCGGCGCTGCATGCCCGCGGCCTGCCGGGGCGCAGCAGCCACGACTTCCTGGCCGCCGGCTGGCTGGCGCGCCACGGCGACGAAGCCGCCGCGCTGGCGCTGCTGCAGACGCTGACCACCGCAGCCGCCGACCTGCCGCCGGGCCTGATGAGCGACGCCTGGCTGCTGCTGGGCGAACTGCTGCGCCGCCGCGGCGAGGACCCGGGCGCCGCGGCCGAAGCCGCCTGCCAGCTGGTCGCGCGTTGCAGCGACGGCGGCGCCGCCTGGCTGCAGCGGGCCGCGCGGGCAGAGGAACTGGCCGGCCGCGCGGCGCCGGCGCTGGCGCTGCTGCGCCGCAGCCATGCCCGCCAGCTCGCCACCGTGCGCGCGGCGCTGGACGAGCGCATCGACGAACTCGCCGCGCGCCTGGTCGAGCTGCAGCTGCGCGACGAGAACCGCCAGCTGCGCGCCCACAACCAGGGGCTGGAGGCCGACGTGCGCCACGTCAGCCTGCTGGCCGGGACCGATGCGCTGACCGGGCTGCCCAACCGGCGTGCGCTCGAGGCGGCGTTCGACGCGCGCGGCGACGGCGGGCAGGTGCTCGCGGTGCTGGACCTGGACCACTTCAAGAGCATCAACGACCGCTTCTCGCACCTCGTCGGCGACGCCGTGCTGCAGGCCGCGGCGGCGCAGATGGCGGCCTCGCTGCGCGCGCCCGATCTGCTGGCGCGCCTGGGCGGCGAGGAGTTCGTCGCGCTGCTGGACGGTGTCTCGCTCGCCGACGCCGCCAGCGTGCTCGAGCGCGTGCGCCTGGCCCTGCACGGCCACGACTGGGCGGCACTTGCCGAAGGACTGAAGGTGACCGTGAGCATCGGCGTCACCCGGGTGCTGCCTGGCGAGCCGCTGCCGCCGGCGCTGGCCCGTGCCGACGCGCTGCTGTACCGGGCCAAACACGAAGGCCGCGACCGGGTCGTCCTCGACCCCGGCATGGCCGGCTAGCATCCACCCCTCCCGAGAATTCCGAGCCCCGCCCATGACCGGCGTCCGAGCGCTGTACCAGGCCTTGCTGGCCGAACGCGGCTACCAGGCCGACCCCGCCCAACTGCGTGCCATCGATGCGCTCGAGCGCTGCGAGAACGAGTGGGCCGACTACAAGGCACGGCGCAGCAACCGCCTCACCAAGCTGCTGGTGCGTCCGCCGATTCCGCAAGGCGTCTACATGTACGGCGGTGTCGGCCGCGGCAAGAGCTTCCTGATGGACTGCTTCTTCCAGGCCGTGCCGCTGACGCGCAAGACGCGGCTGCACTTTCACGAGTTCATGCGCGAGGTGCACCGCGAGCTCCAGGACTTGAAAGGCACCGCCGACCCGCTGGACGAACTCGGCCGGCGCATCGCGCGCCGCTTCCGGCTGATCTGCTTCGACGAGTTCCACGTCGCCGACGTCACCGACGCGATGATCCTGCACCGGCTGCTGGCGGCGCTGTTCGCCAACCGCGTCAGCATCGTCACGACCTCCAACTTCCACCCCGACGCGCTCTACCCGAACGGGCTGCACCGCGACCGCATCCTGCCGGCGATCGAGCTGCTCAAGCAGCAGTTGCAGGTGGTCGACGTCGACGCCGGCATCGATTACCGCCAGCGCACGCTGGAGCATGTCGAGACCTATCTGCACCCGGCCGATGCCGCGGCCGAGCGCCGGCTCGCCAAGGCCTTCGAGGACCTGGCCGAGGCGCGCGACGAAGACCCGCTGCTGCACATCGAGCACCGCGAGATCCCCGCCCGGCGCCGTGCCGGCGGTGTCGTCTGGTTCGACTTCAAGACGCTGTGCGGCGGCCCGCGCTCGCAGAACGACTACCTCGAGCTCGCCTCGCGCTTTCACACGCTGATCCTGTCGGACGTGCCGCGCATGCCGCCGCGGCTGGCGAGCGAGGCGCGGCGCTTCACCTGGCTCGTCGACGTGCTCTACGACCGCCGCGTGCGCCTGCTGGTTTCGGCCGAGGCGGCGCCGGAGGAGCTTTATACCGAGGGACCGCTGGCGCACGAGTTCCCGCGCACCGTCTCGCGCCTGCGCGAGATGCAGTCGGCCGAGTACCTGGGGCTGGAGCGGCGCGAGGTCGACACCTCGCTCACCTGAACCCATGCCGGCATCGGGCACACTCGCGCCCATGGACAGCCCCCGTCTTCGCCACCTCGTGCTGCTGCCGCTGCTGCTCGCCGCACCGGCGGTCTTCGCCGCCTCCGACCTGGACGGGCGCGCCGAGCGCGCCCGCATCGCGCGCGAACGCGCCGCCATCGAGTCGCGCTACGCCGCCGAGCAGGCCGATTGCCGCGCCCGTTTCGTCGTCACCGCCTGCAGCAATGAAGCCAAGGCGCGGCGGCGCGAGGCGCTGAACCAGCTGAAACACCAGGAACTGGTGCTCGACGAGCAGGACCGCCGGCGCCGCGCCGCGGCCCGTCTCGACGCGATCGAGGCGCGCCAGCGCGAGATGGCGGCGCGGCCGCCGGTGCCGGTGCAGCCGGCCCCGGTGATCCGCGAGGCCGCGTCGGTGCCCGCCGACAAGCCGCTCGCGCTGCCATCGGCCGCGCAGCGGGCGGCACGTGAACGCGAGGAGGCGGCACGCGCCGAGCGCCGTGTCGATGCTGCCGAGCGCCAGCGCCAGCAGGCCGCCGACGACCGGGCGCGCATCGCCGAACGCGAGGCCGAACGACGTGCCAAGGGCAAGGCGGTCGCGCCGCTGCCGCCACGGCCGTCCATACCCGCCAACTGAAGCTGGAGAGGCTGGACCTGCGGCGCCGCAAGGCGTCGCGCGCCTGCCGAGGGCCGGGGCGCGATGTCACGCGCACCGGCTGAACTACTTCAGCGGCTCGACCCGCATCAGCGCCAGCGACAGGTTGTCGCCGCCGCCGCGCGCGCGCTGGCGCGCCTTGTTCACCAGCATCTCGCCGGCTTCGCGGGCCGGCAGGGCGTGCACGATTGCACCCAGTTCCTTGGGCGTGAAGTAGTGCCACAGGCCGTCGCTGCAGGCCAGCAGCGTGTCGCCGGGTTCGAGCCGGTCGATCGTGTGCAGCGCCACCGGCGGGTCCGAGTGCGTGCCCAGGCAGCCGGTCAGCAAGTTGGACTGCGGGTGGTTGTTTGCCGCCTCCTCGCTGATCTTGCCTTCGTCGATCAGGCGCTGGACGTAGGAGTGGTCGGTCGTGCGCCAGAGCATGTCGCCACCGCGGAAGTGGTAGACGCGCGAGTCGCCGGCGTGCACCACGTCGCAGCGCAGATCGGGCTGCACCAGGTAGGCGGCGATGGTGCTGTGCGGCTCCTCCTCGGCGGTGATGGCCGTCAGCTTGATCATCAGATGCGACTCCGTGACCAGCTGGCTCAGCAACTCGGGCGTGTGGTCCTGGCTCGGGACGTGGCGCTCGAAGAGCTGGCGCGCGGTCATCAGCACCTGGTCGGCGGCCTTGCGCCCGCCGCTCTTGCCGCCCATGCCGTCGGCAACGATGGCCAGCGCGCAGCCGTTGACGCGGCCGTGCGGCAGGATCGCGACCTGGTCCTGCTGGTAGGCGCGGTCGCCGCGGTGCAGGGCCGTCGTGGCGCTGATGCGGAAGGCGGGCCTGGCGGCGGGTGGCGGCATGCGGCCGACTATAAACTCGGGCTACCAGCCTTCGATGCGCACCATGGACGACATCCTGCAAACCCCGCAGCGGCGCCTGATCGAGTTGCGCATCGAGCACGCCGACCTCGACGACCTGATCGACCGCAACCTGATCACCGTTCCTGCAGATGACCTCGTGCTGCGCCGCCTGAAGAAGCGCCGTCTGTTGCTGCGCGACCAGATCTCGCGGCTCGAGACCGAACTCGACCCGCCCGAACCCGCGTGAGCAGCGACCTCGCCGACCGGGTCGCCGCGGCTTTCGACAGCGACGGCGCGCTCGCGCGCCATGACCCTTCCTTCCTGCCCCGCGAGCCCCAGGACCGGCTCGCTGCCGCCGTGGCGCGCGCCGTCGAGGAGCGCGGCACCCTGGTCGCCGAAGCCGGCACCGGTGTCGGCAAGACCTTCGCCTACCTCGTGCCGCTGCTGCTGTCGGACCGGCGTGCGCTGGTCAGCACCGCGACCAAGAGCCTGCAGGACCAGCTCTTCCTGCGCGACCTGCCGCGCCTGGTGCTGGCGCTGGGCGTGCCGGTGCGCATGACGCTGCTCAAGGGCCGCTCCAGCTACCTCTGCCGCCACCGCCTGATGCAGGCGCGCAGCACGGCCGAGCTGCCCGACCGCTTCGCCGTGCGCCAGCTCGCGCGTGTCGAGTCCTGGGCCCAGGCCACGCGCAGCGGCGACCTGGCCGAGATCGAGGGCCTGGACGAACGCTCGCCGGTGATCCCCATCGTCACCTCGACGCGCGAGAACTGCCTGGGCACCGACTGCCCCGAACACCGCAACTGCCACGTGATGCAGGCGCGGCGCGACGCGATGGCGGCCGACCTCGTCGTCGTCAACCACCACCTGTTCTTCGCCGACATGGCACTGCGCGACAGCGGCGTCGCCGAGCTGCTGCCGACGGTCGACGCCGCCGTCTTCGACGAAGCCCACCAGCTCGTCGAGACCGGCGTGCAGTTCCTCGGCACGACGCTGGGCACGGCCCAGGTGCTGGACATCGGCCGCGACCTGCTGGCCGCGGGCCTGGCGCAGGCGCGCGGGCTGATGCCCTGGCACGAACTGCAGGCCGGGCTGGAGAAGGCCGCGCGCGAGCTGCGCCTGGCCTGCGCCGGCGCGCTGCGCGAGGTGCGCGGCATCATCAAGCTGCGCTGGGACGAACGGGCGCGCGACGGCCGCCTCGACGCGCCGCTGGCGGCGCTGAGCGAAGCCGCCAGCGCGGCTGCCGACGCCGCCGCCGGTGTCGCCGCCGTCGGCCCGGACTTCGTGCGCCTGCAGGAACGCGCNACGCGCGCGTGCCGTCGCCGACCTGGCGGCCCGTTTCGCCGAAGAAGCGGCCGACGGCCGCGTGCGCTGGATCGACCTGTCGCCGCAGCAGGCGCGGCTGGTCGAGTCGCCGCTGGACATCCGCGAGATGCTGGCCGAACAGCGCCAGGCGGCGCCGCGCGCCTGGATCTTCACCTCGGCGACGCTGGGCGAGGACGACGACCTGGCCTGGTTCAGCGCTGCCGCCGGGCTGGAGGACGCGACCAAGCTGCGTGTTGGCAGCCCCTTCGACTACCCGAACCATGCGCGCGCCTGGATCCCGGCGCGCTTCCCGAAACCCAGCGAAGCCGAACATCCGGCGGCGGTCGGTTCGCTCGCCGCGCGCCTGGCCAGTGCGCTGGACGGGCGCACCTTCGTGCTGACGACGACGCTGCGCGTGCTGCCGCAGATTGCCGAGGCGCTGCGTACCGAAGCCGAATGGCAGGGCCGTGCGCTCGAGGTGCTGGTGCAGGGCACGCAGCCGCGGCGCGCGCTGCTGCAGCGTTTCGGCGACGGCCGCGGCTCGGTGCTGGTGGGCTCGCAGAGTTTCTGGGAAGGCATAGACATCCCCGGCGACGCGCTGCAGTGCGTGATCATCGACAAGCTGCCGTTCCCGCCGCCGAACGACCCGCTGGTCGAGGCGCGCGTGCGCCAGCTGCGTGCCGAAGGCCGCGACCCCTTCGAGCAGTATTTCGTCGCCGAGGCCGCGGTGGCGCTGAAGCAGGGCGCCGGGCGCCTGATCCGCACCGAGAGCGACCGCGGCCTGCTCGTCGTCTGCGACCCGCGCATGCGCCAGATGGGCTACGGCAAGCGGCTGCGTTCGGCGCTGCCGCCCATGGGTTGGATCGGCAGCGAAGAAGAGGCGCTGGACTGGCTGCAGACGCTGGCAGCCGACCACTGAAACAAAACGGCCGCCTCGAGGGCGGCCGTTGTGTTGCGTCAGGTGCGGCGGGTCACCACAGCTTCCACCAGGCGCGCTTGTCGGGCTCGCCGGCCTGGGCGAGGAAGCGGCTGTCCGGATAGTTGTTCTGCAGCACGCGCAGCGCGTCGTCGCGCAGCAGCGGCAGTTCCAGCCGGTCGTAACACTGCACCAGCAGGAACAGGCCTTCCTCGGCCGCGGGCGACTGCTGGAACTCGGTCACCGCCTGCTTGGCCCGGTTGGCCGCGGCGACGTAGGCGCCGCGCTTGTAGTAGTAGCGGGCGACGTGCACCTCGTAGCCGGCCAGCGAGTTGACGATGTAGTCCATGCGCAGCCGCGCGTCGGGGCTGTACTTGGACTGCGGGAACTGATCGACGAGCTGCTTGAACGACTGGTAGGCGTCGCGCGCGGCGCGCTGGTCGCGTTCGGACAGGTCCTGCTGGGCGATGCGGCCGAAGAGCCCGAGGTCTTCGTTGAAGTTGATGATGCCGCGCAGGTACATCGCGTAGTCCAGCGCCGGGCTCGACGGATTGAGCTTGATGAAACGCTCGATCGTCGTCAGCGCCTGCGCCTTCTCGCCGGTCTTCCAGTAGAGGTAAGCCAGGTCGAGCTGCGACTGCTGCGCGAGCACCGTGCCGGCGGCCAGGCCTTCGACGCGCGCCAGGGACTTGATGGCGGAATCGTAGGTGCCCGCCTCCATGCTCTCCTTGGCGTCCGCATACAATTTTTCCGCCGCCACGTCGGCGCGCTCGTCCTTGGGCGACGAGCCGCAGCCAGCCAACTGCAGCGTGGCCACCATCACGGCCGTCGACACGGCCACGGGCGCGAGGCGCCACTTCAGGGAGAACGTCATCGGGAAGCGTGCCGAAAGCGTGCCAAAAGCGGCTGATTATAGGGAGGCGGTGTCTGCGCCCGTGAACGATCTCCCGGATGCCGCGGCGGCGGCCGGCGAAGACGAGTCCGCGGCCGACGACAGCATCGAAAAACGCAGCGCCGTCGTCGACGCCGCGCTGCACGGCGAACGCCTGGACCGGGTGCTGGTGACGCTGGCCGGCGAGTTCTCGCGCAGCCACCTGCAGCACCTGATCGACCTCGGCCATGTGCAGGTGGACGGGCAGCGTGCGGCCACCGCGTCGCGCCGGGTCAGGGTCGGGCAGCGCATCGAGCTCGAGCTCGTGCCCACCGACGAGAGCCGCGCCTTCCGTGCGCAGCCGATGGCGCTGGCGGTGCTCTATGAAGACGAGCACCTGCTGGTGCTGGACAAGCCCGCGGGCCTGGTCGTGCACCCGGCGCCGGGCAACTGGTCGGGCACGCTGCTCAACGGCCTGCTGGCGCACCACGCGGCCGCCGCGACGCTGCCGCGCGGCGGCATCGTGCACCGCCTGGACAAGGACACCTCGGGCGTGATGATGGTCGGCAAGAGCCTGCCGGCCGTGACCGCACTGGTGCGCGACATCGCCGCGCGCGACGTGCACCGGCGCTACCTGGCGCTGGCGCATGGCACGGTGGCCTCGCAGCGCGTGGACGCGCCGATCGGCCGGGACCCGGCGGTGCGCGTGCGCATGGCGGTGGTCGCGTCGGGCAAGCCGGCGCGCACCGACGTCGAATGCCTGGCCACGCAGGAGGGCATCAGCGCCGTGCGCTGCATCCTGCACACCGGGCGCACGCACCAGATCCGCGTGCACCTGGCGTCCCGCGGCCATCCGCTCGTCGCCGACGCCGTCTACGGCGGCCGTGCGGCGCTGGGGCTCGTGCGCCAGGCGCTGCACGCGGTGCGGCTGGAACTCGCGCATCCGGTCACGCGCGAGCCGCTGGTTTTCCAGTGCGCACCGCCGCCTGATTTCTCGGCGGCGTGGCGGGTCATCGCTGGGGTTACAATACCGTTCGAATGAAAATGTTCGGGCGCTGCTGGCCGCTGCCGCGCGTAACCCGACTCCAGGCGATCCCTCGCCCCGGCACCGAGCCGGACCCGATCCAAACGAACGACCTGCCTGCCGCACGCGGGCTCCCTGACCTCAGGCGATGAACACTTCGGAGGCGAAGCGCGTCCTCGAGACGGCGCTCATCTGCGCGGACCGGCCCCTGCCGCTGCGTGAGATGCGCGTGCTCTTCGACGACCAGCTCGGGCACGACACGCTGCGCACGCTGCTCGACGAGCTCGGTGCCGACTGGCGTGGCCGTGGTGTCGAGCTGGTGGCGCTGGCCTCGGGCTGGCGTTTCCAGAGCCGCCCCGAGATGCGCGAGTACCTCGACCGGCTGAACCCCGAGAAGCCGCCCAAGTATTCGCGCGCCGCACTCGAGACCCTGGCCATCGTCGCCTACCGCCAGCCGGTGACACGCGGCGACATCGAGGACATCCGCGGCGTCACCGTCAGCAGCCAGATCGTCAAGCAGCTCGAGGACCGCGGCTGGATCGAGGTCATCGGCTACCGCGAGGCGCCGGGCCGCCCGGCGCTGTACGCGACGACCCGCCACTTCCTCGACGACCTCGGCCTGAAGAGCCTGGACCAGCTGCCGCCGCTGGATGGCGGCGAGCTTGCATCCGGCATGCTCGATGCCCTGGCCGAGCAGCCCTCGCTGCTGGGCGACGGGCAGGGCCAGCTGGCGCTGGAACCGGCCGAAGCCGCTGCCACCGAGACCGACTCCGGCGCCGATGCGCCGCCCACCGGGACGCCTGCATCCGCCGGCAATCCCGACCCCGACACCACCCTGACCGACGAGACCGCATGAGCTCGAACGACGCCGAAAATACGCCGGAAGTGACCGCCGTGCCTGCTGCCGACGACGCACCGCCGAAGCGGCGCCGCGCGCCGCGCAAGAAGGCCGAAACGCCCGAAGTCGCTTCCGCCGACGCCGCTGCCGTGGCGCCCGAAACCGCCCCGGCCGAGGCCGCGCCGGTGCCGC
>NZ_NRRU01000099.1 GCF_016583785.1 Rubrivivax gelatinosus | reverse complement strand
CGCCGGCCGACGAGCCCACGCCGAAGACCATGCTGCCGCAGACCGCCGGCACGCCGGCTGCCCCCGGCACCCCGCCGCGCGACGACGACGGCGTCGAGATCGAGCTGCCCGGCTGAGGCGGCCTCGGGCGCCGGTGGCCTGTTCCAGGCCCGTACGCGGCCGCGAGCCCTTACTCCGCGCTGCCCAGCACCACCGTGACCTTGCGTGTCTGGCCGGCGCGCCAGACCGTCAGGTTCACACGTTCGCCCGGCTGGCGCGTTTCCAGCAGCGACAGGATGTCGTCCAGGCTGTCGACCGCTTCGTCGCCGACGGCGGTGATGACGTCGCCGGCGACGATCTGCGAGCCGCGCCCGCGCTGGAAGGGCTTCAAGCCCGCCTTGGCCGCCGGGCTGCCTGGCTGCACCTGCACCAGCGGCACGCCGCGCGGCAGGCCGAGCGCACGCGTCAGGTTGGCCGGGCCGGCCGTGACGCCGATCGCCGGGCGCAGGAAACGCCCGTCGCGGATCAGCCGCGGCACGATGCGGTTGACCTCGTCGACGGGGATCGCGAAGCCGATGCCGGCACTGGCGCCGCTGGGGCTCGCGATCTGGGTGTTCACGCCGATCAGCCGGCCTGCGCTGTCCAGCAGCGGGCCGCCGGAGTTGCCGGGGTTGATCGCGGCGTCGGTCTGGATCACGCCGCGGATCGTGCGGCTGTTGAAGGACTCGATCTCGCGGCCGAGCGCGCTGACGATGCCGGTGGTCAGCGTCTGGTCCAGCCCGAAGGGGTTGCCGATGGCGTAGACACGCTGGCCGACCCGCAGCTCGCGGCTGGTGCCGATGGCGATCGGCGGCAGTTTCTCGCGCGGCGCCTTGATGCGCAGCACCGCCAGGTCGCGGTCGGGAAAGGCGCCGACGAGTTCGGCCTCGAAACTGCTCTGGTCGGCCAGCGTCACCTGCGCGCCGCTGCCGCCCTGGATGACGTGGAAGTTGGTGACGATGTGGCCCGCCTCGTCCCAGACGAAGCCGGTGCCGGTGCCGGCCGGCACCTGCTGCACGTTGAGCGAAAAGAAGTCGCGCCGCGCCGCCAGCGTCGTGATGTGCACGACCGATGGCGAGGCCTTGCGGAAGAGTTCGATGTTGGCCGTCTCTTCGGCTGCCAGCGGGCCGCGCGGCGTCACCGCGCGTGGCCCGGCTTCGGTGCGTGCCTGCAGCGGCAGCGCCAGGCCGGCGAGGATCAGGGCGAGGGCGATCGGATGTCGTTTCATCGTCTGCGGGGCGGGCCGGCGGCACCGCCAGAGGCTCGGACCGGGCTCGATTTTCGCAGCCGGCGCGGGCGCCTCAGCTGACGATGTACGAAGCCGCGCCGGTGGCGACGAGTTGGCCCTGGTCGTCGACCAGCCGCATCTGTGTCGAGGCCACACGTCCGCCCAGGCGCGTGACCTCGGCGTGCGCGACGTAGCGCGGCGCCAGCCCGGGGCGCAGGAAGTCGGTGCGCAGGTCTATCGTGCCCATGCGCGCGAAGCGTTGCAGCACCTGCTGGGCGTCGTCGGCCGGGTGGTGCTCGGCGATCGCGACCATCAGCGCCAGCGCGCCGGTGGCGTCCAGCGTCGCCGAGATCGCGCCGCCGTGCAGGCGCTGGTGCAGGAAGTGGCCGATCAACTCGGGCCGCATCTCGAACGACAGCCGCACGTCGCCGTGCACCAGCGACTCGACCTTCAGCCCGAGTACGCGGTTGAAGACGATCTGCTGCTCGAACATCTCGGTGAACGCGGCTTCCAGCCGCTGTTGTTCGCCGGCGCTGCGGCGCGGCGCTCCCGTCTCGGTCACGCTGCCAGACCCAGCCGGGCGCGTGCCTGCGCCGGCGTCGCGACGGCACGCCCGGCGCGGCGTGCGCAGTCGGCCAGCGCTTCGATCAGTTCGCCGTTGCCGCGTGCGCGCCGGCCGTCGGGCAGATAGAAGGTGTCCTCCAGCCCGGTGCGCAGCATGCCGCCGAGTTCGGCCGCACGCTGGTGCACCGGCCAGATCTCGGCGCGGCCGATCAGCGTCGCCTGCCAGACGGCGCCCGGCGGCGCGTAGCCGGGCAGCAGCGCCAGCAGCGCGGCGTCGCAGGGCATGCCGCTGGCCACACCCATCACGAAGTTCAGCTCGGGCGTGCCGTCGACCAGGCCGGCACGGGCGAACAGGCCGACGCTGCGCACGATGCCGACATCGAAACACTCGAACTCCGGGTGCGTGCCGCATTCGCGCATCACGGCGACGAAACGTTCGATCTTCTCGACCGGGTTGTCGAAGACCATCGGCGGCCAGGCCCAGCGGCCGTCCTCGCGCAGCTTCAGGTAGTTCAGGCTGCCGGCGTTGCAGGCGGCGATCTCGGGGCGTACGCGGCGGATGCAGGCCGCCGGGCCTTCGATGTCGGGGCCGAGCACGCCGGTCGTCAGGTTGAGGATGACGCCGGGGCAGGCCGCGCGGATCGCGTCGCAGATCGCGGCGGCGAGCTCCGGGTCCCAGCTCGGCAGGAAACCCCGGCCCGGCGCCTGGTCGCGCAGGTGCACGTGCATCACGCTGGCGCCGGCGTCGAAGGCGGCTCGTGCTTCCTGCGCCATCTGCTCGGGTGTCACCGGCACCGGGTGCTGGTCGGGATTCGTCAGCACGCCAGTCAGCGCGCAGGTGAGGATTGCGGGTTCGCGGCTCATCGGTCCAGCTCCAGTTCGACCAGCAGCGCCCCGGCGGCCACCGGGTCCTTCGCCGCGGCGTGCACCGCGCGCACGCGGCCGGCGACGCGGGCTTCCAGCCACATCTCCATCTTCATCGCCTCGACGCAGGCCAGGCGTTGGCCGGCTTGCACACGATCGCCCGGCGCCACCAGCACCTGGGCGACGACGCCGGCCACCGGCGCGCAGGCGCGTGAGGCGTCTTCGACCACGTCTCGCGCGCCGGCGGTGGGCTCGGTGAAGACGAAGACCTCGCCGTCCAGCGCCAAATGCAGCGAGGCGCCGTCGCGGCGTGCCAGCGCGCCGCGTTGCAGGCCCTCGGCTGCCCAGCGCACGCGGCCGTCGTCGCTCCAGCCCAGCACACTGCAGTCAGCCGGCGGTGCACGCAGCGTGCGGCGCTCGCCATCGCAGGCCAGCGTCAGCCCGCTCGACGCCAGGCCGGCGGGTCGCCAGCCGGCATGCGAAGCGAGTAGCGCCGCTGCCAGCGACCACGCGGCCTCGGGCGGGGCCGGGCGCTGCAGCAAGGGCTCGCCGCGTTCGGCCCACTCGTCCAGCCGCGTCGTCGTCAAACGCGCGGTGACGAAGTCCGGATGCGCCAGCAGTGCCCGCAGGAAACCCGCGTTGCTGCGCAGCCCCAGCAGCGGCGAATCGGCCAGCGCGCGGCGCAGCCGGCGCAAGGCGTCGGCGCGGTCGCGGCCGTGGGCGACGAACTTGGCGACCATCGCGTCGTAATACGGCGCAACCTCGCCGCCTTCGGCCAGGCCGTGGTCCACACGCAGCCCGGCGTCTTCGGGCCGCCAGTGCAGCACGCGCCCGGTCTGCGGCGTCCAGCCGGCATACGGGTCCTCGGCGTAGAGCCTGGCCTCGACGGCGTGGCCGTCGAAACGGATCTGCTGCTGCGTCAGCGGCAGCGCTTCGCCGGCAGCGACGCGCAGCTGCCACTCGACCAGGTCCAGCCCCGTGATCGCCTCGGTGACCGGGTGCTCGACCTGCAGCCGCGTGTTCATCTCGAGGAAGAAGTGCTGTCCCTCGCCGTCGACGACGAACTCGACGGTGCCGGCGCCGCGGTAGCCGACGGCCAGCGCCGCGGCCACCGCGTCGCGCCCCATCGCGGCGCGCATCTCGGCGCCGACGATGGGCGAGGGCGCTTCTTCGACGACCTTCTGCCGCCGCCGCTGCGCCGTGCAGTCGCGCTCACCCAGGTGCACGGCGTTGCCGTGCGCGTCGGCGAAGACCTGGACCTCGACGTGGCGCGCGCCGGCGATCAGGCGCTCCAGCATCAGCCGGCCATCGCCGAAAGCGCTCTCGGCTTCGCGCCGCGCGCTGTCCAGCGCCGCAGCCAGCTCGTCGGCACGGCGCACCAGGCGCATGCCGCGCCCGCCACCGCCGGCCACCGCCTTGACCAGCAGCGGCAGCCCCAGGCGCTCGGCTTCGGCATTGAGCCGCGCCTCGTCCTGCTCGTCGCCCAGGTAACCCGGCGCGCAAGGCACGCCGGCGGCCAGCATGCGGCGCTTGGCGCCGGCCTTGTCGCCCATCGCACGGATGGCCTCGGCCGGCGGGCCGATGAAGACCAGGCCGGCGGCCTCGACCGCGGCGGCGAAGTCGGCGCGTTCGGAGAGAAAGCCGTAACCGGGGTGCACGGCGTCAGCGCCGGCACGCGCCGCAGCGTCCAGCACCGCGGCGACGTTCAGATAGGACTCCGACGCCGGCCCCGGCCCCAGGCGCACGGCGACGTCGGCCTGGCGCACATGCGGCGCCGCCGCGTCGGCGTCGCTGTAGACGGCCACCGTCCGGTAACCCAGGCGGCGCGCCGTGCGTTGCACGCGGCAGGCGATCTCGCCGCGGTTGGCGACGAGCACGGTGCCGAAGCCGCGGCTCATCGTGGCACCCAGGCCGCGGGGCGGCGTTCGAGAAAGGCCGTCGTGCCTTCGACGCCTTCGGGCCCGAGGGCGGCACGCGAAAACAGTTCGGCCGCGTGCGCCACCATGCCGGCCGCCGGCTGCAGCCGCGCCTGCGCGACCAGCGCCTTGCTCGCCGCCACCGCGCCGGGTGCGCAGCGCAGGATGTCGCCCAGCACCCGCTCCAGCGCGTGGTCGAGCGCGCCGGTGGCGTGCATCTCGTGCACCAGGCCGAGCGCGACTGCGGCCTGCGCATCGAGCCGGGCGCCGCAGACCGCCAGCCGGCGCGCCTGCGACGGCCCCAGGCGTTCGACGAGGAAGGGCGCGATCTGCGCCGGCACCAGCCCGAGCGAGGTCTCGGGCAGGCGGAACACCGCGCTGGTGGCGGCGATCGCGACGTCGACGACGCAGGCCAGCCCCAGGCCGCCGCCCATCACGCTGCCTTCGAGCAAGGCGACGGTGGCCAGCCCCGTCTGTGCGAACGCGACGCAGAGCTCGCCGAAGGCGGCGCTCACCTTCTCGATCGCCTTCGGGTCCTCGGCCAGCCGCACGCGCGCCGCGGCCATGTCGGCGAGGTCGGCGCCGGCGCAGAAGTGGCCACCGGCGCCGCGCAGCACGACGACACGCACGCGGCCGCCGGCCTCGGCCTCGGCCAGCGCGCTGCGCAGCGCCAGCACCATCTCCAGCGACATCGCGTTGCGCACTTCGGGGCGCGAGAGCGTCAGCTCCAGCACGCCGCGGGCGTCTTCGCGCACGGTGACGGCGGCGGTGCTCATCGGCGCCCCGGCAGCGTGTCTTCGAGCTTGCAGATGATGCCCAGCATCACCTCGTCGGCGCCGCCGCCGATCGACACCAGGCGCGAGTCGCGCCAGGCCTGCGAGATCGGGTTCTCCGGCGTGTAGCCCATGCCGCCCCAGTACTGCAGGCAGCTGTCGGTGACCTCGCGCGAGAGCCGCCCGCATTTGAGCTTGGCCATGCTCGCCAGCCGCGTGACGTCCTGGCCGGCGACGTAGAGCTCGACGGCGCGGTAGGTCAGCGCACGCAGCGCCTCGACCTCGGTGCGCAGCTCGGCCAGGCGGTAGTGCACGACCTGGTTGTCGAGGATGGACTTGCCGAAGGCCTGGCGCTGGCGCGTGTATTCGATCGTCAGGTCGATCAGCCGGTCCAGGCTCTTCAGCGACGAGGCCGCGCCCCAGAGCCGCTCTTCCTGGAACTGCAGCATCTGGAAGCTGAAGCCCATGCCTTCCTGGCCGATCAGGTTTCGGCGCGGCACGCGCACCTGGTCGAAGAAGAGCTGGGCGGTGTCGCTGGCGTGCATGCCGATCTTGCGGATCTTCTGCCGCGTGATGCCGGGTGCGTCCATCGGCACCACGATCAGGCTCTTGTTGCGGTGCGGCGGGCCTTCGCTGGTGTTGGCCAGCAGGCAGCACCAGTCGGCCTTCAGGCCGTTGGTGATCCACATCTTCGTGCCGTTGATGACGTAGTCGCCGCCTTCGCTGCGCGCCGTCGTCTTGACCGCGGCGACGTCGCTGCCGCCGCCGGGTTCGCTGACGCCCAGGCAGGCGACGTAGTCGCCGGCGATCGTCGGCACGAGGACCTCGCGCTTGAGTTCCTCGCTGCCGAAACGCGCCAGCGCCGGCGTTGCCATGTCGGTGTGCACGCCGATGGCCATCGGCACGCCGCCGCAGTGGCAGGCGCCCAGCGCCTCGGCCATCACCATCGAGTAGCTGAAGTCCAGCCCGGCGCCGCCGTATTCGCTCGGGTACTTCAGGCCCAGCAGCCCCAGGTTGCCGAGTTTCTTGAAGACCTCGTGGCTGGGGAACTCCTCGGCCGCCTCCCAGGCGGCGACATGCGGGTTCAGCTCCTTCTCGACGAAGCGGGTGACGATGTCCTCGATCTGGCGGTGTTCGGGTGTGAACTGCATGCGGCTGTCCTCGTGTGGTCGGGTGTCTGTCAGAAGCGGGCGACGCCGTAGCTGTTCGGTCGCAACGGCCGGCGCCCGGCCTCTTCGGCAATCGACAGGCACAGGCCCAGCAGCCGGCGCGTGTCGCGCGGGTCGACGATGCCGTCGTCCCAGAGCCGGGCGGTGCCGAACAGCGCCGTGCTCTCGGCGTCCAGGCGCCGGCGCAGTGCGTCGCTCATCGCCGCCAGCGCGGCTTCGTCCGCGGGCAGGCCCATCCGTTCCAGCTTCTGGCGGTTCAGCAGGTCCATCACCTGCGCCGCCTGGGCGCCGCCCATCACCGCGGTGCGGGCGCTCGGCCAGGCGAAGATGAAACGCGGGTCGAAACCGCGCCCGCACATGCCGTAGTTGCCGGCGCCGTAGCTGCCGCCCAGCACGACGGTGAACTTCGGCACGCGCACGTTCGCCACCGCCTGGATCATCTTGCTGCCGTGTTTGATCGCGCCGGCGCGTTCGGCTTCGCGGCCGACCATGTAGCCGGTGGTGTTCTGCAGGAACACGAGCGGCGTGCCCGACTGGTCGCACAGCTGCATGAACTGCGCCGCCTTGGTCGAGCCGGCGGGCTGGATCGGGCCGTTGTTGCCGATCAGGCCGACCTCGTGGCCCATCAGCCGCGCGTGGCCGCAGACGGTGTCGGGCGCGTAGCCGGCCTTGAACTCGAGGAACTCGGAGCCATCGACGATGCGAGCGAGCACTTCGCGCACGTCGTAGGGCGTGCGCTCGTCTGCGGGCACGACGCCCATCAGCTCCTCGGCCGGGTACAGCGGTTCGGGCGCGGCGGCCGGCGTGCCGACGGTGTCCCAGGGCAGGCGGCCGAGCAGCTCGCGCGTGATCTGGATCGCGTGTGCGTCGTCCTCGGCCAGGTATTCGCCCAGGCCGGTGACCTGGGCGTGCAGTTCGGCGCCGCCGAGTTCCTCGTCGGTGGCGTCCTCGCCGATCGCGGCTTTGACCAGGGGTGGCCCGGCGAGGTAGATGCTGGAGCGGCCGCGCACCAGCACCACGTAGTCCGACAACCCCGGCAGATAGGCGCCGCCGGCGGTGGACGAGCCGTGCACGACGGCGATCTGCGGAATGCCCGCAGCAGACAGCCGCGCCTGGTTGGCGAAGCTGCGCCCGCCGTCGACGAAGATCTCCGCCTGGTACATCAGGTTGGCGCCGCCGGACTCGACCAGCGCCACCAGTGGCAGCTTGTTCTCGCGCGCCAGCTCCTGCGCACGCAGCGCCTTCTTCAGCCCCATCGGCGCGACCGTGCCGCCCTTCACGGCGCTGTCGCTGGCGCTGACCATCACCCGGCGCCCGGCGACGATGCCGATGCCGACGATGGAGCCGCCGCCGAGCACGCTCTTCCTGCCGTCGTCGTCGTGCATGCCGAGGCCGGCCAGCGGCGACAGCTCCAGGAAGTCGCTGCCGCGGTCGAGCAGGCGTGCGACGCGTTCTCGCGGCAGCAGCTGGCCACGCGCGGCGAACTTCTCGGCCTTGCTCGCCGACTCGGCGACGACCTTGGCTTCGAGCGCGCGCACCTCGGCCAGGCGTTCGTGCATGCGTGCCGCGTTAGTGGCGAAGGCCGCCGAACGCGGGTCCAGCCGGGAGGCGAGCGCGGGCATCAGCGCAGCACCTCGGGCGGGCTTGCCCGGTGAAACCCGTCGAAGGCCTCCGAACGCGCCGTGCGGCCCATCGGAAAGCTCTGATTGCCCAGCGGCCCGCCGCCGTCGATCGGCAAGGTGACGCCGGTGACGAATGCCGCGGCCGGCGACAGCAGGAAGACGATGGCCGCACTCACTTCCGCTTCGACGCCCAGCCTGCGCAGCGGCACCTCGCCGGCGAGCGAGGCGATGATGGGTTTCATCTCCGGGCCGTAGCGGTCCAGCCCGCTGGAGGCGATCCAGCCCGGCGCGACCGCATTGACCCGCACGCCGGCGTGCGCCCACTCGAAGGCCGCGCTCATCGTCAGGTTGGCCATGCCGGCGCGCGCCGCGCCGCTGTGGCCCATGCCGGGCATGCCGTTGCGGAAGTCGGCGGTCATGTTGACGATGGCGCCGCCCGTGCCCTGCATGCTTTGCAGGAAGACCTCGCGCATCATCAGGAAGCCGCCAGTCAGGTTGGTCGCGACGACGGCGTCGAAGCCTTTTTTCGAGATCGCCATCAGCGGCGCCGGGAACTGGCCGCCGGCGTTGTTGACGAGGCCGGCGACGGGGCCATGCGTGGCGACGACGGCGGCGACGGCGGCCTTGACGGCCTCTTCGTCGCGGATGTCGAGCACCACGGTCTCGCAGCGGCCGCCGTCCTCGGCAATCTCGGCGGCGACACGCGCCAGCTTGTCGGCCTGGCGCCCGCTGATCACGACCTGGGCGCCGAGTGCCGCCAACTCGTGCGCGACGCAGCGGCCGATGCCGCTGCCGCCGCCGGTGACCCAGTGCAGCTGGCCGGCGAACAGGCCGGGACGGAACACGCTGCGGTAGCCGGGAACGTTCATCGCGTCTCGCCGTCGGTGGAGTCGGTTGCATTAGGCGCGGTAGGTGACGTTAACGTCAACCGGGTGACCGATAGGTGATTTCCTGGATCACAGCGGCAGGGCAGCTGGCTAGCATGCGCCGACCGCCAACGAGCCGGAGCCGCCATGGATCTGCAAGCCTGCACCGACGAACTGCGCCGCAAGGTCGGCGAATCCAGCAGCCTGAACTCGACGCTGAAGTTCGACTGCGGCGCCGAGGGCGTCGTCTACATCGATGGCCGCGCCGTGCCCAACACCGTCGACAACACCGACCGCGACGCCGACTGCACCGTCGGCATCACGCACGAGAACCTGGTCGCGATGCTCAGGGGCGAGCTGCAGCCGGCCACCGCCTTCATGACCGGCAAGATCAAGGTCAGTGGCGACATGAGCGTCGCGCTGAAGCTGCAGCGCATCGTCTAGCATCGTGTGATGCTCGAGAAGCCGGATCAGCCCGACGCCGCCTCCGCCGAGGCCGTGCTCGCGTCGCACCGCGACGCCGACACCGGCGAACTCTTCGGCATCACCGAGCTCTGCCGCGCCTTCGGCATCACGCTGCGCACCATCCGCTTCTACGAAGACAAGGGCTTGCTGGCGCCGCGGCGCATCAACGGCGCCCGTGTCTACACCCGGCGCGACCGCGCGCGGCTGGCGCTGATCCTGCGCAGCAAGGCCATCGGCGCCTCGCTCGCCGAGATCAAGCACTACCTGGACCTGTACGGCGACAACGGCGAGGGCCGGGCGCAGCAGCTGGCCTTCGTCGTCGAACGCACCGACGCGACGATCCGCGAGCTGGAAGCCAAACGTGCCGGCATCGACGCGACACTGGCCGAACTCAGGCTGATCAACGAGACCGCGCGCCGGCAACTGCGCGGCTGAACCGGTGCCGCTGGCGGCGCGTCCGGTTCTGGACTAGTATTGCTATCAAGTCCACCGCTGGATCATGATGCGCGTCATCGCCGCCGAACCTGCCGCCGCCTTGGCCGACGTCTCCGAAGAGCGCATGGCCGCCGCCGGCCTGCGTGCCTTTGCCCGCATCGCCCAGGCCTGGGGCCTGAGCGTCGACGAGCAGCTGGTGCTGCTGGGCCGGCCCCCGCGCTCCACCTTCTTCGCCTGGCGCCAGCAGCCCGACAAGGCCAGGCTGCCGCGCGACACGCTGGAGCGCCTGTCCAACCTGCTGGGCATCTACCAGGCGCTGCAGATCCTGCTGCCCGACGCCGCTGCGGCCGACGCCTGGGTGCGGCAGGCGAACAGCGCGCCGGCCTTCGGCGGCCGCAGCGCGCTCGAACGCATGCTGGCCGGCAACGTCGCCGACCTGAACGACGTGCGCCGCTACCTCGACGGCGTGCGCGGCGGCGGCTGGTCCTGAACCCGATCGCCGTCCGCCGCGTCCGCTGGACGCAGGCCTGCCGCATCGTGCCGACGCGTTATCCGTCGGTGAGCCTGTTCGACCGCGTCGCCGACGCCGAGGATTTCGACGCGCTCTACGCCTTGGAGGCGCTGACCAACGACCGGCTGCGCGAGGAATTGGGCCAGGTCGAACGCATGCCGGCTGCCGAGCGCATCTTCGGCCCCGGCAGCGGCCCGGTGATGGCGGCCTTCACCCACGTGAACCCCGAAGGCAGCCGCTTCTCCGACGGCCGCTGGGGCGTGTTCTACGCCGCGCACGACCGCGCCACCGCGATCGCCGAGACGCGCTACCACCACGCACGCTTCCTGGCGGCGACCGCGCAGCCGCCGATTCACCTGCCGATGCGGCTGTACCACGTCGCGATCGACGCCCGGCTGCACGACCTGCGCCCGAGCGGCGCCGCGCCCGAGGCGGTGCACGACCCGGCGAGTTACGTCGCCTCGCGTGCGCTCGCCGCCGAGCTGCGCGCCGCGGCTTCGGCCGGTGTCGCCTACCGCAGCGTGCGCCACGCCGGCGGCGAATGCGTCGGCCTGTTCCGCCCGCGCGGCGCCGGGCCCTGCCTGCACGCCGCCTACCTGCTCTACGCCTGGGACGGGCAGGGTTTCAGCGACGTCTACGAGAAGACGGCATGAGCGCTCAGGACTTTGGCGGGACCGGCCGCAGGCCGGAGGGTGCCTCGTGAGCCGCGGCGAGCGTTTCGACCGCCTGGACGCGCTGCGCGGCGCGGCCATCGTCTGGATGGCGGGCTTCCACTTCGCCTTCGATCTGAACCACTTCCGGCTGCTGGATCCGCGCCAGGACTTCTACGCCGACCCGTTCTGGACGCTGCAGCGCACGGCCATCGTCAGCCTGTTCCTGTTCTGCGCCGGGCTGGGCCAGGCCGCGGCGCTGGACGCGGGCCAGGGCTGGCCGCGCTTCTGGCGCCGCTGGGCGCAGGTGGCGGGCTGCGCGCTGCTGGTCAGCATCGGCTCGGCACTGATGTTCCCGAGGAGCTGGATCAGCTTCGGCGTGCTGCACGGCATCGCCGCGATGCTGATCCTCGCGCGCCTGGCCGCGCCGCTGGGACGCTGGCTCTGGCCGCTGGGCGCGCTGGCGATCGCCCTGCCTGCCGTCTGGCAGCACGGCTTCTTCGACTCGCGCTGGAGCAACTGGGTCGGCCTGGTGACGCACAAACCCGTCACCGAGGACTACGTGCCGCTGCTGCCCTGGCTGGGTGTCGTGCTCTGGGGGCTGGCCGCCGGGCAGTGGGCGCTGGCGCGCCGGCGCGCGCTGCTGTCGGGGCCCTTGCCGCGCGGGCTGGCGCCGCTGGCGCTGCTCGGGCGCTGGTCGCTGTCCTTCTACATGGTCCACCAGCCGGTCTTCATCGCCGCGCTGACGGCGCTCGGCGCGCTGGGGCTGACCGGGCGTTGACGCTCGCTGCTGCGCAAGCTTTTGCGCCGGCGGAAACAGATTGCGCGCCCGGCTGCGCTCGTGCGGCCGGTTACCTCGGGAGAACACGGGCTGGCCGCCGTGGCATGGCGCTTGCGGAAATGCAGGCGCCGATCCCGGCACCCGAGGACACGGAGTCATACCAATGAAGAACAGCACATCCAGCCTGGCGGCCGTCGCCGGCGCCGCTCTCGTCGCCAGCGCGGCGCTGACCTGCCCGCTGCCGGCGCAGGCCGGCGAACGCATGCCGCCGGTCAAGGTGGAGGACTACAACGAGGCCCAGCGCGCCGCGGCCGACGAGTTCCTGGCGACGCGCAAGTACCCGGTGTTCGGGCCGTTCTCGGTGCTGATCCGCAGCCCCAAGCTGATGACCAACGCGCACACGATGGGCAGCTACCTGCGCTACAACGCCTCGATCGGCATGCCGCTGTCGGAGATGGTGATCCTGATGGTCGCGCGCTCGTGGAGCCAGGACTACGAGTGGACCTACCACGTGACGATCGCCGCCAAGCAGGGCATCAAGCCCGAGGTCATCGACGCCATCGCCGAGGGCCGCCGCCCGGCCGAGCTGACGCCCGACCAGGCTGTTATCTACGACTTCACCGATGAGTTGCTGCGCAACCGCCGCGTCTCCGACAAGACCTACGACGCGACGCTCAAGCGCTTCGGCGAGCAGGGCGTGCTGGATACCGCCGGCGTCGTCGGCTACTACACCTTCCTCGCCGGCATCATGAACACGGTGCGCACGGCACCGGTGCCCGGCGTGAAGACGCTCGCGCGTTTCCCCGACCCGTCGGGCAACTGATCGTGCGGGGCGACGCGCCGTCGCCCCGTCCGGCGAGAGCGCGGCCGCATCGGGCCGCGTTCTCGTTCCAAGTCGTGCCGGCTGCGCACGTCGTGACCGGGCGCTGAACCGCGCCCCCGGCGGGCGGCTACGATGCGCGCCTTCGTCCCGCCGGCACCCGGCGGGCGCTTTCCCAGGTGAAGCCCGTGAGCAACAAGGTCCTGTTCGGTTTCCACGCCGTGACGGTGCGGCTGAAGACCGCGCCGAAGTCGGTGACGGAAGTCCATGTCGACGCGACGCGCCGCGACGCGCGCATGCGCCAGTTCGTCGAACGCGCCACCGAAGCCGGCGCGCGCCTGGTCGACAGCGACGGCGACCGCCTGAACAAGCTCGCCGGCACATCCCGCCACCAAGGCGTGGTCGCACGCGTGACGCCGCTGGCGCCCACGCATTCGCTGGACGACGCGCTCGACGCCGCACAAGGCCCGTCGCTGGTGCTGGTGCTCGACGGCGTCACCGACCCGCACAACCTGGGCGCCTGCCTGCGCGTGGCCGATGGCGCCGGCGCGCACGCGGTCGTCGCGCCCAAGGACCACGCGGTCGGCCTGAACGCCACCGTCGCCAAGGTCGCCAGCGGCGCCGCCGAGACCGTGCCCTATCTGATGGTGACCAACCTGGCGCGCACGCTGGGCGAGCTGAAGGAGCGCGACGTGCGCATCATCGGCACCGCCGACGACGCGCCGCACACGATCTACGAAGCCGACCTCTCCGGCCCGGTGGCGCTGGTGCTGGGCGCCGAGGGCGACGGCATGCGCCAGCTGACGCGCAAGACCTGCGACGAGCTGGTGCGCATCCCGATGCGGGGCGCGGTCGAGAGCCTGAACGTCTCGGTCGCCGCCGGCATCTGCCTGTACGAAGCCCTGCGCCAACGTTCGCGCTGAGGCCGCGGGCCACCTGGCGCAAGCCCGCGCCGGTGGCCACTGGCTACACTGGCGCGATCACCGAATTCCGAGTTTGAACATGCCTGTCATCGAAGTCCGCCATCCGCTGGTGCGCCACAAGGTCGGCCTGCTGCGCGAGAAAGACATCTCGACGAAGAAGTTCCGCGAGCTGACGAACGAAATCGCGCGCCTGCTGGCCTACGAGTCGACCGCCGACTTTCCGCTGGAGGCGATCGAGATCGACTGCTGGAGCGGCCCGGCGCAGATCGAACAGATCGCCGGCCGCAAGGTGACGGTGGTGCCCATCCTGCGCGCCGGCATCGGCATGCTCGACGGCGTGCTGGACATGGTGCCCAACGCCAAGGTCAGCGTCGTCGGCCTGTCGCGCAACCACGAGACGCTGCAGCCCGAGCATTACTTCGAACGTTTCGTCGGCCACCTGGACGAACGCACCGCGCTCATCGTCGACCCGATGCTGGCGACGGCGGGCTCGATGATCGCGACCGTCGACCTGCTCAAGCGCCGCGGCTGCAACGACATCCGCGCGCTGGTGCTGGTGGCCGCGCCGGAGGGCATCAAGGCGCTCAACGCGGCCCACCCCGACGTGCGCTGCTGGACCGCCGCGATCGACAGCCACCTCGACGAGAACGGCTACATCATTCCCGGGCTGGGCGACGCGGGCGACAAGATTTTTGGCACGAAGTAGGAGCCCCGGCCGCCTGGCGGCCGCCCCCGAGGGGCTACCGAACCCGACCGGGAGACCCGGATCGGGTTCGGCCCGTTAACCGACGCCGCTCCCCCTGACCGCCTGCGGCGGTCTGTCCCCGAGGGGAAGAGGGCACGCTGTTCGCTGCCCTGACCGCCGTTGGCGGTCTGTCCCCGAGGGGAAGAGGGCACGCTGTTCGCTGGCCCTGACCGCCGTTGGCGGTCTGTCCCCGAGGGGGCGAATCCGGGGCTTGCTCGCTGTTCGCCTTAGCGGAGCACTTTCAGGGCGTCCGGGTTGACGATGTTCGTCGGGTGGTTGTTGACGAAGTTGATGACGTTGTCGAACGCGGCACCGAAGTAGATCTCGTAGCTGTCCTGCTCGACGTAGCCGATGTGCGGGGTGCAGACGGCGTTTTCCAGGCGCAGCAGCGGGTGGCCCTGGAGGATGGGTTCGCTCTCGAAGACGTCGACCGCGGCCATGCCGGGGCGGCCCTTGTTCAGCGCCGAGACGAGCGCGTTCTCCTCGACGAGTTCGGCGCGCGAGGTGTTGACGAAGAGCGCGGTCGGCTTCATGCGCGCCAGGTCGTCGAGCTTGACCAGGCCGCGTGTGGCCTCGCCCAGGCGCAGGTGCAGGCTGAGCACGTCGCACTGCTCGAAGAAGCTCTCGCGGCTGTCGGCGGCCTGGTGGCCGTCGGCGACGGCGTGGGCGCGCGACTCGTCGCTGCCCCAGACCTGCACCTGCATGCCGAAGGCGCGGCCGTAGCCGGCGACGAGCTGGCCGATGCGGCCGTAGCCCCAGACGCCCAGCGTCTTGCCGTGCAGCAACATGCCCAGGCCGAAGTTGGGCGGCATCGCCGCCGACTTCAGCCCCGCCTGCTGCCAGGCGCCGTGCTTGAGGTTGCCGATGTACTGCGGCAGCCGGCGCATCGAGGCCATGATCAGCGCCCAGGTCAGTTCGGCCGGCGCCACCGGCGAGCCCACGCCCTCGGCCACCGCGATGCCCAGCCGGGTGCAGGCCTCGACGTCGATGTGCGGCCCGACGCGGCCGGTCTGCGCGATCAGCTTGAGCCGCGGCAGCTTCTCGAGCAGGGCGCGCGGGAAGTGCGTGCGCTCGCGGATCAGCACCAGCACGTCGGCGTCGCGCAGCCGCACCGACAGCTGGCCTATGCCCTTGACGGTGTTGGTGAACACCTTCGCGTTCAGCGTCTCGAGCTGGGTCGCGCACCGCAGCTTGCGTACCGCGTCCTGGTAGTCGTCGAGGATGATGATGTTCATGGGCGTGTGGCCGCATTGTCGCGGGCCGCGTCGCGCATCGCGCCGGACGAGGCGCCGCCATGGCGCATCCGGCCGTGGGATGCCGGATGCACCGCGCTCAGCTGCGCGCCTTGTGCGCGGTCTTGGTCGCCGCCTTGGGCTTGGCGGGGGCGGCGGCCTTGGCGCGCGGCGTTGCGCTCGTCTTGGCCGACTTGCGTGCGGTCGTCGCGCCCTTGCTCTTGGCCGAGGCCGACGGCGCCGCCTTGGTGCTGCGCGCCGGGCCCGCGGCGACCATCACGACGATCTTCTGCCCGGGCTTGAAGCTGGCGCGCGGGCCGACGTCGTTCCACTGCGCGACCTGCGCCGGGCTCACCTTGTAGCGGCGTGCGACGGCCGCCACCGTCTCGCCCTTGCGGCCGGCCTTGAGCGTGACTTTGCGCAGCGGCTTGGCCTCGGGCGCCAGCACCATCATCGCGTTCTCGGCGACGTGTTCCTTGACGTCCTCGGTGGCGTGCGCGGCGCGCAGCACCAGCAGCGTCGAGCCGACCTTCACCAGCATGCGCGGCGGGATGCGGTTGATCTCACGCAGCTGCGACTCGGGCATGCCGACCTGTTTCGCGGCCTCGGCCGGCTTGAGCGTGCGCGGCGCGACCCAGGCGGTCCAGGTCGCCAGCTGGCCGCGGTGGCCCTTGAGCCGGGCGACGAACTCGTTGGCGTTGTCGTAGGGCAGCAGCACCCGCGGCGTCGCCGCCGCCAGGATCACCGGCTTGTTCATCTGCGGGTTCAGCGCCTGGAACTCGTCCAGCGACAGCCCGGCCAGGCGCGCAGCGAGCGCGACATCGATGTCGCGGTCGATCGGCACGCTCAGGAAGAACGGATGGTTCTGCAGCGCCGGCAGGCTGATCGAGAAGGCCTCGGGGTGCGAGACCAGGTTCTTCACCGCCTGCAGCTTGGGCACGTAGTTGCGCGTCTCCGCCGGCATGCGCAGCGAGGCGTAGTCGGTCGGCAGCCCGGCCTTCTGGTTGCGCGTGACGGCACGCTGCACGTTGCCCTGGCCCCAGTTGTAGGCGGCCAGCGCCAGGTGCCAGTCACCGAACTGGTTGTACAGGCGCTGCAGGTAGTCGAGCGCGGCGCGCGTCGAGGCCAGCACGTCGCGGCGGTCGTCGCGGAAGAGGTTCTGCTTGAGCTCGAAGTCGCGCCCGGTCGTCGGCATGAACTGCCACATGCCGGCGGCACGCGCGGTCGACAGCGCCTGCGGGTTGAACGCGCTCTCGATGAAGGGCAGCAGCGCGAGCTCGCTGGGCATGCCGCGGCGCTCGACCTCCTCGAGGATGTGGAACAGGTAGCGGCCGCCGCGCTCGGTCATGCGCTGCACGTAGTCGGGGCGGGTGGCGTACCACTGTTCCCACTTGTGCACGTAGTCGTCGTCGAGTTCGGCCATCTCGAAGCCGCCGCGCACCCGGCCCCAGAGGTCGCTGTCGGGCTCCGCCGCCTCCAGGTCGGCGCGCAGGGCGTCGGCCGCGGACACGGTCTCCGCCGTCGGCGCCGGCACCAGCTCGGGCTGGGAGCCGGCTTCGCGTGCGAGGATGATCGCGCCCGGCACGGCAGCGGCCGGTGCCGGGGTGGCGGCAATGGGGGTCGACTTGGTGGGGGCGGCAGGCTGGCCGGGCT
>NZ_NRRU01000098.1 GCF_016583785.1 Rubrivivax gelatinosus | reverse complement strand
TCGGGGGCCGGCAGGGCCGGGCGCGACGCGCGCGCGCCGCGCCCGGCCCTGCCGGCCCCCGACATCGACGACGCGGTGCTGCGACCATGAAACAGCCGAAGTTCACCCGTGTGCCCGGTCTCGTCTTCGTCTACGGCTGGCAGCTCGACGACCGCCTGCGTGCGCGCTGCGGCGCCAAGGGGCGCGTCGTCGGGACGGCCCGGCTGCCCGACCACGATCTCGGCTTCTTCGGCCATTCGGCGCGCTGGGACGGCGCCGAGGAAGCGGTCTTCGAAGCCCCGGGGCGCGAGGTCTGGGGGCTGCTGCTGGCGCTGCGCAGCGACGAGGCCGCGGGCCTGGACGACACGATGAACGTGCGCGAGGACGGCAGCGGCAGCCACTTCCACTGCCCAGCCGAGGTCGAGGACAGCGCCGGTGCACTCCAGCCGGCGCTGATCTACCAGATGGCGGCGCTGGGCCCGGCGCGCACGCCCAGCCGCGAGTACCTGGAGCGCATCGCCACCGGTGCCGCGGCACACGCGCTGCCGCCGGCCTGGGTCGAGCGCCTGCGCAGTGTCCCGGCCCACCCCGCCTCCTACCCCGTGCCGCACGGCCTGCGCACGCTGCGTGTCAGCGTCGCCAGCGGCGGCTGCCACTGCTGAACAACCTTCTGGAACCCGACCCGATGAGCACCACGACCCCGCTGCGCGACCGGATGCGCCGCAGCCAGCGCGAGATCACCGAACGCGCCGAGATCGACGCCGTCATCCGCAGCGCACGCGTGATGCGCATCGCGCTCGTCGACGGCGACCGGCCCTTCCTGGTGCCGGTGTTCTACGGCTACGACGGCACGGCGCTGTACTTCCACTCGGCGCTCAAGGGCTCGAAGATCGAGATCCTGCAGCGCAACCCGGCGATCTGCTTCGAGATCGGCGTCGATCACGGCGTCATCGAGGACGACAAGGCCTGCGACTTCGAGGCCCGCCACCGCACCGTCATCGGCCACGGCCGCGCCGTGTTTCTGCAGGACCCGGGCGACCGCGTGCGTGCGCTCGACCTGATCGTCGCCAACCTCACGTCGCGCCGCTTCGACTACCCCGAGGCCAACCTGTCGATGACGGCGGTGCTGCGCATCGACATCGAGCTGCTCAAGGGCAAGCAGCACGGCTTCGGCGGCTGAGCGCCGAAGCCGCCGCGTTCAGCGGTAGACGATGCCGCCGTCGGTCAGGATGGCCTGGCCAGTGATGTAGTCGGCGTCGCTGCTGGCCAGGAAGGCGACGAGCGCGGCCACGTCCTCGGGCGTCTGGGCGCGGCCTAGCGCGATGCCCTCGACGTACTTCTTGTAGGTCGCACCCTTGGGAGCGCCGGTGAGTTCGGCGAAACGTTCGTCGATCTCCACCCACATGTCGGTACCGACGATGCCCGGGCAGTAGGCGTTGACGGTGATGCCGTCGGCGGCGTATTCCTTGGCCGCGGCCTGGGTCAGCGCGCGCACCGCGAACTTGGTCGCCGAATACACGCCCAGCATCGCGAAGCCGTCGTGGCCGGCGATCGACGAGGCGTTGATGATCTTGCCTTTCTGCTGGCGCGCCTTGAACTTGGCCGCTGCCGCCTGGATGCCCCAGACGACGCCGTTGACGTTGATGCCGAAGATGCGGTCCAGGTCCTGCGGCAGCACCTCGGACAGCGGCTTGACCTGGGCGATGCCGGCGTTGTTGACGATGACGTCGAAGCCGCCCAGAGCCTGTTCGGCATGGTCGACGGCGGCGTAGACCGCGTCGCGCTGGCTGACGTCGGCGACGAAGGTGGCGGCCTTTCGGCCCAGCGCCTGGACCTCGGCCTGCACCGCCGCCAGCTTGTCGGCCTTGACGTCGACCAGCGCGATGTCGGCGCCGTCGCGCGCCAGCCGCAGCGCGATGCCGCGGCCTATGCCTTGGGCAGCGCCGGTGACCAGGATCTTCTTGCCTTGCACGGACATGTTCTCTCTCCTTGTCGGTTTGCCCGGCCGGGGACGGACCGGCCGCGATGTCGACGACATCCGGGCGATTCTGGTTCGGGGCCGGCAGCGCTCCAAACCGGCACGTTCACCCACGAACCGGACGGCGATGCGGGCCGGGCCGAATACTCGGGAGCACACGCCGATACCGACAATCGATTACCGTCTCGCCCGAGCACGATCAGGAGGCGAACGTGTCCACCTTTACCGAGCCGGGCCTGCTGCCCCGCGAACTCATACGCCTCGATGCCGGCGTCGTCGACAAGGCCGACGCGATCCGCCAGGCCACCGCGCTGCTCACCGCCGCCGGCTGCGTGCGCCCGGCTTTCGAGGCCAGCATGCTGCGCCGCGAGCAGGCCTCGAACACCTACCTGGGCAAGGGCATCGCGATCCCGCACGGCATGGTCGACGAGCGCGAGCTGATCCAGCGCGACGGCATCGCCGTGCTGCAGGTGCGCGGCGGCGTCGAGTGGAACGAAGGCCAGCGCGCGCAGCTGGTCGTCGCCATCGCCGCGCGCTCCGACGCCCACATCGGCATCCTGCGCCGGCTGACGCGGCTGATGGCCGACGAGGCCCGGATCGCCGCGCTAGGCCGCACCGACGACGCCGGCGAGCTGATCCAGGCCCTGGCCGGCATCGACGCCGCGCCGCAAGCGGCCGAGGCCCCGGCCGAAGACCTGGCGCAGCGTTTCGACTGGGTGCTCGACTACCCCAGCGGCCTGCACGCGCGCCCGGCCACCGAATGGGCCGCGACCGCGCGCCGCTTCGCCGCGCGCATCCGCGTGCGCCATGGCGACGAAGCCGCCGACGCCCGCAACATGATCTCGCTGCTGCAGCTGGGGCTCAAAGCCGGCGACCTGCTCACGGTCTCGGCCGAGGGCAGCGACGCCGCCGATGCGCTGGCGACGCTGCGCATCGTGCTCACCGGCCTCAGCAGCCGCGAGAAGGCCGACGCGCAGAAGGCCGAGGACAAACGCCGTGCCGCCGCGCGTGCCGGCGTCTGGCAGCCGCCGGGCACGATGCAGAGCGTGGACGGCGTTTCGGCTTCGCCGGGGCTCGCGATCGGCCGGCTGCACCGGCTGCAGGCCGGGCCACTGGAGATCGCCGACGAGCCGATCGAACTCGTCGCCGCCGCCGACCAGCTGCACGACGCGCTGACCCGCGCCCGCAACGAACTGCGTGCGCTCGCCGACGCCACCGGCCGGCGCCTGGGCGCCGCCGACGCCGGGATCTTCCGCGCCCAGGCCGAGCTGCTGAACGACCCGGCGCTGATCACGCTGGCCTCGCAGCACCTGGTCGAAGGCCACGGCCTGGCCTGGTCCTGGCACCAGGCGGTCGAGGCGACCGCCGGCAGTCTGGCGGCGCTGGGCAACGCCGTGCTCGCCGGGCGTGCGACCGACCTGCGCGACGTCGGCCAGCGTGTGCTGGCGCAAATCGATCCGGCGCTGGCAGCCCCGACGACAAACGAGCTGCCGGCCGGCAGCATCCTCGTCGCCGAGGACCTGACGCCGACCGACACCGCCGGCCTGGACGCCGAGCGGGTCGCCGGCCTGGTGACGGCGCTCGGCGGGCCGACCTCGCACACCGCGATCCTGGCGCGCACGCTGGGGCTGCCGGCGGTGGTCGGTGCCGGTGCGGCTTTGGCGCGGCTGGCCGACGGCGACGAAGCCATCGTCGACGGCAGCGCCGGCCGGCTCTATCTGCAGCCCTCAGCCGCCGACCTGGAATCGGCGCGCGCCTGGATCGCCGCCGAAGCCGCCCGGCGCGAACGTGCGGCGCAAGCGCGTGCGCTGCCGGCGCTCACACGCGACGGCCACGCCGTCGCGATCGGCGCCAACATCAACCTCGCCGAACAGGCCGCGTTCGCGCTGTCGCAGGGCGCCGAAGGCGTGGGCCTGATGCGCACCGAGTTCCTGTTCCTGGAACGCGGCGACAGCCCGTCGGAGGAAGACCAGTACCGGGCCTACCGCGCGATGGCCGAGGCGCTGGAAGGCCGGCCGCTGGTGATCCGCACGCTGGACATCGGCGGCGACAAGCAGGTCGCCTACCTCGACCTGCCGCGCGAGGAGAACCCGTTCCTGGGCGTGCGCGGCTCACGCCTGCTGCTGCGCCGCCCCGAGCTGCTGGTGCCGCAGCTGCGTGCGCTCTACCGCACCGCACGCGACGGCGCCGCGGCGATCTCGGTGATGTTCCCGATGATCACCTCGGCGGCCGAACTGCTCGCGCTGCGCGAGACCTGCGGCCGCATCCGCGCCGAGCTCGGCGCACCCGAGATCCCGCTGGGCATCATGATCGAAGTGCCGTCGGCGGCGCTGATGGCCGACGAGCTGGCGCGCGACGCCGACTTCTTCTCCATCGGCACCAACGACCTGACGCAGTACACGCTGGCGATAGACCGCCAGAACCCGGTGCTGGCGCCCGAGGCCGACAGCCTGCATCCGGCGGTGCTCAAGCTGATCGCTGCCACCGTCGCCGGCGCACACGCGCACGGCCGCTGGGTCGGCGTCTGCGGCGGCATCGCCGGCGACCCGCACGGCGCGGCGCTGCTGGCCGGGCTGGGTGTCGACGAACTCTCGATGACGCCGCGCGACATCCCGGCTGTGAAGGAGCGGCTGCGGCAGTCGGAACTGACGGCGTTGCAGGCGCTGGCCGCACGTGCGCTGGCCGCACCCGACGCCGCCGCGGTGCGTGCGCTGGCCGCGGTCGCGGCGGAGGCCACGGCATGATCCGCTGCGTCACCTTCAACCCGGCGGTCGACCAGACCGTCAGCCTGCAGCGGCTGCAGCCGGGCGAAGTGCTGCGCGCCGACGGCGTGCGCCAGGACCCGGGCGGCAAAGGCATCAATGTCGCGTCCTGCCTCGCCGACTGGGGGCTGGCGGTGGCGGCGCACGGGCTGCTGGGGCGCGAGAACGCCACGATCTTCGAGCAGCTCTTCGCCGCCAAGGGCATCGCCGACCACATGCGCCGCGTGCCCGGCGCGACGCGCACCAACATCAAGCTGCTGGAGGCCGGCGGTCGCACGACCGACGTCAACCTGCCGGGTTTCGAAGCCGGAGCGCTGGACGCCGCGGCGGTGGCCGACAGCCTGGCCGAGGTCGCCGCCGGCGAGATGGTGGTGATCTCGGGCAGCCAGGCCGCGGGTCTGGGCGCCGACACCAGCGCGCGCCTGGCGGCGGCGCTGGCGGCACGTGGCGCCCGCGTCGTGCTCGACCTGAGCGGGCCGGCACTCGCGGCGGCGCTGGCGGCGCCGGCTGGCGCGCTGCCGCTGGCGGTCAAACCCAACCGTGCCGAACTCGAGGCCTGGGCCGGCCGGCCGCTGGCCGAGCGCTCGGCGCTGCTCGCCGCCGCGCAGGAGCTGGTGGCGCGCGGCATCGCGCTCGTCGTCGTCTCGCTGGGCACCGAGGGCGCGGCCTTCGTCGGCGCGGATGGCGGCGTGCTGGCGGCGCCGCCCGCGCTGGCCCACGGCAGCACCGTCGGCGCCGGCGACGCGATGGTCGCCGGCATCACCGCGGCACTGGCCGAAGGGCTGGAGCTGCAGGCGCTGGCGCGCCAGGCCACCGCGTTCGCCGCCGGCAAGCTGCGCCACGCCGGGCCGCACCTGCCGCCGCCGGCGGAGGTGCGGGCGCTGGCCGCGCAGGTGCGGCTGCTGCCGCTGGCCGACTGGGTGGCCGGCCGCTGAACCCGCCGCCGGCAAGGCGGCACGGCCCGGGCAGACGGCAGCCGGGGCCAGACGAGGAGAAGAGATGACTCAGATCGTTGCCGTCGTCGGCGCCGGTGAACTCGGCACCCATGCGGTCCTGGCGCGCGAGGCGCTGAAGCGGGCGGCCCGGGCACTGCAGCTGCCGATCACGATCGAGGTGCAGAGGCCGGACGGTGTGCTCGATGCGCTGGAGCCGCAGACGCTGGCCGCGGCCGACGTCGTGCTGCTGGTCGGCAGCGCCGCCGCCGAGCCGCGTTTCGAACACCTGCGCCAGCACAAGGCCAGCGTCGCCGACGTGCTGCACGACGCCCGCTCGCTGCTGCTGCAGTTGGCGGCCGAGGCACCGGCCGCAGCGCCGGCGCCGGCGACGCTGAAGATCGTCGCCGTCACCTCCTGCCCGACGGGCATCGCCCACACCTTCATGGCCGCCGAAGGGCTGCAGCAGGGCGCGCAGGCGCTGGGCCACTCGATACGCGTCGAGACCCAGGGCTCGGTCGGTGCCCAGGACGCGCTGACGCCGGCCGAGATCGCCGCCGCCGACCTGGTGCTGATCGCGGCCGACAAGCAGGTGGAGCTGTCGCGTTTCGCCGGCAAGAAGGTCTTCCAGTCGCCGACCAAGGCGGCGATCGGCGACGGCGCCGGGCTGATCCGGCGTGCGCTGGCCGAAGCCCGGGTGCAGGGTGGCGAGGCCGCCGCGGCCGGCGCCCCGGCGGCGCCCGCGGCCCGCACCGGCGTCTACAAGCACCTGATGACCGGCGTGTCCTTCATGCTGCCCTTCGTCGTCGCCGGCGGGCTGCTGATCGCGATCGCGTTCGCGCTCGGCGGCATCTACGTCTACGAGGACGTGCACAAGGGCACGCTGGGCTGGACGCTGTTCCAGATCGGCGCCAAGGGTGCGTTCACGCTGATGGTGCCGGCACTCGCCGGCTACATCGCCTACTCGATCGCCGACCGGCCCGGCATCGCGCCGGGCATGACCGGCGGCGTCATCGCCGGGGCCATCGGCGCCGGCTTCCTGGGTGGCATCGTCGCCGGCTTCATCGCCGGCTACGGCGCGCTGCTGCTCAACCGCTGGATCCGGCTGCCGCGCACGCTCGAAGGCCTGAAACCCGTGCTGATCCTGCCGCTGCTGGCAACGGCGCTGACCGGGCTGCTGATGTACTACGTCGTCGGCGCGCCGGCGGCCACGCTGCTGGCGGCGCTGACAGCCTGGCTGCAGGGCATGCAGGGCGCGTCGGCGGTGGTGCTGGGGCTGCTGCTGGGCGGCATGATGGCCGTCGACATGGGCGGGCCGATCAACAAGGCGGCCTATGTCTTCGGCACGACGCTGATCGCGGCCAACGTCACCGAGCCGATGGCCGCGGTGATGTGCGCCGGCATGACGCCGCCGCTGGCGCTGGCCGTCGCGTGCAAGCTGCTGCCCTCGCGTTTCACGCCGGAAGAACGCGAAGCCGGCAACGCCGCTTTCGTGCTCGGGCTGGCCTTCGTCACCGAAGGCGCGATCCCCTTCGCCGCGCGCGACCCGCTGCGTGTGATCCCGTCGCTGGTCGCGGGCTCGGCGGTGGCTGGCGCGATCTGCCTGGCCATGGGGGTGCAGCTGAAGGTGCCGCACGGCGGCGTCTTCGTGCTGCCGATCCCGAACGCGGTGACCCACCTCGGCGCCTTCTTCGTCGCGCTGCTGGCCGGCACCGCGGTGTCGGTGGCGGCGCTGGCGCTGGCCAAGCGGCGGGCCGCGGCGCCCGCCGCGGCCTGAGCCGGCTCGCGCTTGATGAAGGTCACATCGGGTGATATCGTTATTGCAACTCATTCGCAATAAAAGCGGAACCCAGCACTCGCCCGCAGGCCCGGGCAGGCGGCCCGCCATCACCCCATGCGCCGACCCTCGTCTGCGCGACCGCTGCGTCGCGCCCTGCCCCGCCATTGCCTGAACGCGGTCGCGGCCGCCCTGCTGGTGCCCGCGGCCCACGCCGAAGACGGCGCCGAAACCAAGCCCGAAGTCGTCGTCGTCACCGCCACGCGCGGCAGCAAGGCGCTCGACAAGATCCCCGGCGCCGTCAACGTCATCTCGCGCGGCGACATCGAGACCCAGACCCTGGTCAGCGAGGACCCGAGCGCACTGCTGGCTTTGCAGGTGCCGGGCTACGCGCCGGCGCGGCAGAAGCTGTCGAACTTCGGCGAAGGCCTGCGCGGGCGCAACGCGTTGCTGCTGCTGGACGGCATCCCGCAGACCAACCCGCTGCGCTTCGGCGGCCGTGAAGGCTATTTCGCCGACCCGATGATCGTCGAGCGCATCGAGGTCGTCAGCGGCGCCTCGGCGGTGCAGGGCATGGGCGCCACCGGCGGCATCATCAACACCATCACACGCCGGCCCACCGAACTCGGCACGCGCCAGACGGTCGAGCTGAAGTACGGCACCCAGGGCCACGCGAACACGCAGTCCTGGAAGACCGGCTACATGGTCGAGCACCGAAGCGCCGAACTCGACGGCTGGGACCTGCTGGCCTACGTCGGCCTGCGCAGCCAGGACGTCGGCATCGACGGAGCCGGCCGCACCCTCGCCACCGAGTCGCTGCACCGCGCCGGCGACGCCTTCGTCAAGATCGGCCGCGACTTCGGCGCCCAGCGCCTGCAGCTGATGCTCAACCGCTTCGAGGCCGACGGCTTCGACGACTGGGTCGACGTGCCCGGCGACCGCGATGCCGGCGTGCCGACGACATCGCGCCACGGCAGCCTGGCCTGGGACGCGCCGCGCAACCGCGTGCGTTCGGCCAGCCTGGAGTGGAGCCACGCCGACCTGGGCGGCGGCTACGCCAGCGCCCAGCTCTTCAAACAGGACTTCGAGGCACGCTACAGCGGCGGCGTCATCTCGACCTTCCAGGACGCCGCCATCGCCCCGGTGGGCACGCTCGTCGACCAGAGCCAGATCGAAGCCGACAAGTGGGGCCTGCGCACGAGCTGGGTTCGCCCCGACCTGGGGCTGGCCGGCCTGGAGTTCACCGCCGGCCTGGACCTGCTGCACGACACCTCGTCGCAGCGCCTGACGCTGACCGGCCGCACCTGGGTGCCGCCGCTGCGCTACGAGAGCCTGGCGCCGTTCACCCAGCTCGAGTACACGCGCGGCAACCTGACGCTGCGCGGCGGCCTGCGCGACGAACGCAACTCGCTGACGGTCGACGACTACCGCACGCTGGCCTTCTACGGCAGCCGCGCGGTCGAAGGCGGCAAACGCGACGCGCACGAACTGGTCAAGAGCCTGGGCGGCGTCTGGCGCTTCGACGCCACCGGCTGGTCGGCCTTCGCCTCCTACAACGAAGGCTTCGGCCCGCCCGACGCCGGCCTGATCCTGCGCGCGGTGAAGACCGACGGCCAGTCGGTCGACAAGCTCGTCGACCTGCAGCCCGTCGTCACGCGCAACCGCGAAGTCGGCGTCAGCTGGCGCGGCACGAGCGCGAACTTCAGCGCCTCGCTCTACCGCTCGCGCTCGGACCTGGGCAGCCAGATCGTCGTCGCCAACGGCATCGGCAGCGTGCAGCGCGTGCCGATCGAGGTGAAGGGCTTCGAGTTCGCCGGCCAGTGGCGGCCGCTGCCGGCGCTACGCCTGGACGCGAGCTACGCCCGCACGCGCGGCCGCACCGCCGCCGCGGCCGGCGAGCCGCTGGACCTGGACCTGGGCGCACGCTCGCAGGGGCCGGACAAGCTGGTGCTCGGCGGCCAGTGGGCCTTCGCGCCGGCCTGGCGCGCCCAGCTCAACGTCGCGCGCTGGTTCTCGCGCGACGCCAACGAAGGCAAGTTCTCGGGCAGCACCTCGCTGGAGGAGCACTTCGAGGGCTACACCGTGGCCGACCTGGCGCTGCGCTGGGCCTCGCCCTGGGGCGAACTCGGCGCCGGCGTCGAGAACCTGTTCGACCGCCGCTACATCACCTACTACAGCCAATCGCACTACGCCGGCACCGACGAGGACTACTACGCCGGCCGTGGCCGCACGCTGACGCTGAACTGGCGGCGCAGCTTCTGAGCGCGGCGGGGCGCAAGCTGCCGGCCGCCTAGCGAAAATTACATTAGTGTCAAAAACCGCACTTTAAGGAATCACTTCTGCCACCCAAACCGGCACCAACGGCTGTCCAATCAATTCTGTTGGTCAGCCCAAGCGCGAGCCGGTGGAACAAGCAGTCTCCGACGACGAGCGCTCACAGAACCCGCGGGTTTTCGGCCTGACGCCAATACCGCCATCGCGGCCGGCATTTCGTGCCGCGCGGGTATCAGAGCACGACCCGTCCACCCGGAGCACTCGCATGTCCCTCATCCGCAAGGCCACCGCGGCCAAGGAAGTCCCCGCAGCCGCGCACGGCTTTTCCGCCAGCATCCCGAAGAACGTCGCCCGCGACGCCGATGCCCAGCGCAAGCGCGCGCGCACGCTGGCCAAGCAGCAGCAGGCTTCGGAGCGTGTGGCCTCGGCCGCCAGCGAACTGTCCGCGGGCATCAACGAAGCGGCGTCGGCCGCCGAGGAACTCAAGCGCGCCGCCGCGCAGATCGCCGCCGGCGCCGAGGAAGCATCCGGCGCGGCCCAGGAGTCGCTGGCCGCCGTCACCCAGGTCTCGACCGCGATCACGCGCCAGATGGCCGCCGTCGGCCAGGCCCAGCGCAAGGCCGAAAGCATGCGGGCCCTGGCCGGCGAGATCAACGGCCAGGTCGAGGCCACCGTCAACAACGTGACCACCGCGGCCCAGCGCCAGGCCGAGTCGGTGAAGATGGTGGCCGAGCTGGAACGCCAGGCCGCCAACATCGGCGAGATCGTCAAGGCCGTGGCGCGCATCGCCGACCAGACCAACCTGCTCGCGCTCAACGCCGCCATCGAGGCCGCGCGTGCCGGCAAACACGGCAAGGGCTTCGCCGTCGTCGCCGACGAGGTGCGCACACTCGCCGAGACCTCGGAGAAGAGCGCCAAGCAGATCCAGGAACTGGTGGGCCAGATCCAGGGCGAGGTGAAGACCATCGCCGAGGGCATCAACGATGGCGCCCAGGCCGTGCGCGCCGAAGTCGAGAAGAGCGCGCTGATCCTGAAGCAGCTCGAGCAGATCCGCCAGGACGCAGCCGCCATCGCCGGCGGTGCGGGCGAGATCGCCACCGCCGCCGCGCAGAGCAACGTCGCGGCACAGCAGGCGCTCAAGGGTTCGGAGCAGATCGCCGCCGCCTCGACCGAGCAGTCCTCGGCCTGCGAGGAAGCGAACAAGACCGTCGAGGAGCAGACCACCGCGCTGTCGCAGTGCGAGCAGACCGCGGCCGGCCTGTCGGAGATCGCCGACGAGCTGAAGAACTCCACCGACATCGCCAAGAGCGCCGAGGAAGTCGCCAGCTCCGCCGAAGAACTGTCCAGTGCGGTGCAGGAGATCAACCGCTCGGCGGCGCAGATCATGGTCGCGCTCGACCAGATCCGCAAAGGCGCGCAGGCCCAGGCCGCCGCCAGCGCCGAATCCGCCGCCGCCGTGGCCCAGATCGAGAAGGGCGCGCAGGTGGCCGAGACGCGCGCGACGCAGGCCGACGCGCGCACCGAGTCGATCGCCGAGATGATGACCGAGAACAAGAAGAACATCGACAGCTTGATCAGCGGCATCGCGGCCAACGTCGGCAGCACCGAGATCAGCATCAAGCAGGTCAAGGACCTGGAGCTGGTGTCGCGCAAGATCGACAAGATCGTCGACGCGATCACGCAGGTGTCGGTGCAGACCAACATGCTGGCCGTCAACGGCAGCATCGAAGCGGCGCGGGCCGGCGACTTCGGCAAGGGTTTCGTCGTCGTCGCCACCGACATCCGCAACCTGGCGCACGACTCGGCCGAGAACGCCGACCGCATCAAGGACATGGTGAAGTCGATCCAGGACCAGATCGGGCTCGTCGGCCGTGACCTGACGTCCATCGTCGCCTCGGCGCTGAGCGAAGTCGAGAAGGCCAAGGTCATCACCCTGGGCCTGAACACGATCGAAGGCGACATCGCCGAGATCCAGAAGGGCAACCGCGAAGCCGTGGCCTCGGCGCAGGAGATCGCCGCCGCCGTCGCCCAGGTGAAGGTGGGCGTCGAACAGGTGTCGGCCGCCGCGGCCCAGGCCGAGAAAGCCGCCGAGCAGGCGGCTGCCGCGGCCAAGCAGCAGTCGCAGGGGGCCGAGGAGCTGTCTGCCGCGATCGAGGAGATCGCCTCGCTGGCCGACGAGCTGCAAAGCGCCTGAGCCCATCCCCCCGGAAGCAGCGCGCGCGCTGCGCCCTGAGGGGGCGGGTCCGTCTGGGCCCCGAACCCTGAATCGACCACAGGAGGTCTGCGATGAACGCAGCCTTGACGCCCACCCCGGGCATGAGCACGACCGACGGCGACGAGTTCGACGACGGCGCGGGCCATGCCAACCAGTTCGTCACCTTCGCGGTGGCGGGCGAGCTGTTCGCGGTGCCGATGGCACCGGTGCAGGAGATCATCCGCGTGCCCGAAGTCGCCCACCTGCCGCTGGCGCCGCGCACGCTCGACGGCCTGGCCAACCTGCGCGGCCGGGTGCTGCCCATCATCAACCTGCGCCGCCTCTTCGGCTGCGAGGAACGCGAGCACGACGACGCGACGCGCGCCCTCGTCATCAACCTGGGCCAGCCGCTGGGCTTCGTCGTCGACCGCGTCGCCAGCGTCGTCACCATCGAGCCCGGCGAGATCGAGTCGGCCGACAGCATCCAGACCGTCGTCGACGCCGACTACCTGACCGGCGTGATCAAACGCGCCCGCGCCGACGGCGGCCACGACATGCTGCTGGCGATCGACTTCGCGCGCCTGATCGAAGGCCAGTTCAGCCATGTCGGCGGCGGCGCCGTCGGCACCGACCGTGCCAGCGCCACCGGCATGAACCGCGCCGCGGCCGACGCCCAGACCCCGGACGCCGAGGACGGCGGCGCGAGCGACGAACTGCGCCTGGTCTCGTTCTCGGTCGCCGATCAGGAGTACGCGCTCGACATCGCCGAGGTGCAGGAGATCGTGCAGCTGCCCGAACGTGTCAACGAGCTGCCCAACACCCCGGCGCACGTGCTCGGCGTGATGTCGCTGCGTCAGCGCCTGCTGCCGCTGGTGAGCCTGCGCACGCTGTTCGGCCTGCCGCGCCTGCCCTACGCCGAGCAGCACCGCATCGTCGTCACCTCGCTGCCGGGTGGCCTCAACGTCGGCCTGGTGACGGACTCGGTGAAGGAAGTGCTGAGCGTGCCGCGCTCCCAGGCCGAACCGATGCCCGGCATGCTGGCCGCCGGCAGCGGGTTGGAGGAGTTCTCGTCGATCTGCCGCCTCGACGGCGGCAAGCGCCTGGTGTCGATCATCGCCACCGACAAGCTGCTGCGCATGCCGGCCATCGAAGTCGCACTGCAAGCCGCCCGCGACGCGGGACCTGTTGCCCACGAGGAGGCTGCCATGAACGCCGACCGCGCCACCGAGAACGCCGAAGACGAGAGCGCCACCGACGACGACACCCAGGTGGTGATCTTCCGCCTGGGCGCCGAGGAGTTCGGCGTGCCGATCATGAGCGTGCAGGAGATCGTGCGCCTGCCCGAGACCCTGACCCGGGTGCCGCGCACGCCGGCCTTCGTCGAAGGCGTGATCAACCTGCGCGGCACGGTGCTGCCGGTGATCGACCAGCGCAGCCGCCTGGGCCTGCCCGCCATCGAGCGCAACGACCGCCAGCGCATCATGGTCTACCTGCTGGCGGGCATGCGCACCGGCTTCATCGTCGACTCGGTGGCCGAGGTGCTGCGCATCCCGCGCGACCACGTCGTCGCGGCGCCGGCGATGTCCGAGGAACAGAGCCGGCTGATCAGCCGCGTCGCCAAGCTCGACGGCGACAAGCGCCTGGTGATGCTGATCGAGGCGCAGCACCTGCTGCACGGCGGCGAGATGCAGCAGATGCATCAGTTCGACACCGGCGCGCAGCCGCTGGCCCGCGCCGCCTGAACGAGACCCCACGGCGCAAGACATGAAGAAGGTACTGGTCGTCGACGACTCGGCGCTGATGCGCAAGCTGCTGACGGGCGTGCTCTGCGAAGGCGGGTACGAGGTCAGGAGCGCGCGCAACGGCTCCGAGGCCGTCGACGTCGTCGTCCAGTGGCAACCCGACGTCGTCACGCTGGACATCAACATGCCGGAGATGGACGGCCTGACGGCGCTGTCGCTGATCATGTCGGCGCGGCCGACGCCGGTGGTGATGGTGTCCTCGCTGACCGAGAAGGGCGCACTCGCCACCTTCGAGGCGCTGGCGCTCGGCGCCGTCGACTTCATTCCCAAGCCCGGCGGCACGATCTCGCTGCACGTCGACGACATCAAGGCGATGCTGCTGGAGAAGGTGCGCAGCGCCAGCCGCGCACGGCTGGGTGGCCGCACGCCGGGCGAGCGCATGGCGGCGGGCTCGGTGGCACCGCAGCGCAGCCTGCCCGCGCCGCGCCGCGCCGTGGCACAGCCGCCCTCACCCGCCACGGCGCTACCAGCGGCAGCGGCCGCCTCGAAACCGGCCGCCGTGCCGGGGCTGGTGCTGATCGGCGTGTCCACCGGCGGCCCGCGCACGCTCGAGGACATCCTGCCCAGGCTCGCGGCCGACTTCCCGTGGCCGGTGCTGGTGGCACAGCACATGCCGGCCAACTTCACCGACACCTTCGCCCGGCGCATGGACAGCCTGTGCGCGCTCAAGGTGCTGGAGGCGGCCTCGCCGATGGCGCTGCAGCCCGGCACCGTCTACATCGGCCGCGGCGGCACCGACCTCACCGTCACCGAACGCGGCGGCACGCTCTACGCCGCACCGCGGCCCGAGAGCCCGGGCGTGCTCTGGCATCCCTCGGTCGAAGTGCTGGTGAACAGCGCGCTGCAGCACCTGCCGGCGGCGCGGCTGGTGGGCGTGATGCTCACCGGCATGGGCAACGACGGTGCCGCCGCGATGGGCCGGCTGCACGCCGAAGGCGGCCGCACCATCGCCGAGTCGGCCGACACCGCAGTCGTCTTCGGCATGCCGGCCGAACTGATCGAGCGGCGCGGCGCCAGCATCGTGCTGCCCTGCACCGGCATCGCGGCCCAGCTGCGCATCTGGCTGCAGTGAATGCCCCGCGCTGACGCCGCCAGGACCCGAAACAGAACACAGGATCAGCCATGGCACTGAAAAAACCCGGCGACAGCGCAGCCCTGCGGCCGATCGAGATGCGCGAGTACCCGCGCGACCTCGACGGCCTGGTGGCGCAGCTGTCCGACGCCGACAGCGGCAGGCGGCGCTGGGCTGCGCGCGATCTGGCCCAGTACCCGGCCGCCGCCGCCGCCGTCTGCGCCCGCCTGGCGATCGAGACCGACGCCAGCGTGCGCACCGTGCTCTTCAGCAGCGCCGCGCGCCTGGGCTCGCCCGAGGTGGTGCAGGCCATGGTGCAGCTGCTGCGCAGCGAGGAGCCCGGCCTGCGCAACGGCGCCATCGAGGTGCTGGCGGGCCTGCCCGCCGAGGTGGCCCCGCTGATCGAGCGCCTGCTGCAGGACACCGACAGCGACGTGCGCATCTTCACCGTCAACCTGCTCGGCGAACTGCGCCACCCGCAGGTGCCGCGCTGGCTCGACCAGGTGCTGCTGCACGACCCCGAGGTCAACGTCGTCGGCGCCGCGCTGGAGGTGCTGAGCGAAGTCGGCGGCACCGAGAACCTGGCGGCTCTGCGCGAGGTGCGGCGCCGCTTCGCGGGCGACGCCTACATCGACTTCAGCGCCGGCCTGGCGCTGGAACGCATCGAGGCGGCATGAAAAGCGGCACCCTGGCAGCACCGGCGGCGATCACCGATGCGGACTTCCAGAAGTTCGCCGAGTTCTTCTATCGCAAGACCGGCATCCACTTCGACGACGGCAAGCGCTACTTCGTCGACAAGCGCCTGCTCGACCGCATCGCCGCCACCGGCGCGGAGAGCTTCCGCAGCTACTTCGTGGCGCTGCGCTTCGAGGCCGACGGCGCCGAGATGCAGCAGCTCGTCAACTGCATGACGGTCAACGAGACCTACTTCTTCCGCGAGGCCTACCAGTTCGACTGCCTGGTCAACAACCTGCTCGACGAGGTGGCCGCACGCAAGCCGCCGGGCTCGCGCATCCGCATCTGGTCGATCCCGTCGTCGACCGGCGAAGAGCCGTACTCGATCGCGATCTACCTGCTCGAACGCTGGCCCAAGATCGACCAGTTCGACGTCGAGATCCTGTCCTCGGACATCGACACCACGGTGCTGTCCTCGGCCCGGCGCGGCGTGTACTCGCCGCGTTCGGTGCAGAACCTGCCGCCGGCCTACCTGAAGAAGTACTTCACGCGCCACGGCCATGACGAGTGGGCGATCTCGCGCGACCTGGTGAGCGCGGTGGAGTTCAGCCGCGTCAACCTCTCGGAAGCGGCCGACACGCGCCAGTTCCGCGACATCGACATCATCTTCTGCCGCAACCTGCTGATCTATTTCGACGACCTGTCGCGCCGTGTGGCCGCGGAAGCGCTGTACGACACGATGAGCCCGGGCGGCTTCATCTGCCTGGGGCATTCGGAGTCGATGAGCCGCATGTCATCGCTCTACACCGTGCGCCGCTTCCCCGACGCCATGGTCTACCAGAAGCCGCAGTGAGGCCGACATGAACCACCCCCGCTGCGCCGACGGCAACACGGAAGACTGAGATGGCGAACCCCACCAAGCACATCCTCGTCGTCGACGACGCCGCCACCGTGCGCATGTACCACCGCAAGCTGCTCGGCGACGCGGGCTGGGCGACCGACGAGGCGATCAACGGCGTCGAGGCGCTCGAGCGCGTGCTCGCCCAGGACGCCGACGCCGCCTTCGACCTCTACGTCGTCGACATCAACATGCCGCGCATGGACGGCTACAGCTTCGTGCGCGAACTGCGCAAGCTCGACGCCCGCCACCAGGCCCCGGTGATGATGGTGTCGACCGAAGCCCGCAGCCAGGACGCCAGCAGCGCATTCGACGCCGGCGCCAACTGCTATCTCGTCAAGCCGGCGCGGCCGGCGGAACTGGTGCTGACCGCTGCCTTGCTGCTGGGCGACGCCCAGGCCACGCTGAAGGCGGCCGAAGGAGTCAGGGCATGAACCAGACCGAACTGCTGGACCAGTTCGTCATCGAGGCGCGCGAGTGCCTGGAGGCCATCGGCAAGAGCCTGCTCCAGGTCGAACGCGAACCCGAGGACGCGACCCTGCTGAACGACCTGTTCCGCTCGGTGCACACGCTCAAGGGCAATTGCGGGCTGTTCGAGTTCAAGGAGCTCGAGCGTGTCGTGCACGCCGGCGAGGACCTGCTCGACCGCGTGCGCAACCAGGAACTGGCCTACAGCGCCGAACTGGCCGACGCCCTGCTCGACGCGATGGACTTCAGCTCGCAGCTGATCGACCAGATCCAGAAGGGCGGGCGCATCGAGGCCGGTGCCGACGAACGGTCCCAGGCACACGCGCAGGCGCTGCGCGCGCTGCTGAACGGCGCACCTGCCGCCGCGACCGGCGCCGAAGCTGGCGCGCAGCCGGGCCCGGCCACGACAGCGCCCGACTGGCTGGCCCGGCTGGCCCCCGAGACGCTGGCCGCCCATCCCGGCACCACCGCCTGGCGCTACGTTCCCGAGGAAGGCTGCTTCTTCAAGGGCGAGGACCCCTGGCGCCTGGCCTGCACCACGCCGGGTCTGCTGGCGGTGGCGGTGACCGGCCAGCGCCCGTGGCCCGCCGGCGAGGCGCTGGGCGACTGGGACTGCTACCAGTGCGGGCTCGACATCGTGCTGCTGAGCAGCGCGCCGCCGGCCTACGTGCAGGAGCATTTCCGCTGCGTGCTGGAGCAGCTGGAGAGCTGGCAGCTGCCGCACAGCGCGCCGCCGGCCGAGGCCACGGCCGCCGAACGCGTCGCCCGCGAGCGTGCGCGGCAGCTGTGCAGCGACCAGCTGGCGCTGCTGTCGCGCGCCAGCGTCGCGCCGGGCACGGCCCGGGCCGCACGCCGGGCGCTGCGCCGGCTGCTGGCCTGGCTGGACGTCGATAC
>NZ_NRRU01000097.1 GCF_016583785.1 Rubrivivax gelatinosus | reverse complement strand
AGCTCGCGATCATGGAGGAGTGCGGCTTCACGATCACGCGCAACCCGTCGGAGATGGGGCGGCTGCTGAAGTCGCTGCTGTAAACAGCCGACGAGCAGCAGACCAAGGCCCGCACGACGGGCCTTTTCGTTTCAGGCCGGCTGCGACTCTTCCTGCAGGGCCGCCATCGCATCGGGCAAGGCCCGGCGCAGCACCGATGCCAGCGCATGCGGGCTGCCGGCGAGGCCGTGGCGCTCGGCATCGGCACCGAAGTCGGCGAACAGCGGCGTGATCGCCCAGCGCCGCGCGGCGCGGCCGAACAGCCGGTGCGCGCGGCGCTCGAGCGCGACGCAGAACGCGGCGCTAGGCGCCGTCACCGGCGCGCCCGAGCGGTCCAGCACGCGCAGCGCGGCGGTCCAGCCGCTGTCGTGCAGCAGCCCGGCGAGGTAGGAGTCGAACACCGGCACATCCTCGGCTGCGGCGGCGGCTTGCGCGGCCAGCGCCTCGGCATGCGTCCACAGCCGGGCTCCGGCGGCCAGGCTCCACGGGCCGGGCGTGCTGTCGTAGATCGGCTTGAGCACGACGCGCGCGATCACCGTCTGCAGCCCCTGCACGCCGATCAGCTGGATCGCCTGCTGCAGGTCCAGCGCCTGGCCGCGATCACGGTAGTAGGCGCTGCTCGCCAGGCGCAGCACCTCGGCCGTCAGCACGACGTCGCGCGAGACCCGCTGGACCATCGCCGAGACCGGCAGGTGCTCGCCCTGGCGCAGCATCGCCAGCAGCTGCGGCACCAGCGCCGCCGCACGCGGCAGCAGTTCGTCGGGAAGGCCCGGCAGCGCGAGCACCGCGTCCACGCGCGCGAGCGCGGCGGCCTCGTCGGCGCGCAGCGGCCCGTCGGCCGGCGCGCCCAGGCCCAACAGCCAGCAGAGCAAAGGCGGCACCTCGGCTGCCGCAGCCGGCTCGGGCTGGGGCGCAGGAGGTGCCGTCGGAGCCGGTGGCCGCACTGCCGTCTCCGGCAGCTGACGCTGCCGTGGTGCGAACAGCCAGGCCAGCCAGCTCATCGGCAGCGCGTCAGCGCTGGTGCAGCGGCGGAACGTCGCGGCGCTCAGAACCGACGAAGAGCTGGCGCGGACGGCCGATCTTGTACTCGGGGTCGCCGATCATCTCGTTCAACTGGGCGATCCAGCCGACGGTGCGTGCGAGCGCGAAGATGGCGGTGAACAGCGACACCGGGATGCCGATCGCACGCTGCACGATGCCGGAGTAGAAGTCGACGTTCGGGTAGAGCTTGCGGGCGACGAAGTACTCGTCTTCGAGCGCGATTTTCTCCAGCGCCATCGCGAGCTTGAACAGCGGATCGTTCTCCAGACCCAGCGCACCCAGCACCTCGTAGCAGGTCTCGCGCATCAGCTTGGCACGCGGGTCGTAGTTCTTGTAGACCCGGTGGCCGAAGCCCATCAGCTTGACGGAGGAGTTCTTGTCCTTCACCTGCTTGATGAACTCGCCGATCTTCTCGATGCCGCCGTTGCGCTGGATGTCCTCCAGCATGTTCAGCGCGGCTTCGTTGGCGCCACCGTGCGCCGGGCCCCAGAGGCAGGCGACGCCGGCGGCGATGGCCGCGAACGGGTTCGTGCCCGAACTGCCGCACAGGCGCACCGTCGAGGTCGACGCGTTCTGCTCGTGATCGGCGTGCAGGATGAAGATGCGGTCCATCGCGCGCACCAGCACCTCGTTGGGCTCGTAGTCCTCGCACGGCGTCGCGAACATCATGCGCATGAAGTTCCCGGCGTACGAGAGCTTGTTGCGCGGGTAGACGTAGGGCTGGCCCTCGCCGTACTTGTAGGCCATCGCGACCAGCGTCGGCATCTTGGCGATCAGGCGGATCGCGGCGATGTTGCGGTGCGTCGGATTGTTGATGTCGGTGCTGTCGTGATAGAAGGCCGACAGCGCGCCCACCAGGCCCGTCAGCACCGCCATCGGGTGCGCGTCACGACGGAAGCCGCGCAGGAAGAACTGCATCTGCTCGTGCACCATCGTGTGCTCGGACACGAGCTTGTGGAAGTCCTTCTGCTTCTGCTCGTTGGGCAGTTCCCCGTAGAGCAGCAGGTAGCAGGTGTCCAGGAAGTCGCACTGGGTGGCGAGCTGCTCGATCGGATAGCCGCGGTACAGCAGCTCCCCCTTGTCGCCATCGATGTAGGTGATGGTCGACTGACACGACGCCGTGCTCAGGAAGCCGGGGTCGTAAGTGAATTTGCCTGTCTGGCCGTAGAGCTTGCGGATGTCGATGACATCCGGGCCGATGCTGCCCTTGTACAGGGGCAGGTCGATGCTCGGGCTGCCGTCCGAGAACGACAGGGTGGCTTTCACGTCGGAGGGGGTCATGTCGAGGCCTTTCTTGAGCTCAGGCGGATGCAGGGTGGGTCGGTCGGCGCAACAGCGCCAGAACCGCTTGCACTTCGGGGCGATCGAGCTCGCCCTGCAGCCCGCGACGGCCGAGCAGCAAGTCGAGCAGATCGTTGTCCGGCAGGTCCATCAAGGCCATCAGCCCCTGGGCCTGCTGCTTCGTGATCGTCGCCTCGTGATCACGAAAGAAACGTTCGACGAACAAGTCGTTCTCCAGCAGACCGCGGCGGCAGCGCCAGCGCAGGCGGCCGAGGTCGGTGGGGTCGAGAAGTTCGTCCATGAGCCTTAGTCGCTTTCTTGTCTCAGATGGCGCGACGGACCATCATTTCCTTGATCTTGGCGATCGCCTTCGTCGGGTTCAGCCCCTTCGGGCAGACGTCGACGCAGTTCATGATCGTGTGGCAGCGATAGAGGCGATAGGGATCCTCGAGGTTGTCCAGGCGTTCGGTGGTCGCCTGGTCGCGGCTGTCGGCGATGAAGCGGTAGGCCTGCAGCAGGCCGGCCGGGCCGACGAACTTGTCCGGGTTCCACCAGAAGCTCGGGCAGCTCGTCGAGCAGCTCGCGCACAGGATGCACTCGTACAGGCCGTTGAGTTCGTCGCGCTCCTCGGGCGACTGCAGGCGCTCGGTCTCGGGCGGGCGCTCGTCGTTGACGAGGTAAGGCTTGATCGAGTGGTACTGCTTGAAGAAGTTGGTCATGTCCACGATCAGGTCGCGGATCACGGGCAGGCCCGGCAACGGCTTGAGCACCACGGTGCCCGGCAGCGTGCGCATGTTGGTCAGGCACGCCAGGCCGTTCTTGCCGTTGATGTTCATCGCGTCGGACCCGCACACGCCTTCGCGGCAGCTGCGGCGGAAGCTGAGCGACGGGTCGACCGCCTTCAGCTTGATCAGCGCGTCCAGCAGCATGCGTTCGCTGCCGTCGAGCTCGACCTGCAGCGTCTGCATGTAGGGCTTGGCGTCCTTGTCCGGGTCGTAGCGGTAGAGCTGGAAGGTACGGAGCGTCATGTCGGAACCTGTGCCTTAGAACGAACGGACCTTGGGCGGGACGCTGTCCACGCTCAGCGGCTTCAGGTTGACCGGCTTGTAGTCGAGCCGGTTGCCTTCGCTGAACCACAGCGTGTGCTTGAGCCACTCTTCGTCGTTGCGGCCGTTCGGGTGTTGCGGGGTGTCGCCGTAGTCGTTGACGGTGTGCGCGCCGCGGCTTTCGTGGCGGGCGGCAGCCGAAACGATGGTCGCCTTCGCGGCCTCGATCAGGTTGTCGACTTCCAGCGCCTCGATGCGGGCGGTGTTGAACACCTTGCTCTTGTCCTTCAGCCCGATGTGCTTGACGCGCTCGGCGATCGCGGCGATCTGGGCCACGCCTTCGTTCAGCACCGCCTGGGTGCGGAAGACGCCGGCGTGCTGCTGCATCGACTTGCGGATGTCGTTGGCGACGTCCTGGGCGTATTCGCCGGAGTTGGAGTTCTCCAGTCGCGCCAGGCGTTCGAGCGAACGGTCGGCGGCGTCGGCCGGCAGGTTCTTGTGGTTCTGGTCCTGCAGCGCGCTGGCGACGATGTGGTTGCCGGCGGCGCGGCCGAAGACCAGCAGGTCCAGCAGCGAGTTCGTGCCCAGGCGGTTGGCGCCGTGCACGCTGACGCAGGAGCATTCGCCGACCGCGTAGAAGCCGTTGACGACCGCGTTCGGCACGCCGTCCTTGGGCACGACGACCTGGCCGTTGATGTTCGTCGGGATGCCACCCATCTGGTAGTGGATGGTCGGCACGACGGGAATCGCTTCCTTCGTGATGTCGACGTTGGCGAAGTTGTGGCCGATCTCGAAAACCGAGGGCAGGCGCTTCAGGATGGTCTCGCCGCCCAGGTGGGTCATGTCGAGGTTGATGTAGTCCTTGTTCGGACCGCAGCCCCGGCCTTCCTTGATCTCCTGGTCCATGCAGCGCGAGACGAAGTCGCGCGGCGCCAGATCCTTCAGCGTCGGCGCGTAGCGCTCCATGAAGCGCTCGCCGTTGGCGTTGCGCAGGATCGCGCCTTCGCCGCGGCAGCCTTCGGTCAGCAGCACGCCGGCGTTATGCACGCCGGTCGGGTGGAACTGCCAGAACTCCATGTCCTGCAGCGGCAGGCCGGCGCGTGCGGCCATGCCCAGACCGTCACCGGTGTTGATGAAGGCGTTGGTGCTGGCGGCATAGATGCGACCGGCGCCGCCGGTCGCGAACAGCGTGCACTTGGCCTGCAGCACGTGGACTTCGCCGGTCTCCATCTCGAGCGCGGTGACGCCGAGCACGTCGCCGTCGGCGTCGCGGATCAGGTCCAGCGCCATCCACTCGACGAAGAAGTTGGTGCGCGCCTTGACGTTCTGCTGGTACAGCGTGTGCAGCATCGCGTGGCCGGTGCGGTCGGCGGCGGCGCAGGCGCGCTGCACCGGCTTCTCGCCGTAGTTGGCGGTGTGGCCGCCGAACGGGCGCTGGTAGATCGTGCCGTCCGGGTTGCGGTCGAACGGCATGCCGAAGTGCTCGAGCTCGTAGACGACCTTGGGCGCCTCGCGGCACATGAACTCGATCGCGTCCTGGTCGCCGAGCCAGTCGGAGCCCTTGACGGTGTCGTAGAAGTGGTAGTGCCAGTTGTCCTCGGCCATGTTGCCCAGGCTGGCACCGATGCCACCCTGGGCCGCGACGGTGTGCGAACGCGTCGGGAACACCTTGGACAGGACAGCGACGTTCAGGCCCGCGCGGGCGAGCTGCAGCGAGGCGCGCATGCCGGAGCCGCCGGCCCCGACGATGACGACGTCGAACTTGCGTTTGGTTAGATGGGCGAGGGCCATCGTCAGAGTCTCCAGAGCACTTGCACGGCCCAGCCGGCGCAGCCGACGAGCCAGACGATGGACAGCACCTGCAGCGTCAGCCTGACGGCGGCGGGCTTCACATAATCCATCCAGATGTCGCGGATGCCGATCCAGGCATGCCACGCGAGCGACACGATGACGACGAAGGTCAGCACCTTCATCCACTGTGCCGAGAAGATGCCGGCCCAGCGGTCGTAGCCGAGCGGGCCGGGTGCCAGCAACTGCACCAGCAGCACCAAGGTGAACAGCGCGATCAGGGCCGCGCTGACGCGCTGCACGAGCCAGTCGCGCGCGCCGTAATGAGCGCCGACGACCAGGCGCTCCGGACCGTAATTCTTGGACATGAGGTGGACCTTCAGTACAGGCCGAACAACTTGGCGCCGAGCAGCGCGGTGAGCGGCAGGCTGATCGCCAGCGTGACGATGGCCGACGCGCGCCCCTGCTCCTTGGAGAAGGCGTGGGCGACGTCCATCCAGAGGTAGCGCAGACCGGCGATGAGGTGGTGCAGGTAGGACCAGATCAGCGCCAGCACCACCAGCTTGACGAGGAACGCCGGCACGAAGCCGATGCCGGCGACGAAGGCCGACGTGAACGTGTCGTAGGAGATCTCGGACGTCAGGCTGTTGTCGAACAGCCAGATGACGAAGGGCAGCAACAGGAACATCAGCGCACCGCTGACGCGGTGCAGGATCGACACGAAGCCGGCCAGGGGCAGCCGGTAGCTGGCGATCTGCGTGATGTGGATGTTGCGAAAGACCGGACGTTGAGTACTTGCCATGTGGGTTGTCCTGTTCGTTCGCACCGGTGTCGCTGCTTTGCGGCAACTCAAAAGAGTTTAATTGCAGCGCGGCAGGCTTACACGGAACTGGGGCAGTTCAGGAAAGTTCGTTGCGATAGTGATGGGAAGAAGTGTTGTAAAGCCCACGCCGCAGTTCGACGGGCCTGTCTCCATAGGTCAGCGACAGCCGCTCGACCGACAGCAGCGGCGCACCCGCCGGCAGCGCCAGCGCATCGGCCTCTTCGCTGCCGGCGGCGACGGCGCGGATTTTCTCTTCGGCGCGGATCATGCGGACGCCGAACTCGGTCTCGAACAGACGGTACATCGGCCCGCGCCAGCCTTGCAGCCGTTCGATCGTCAGTCCCTTGAATGGCGTGCCGGGCAGCCAGATGTCGTCCAGCACCACCGGGCGGCCTTCGGCCAGCAGCAGGCGGCGCAGCTGCACCGCAGTCTCGCCGCTCTTCAGGTCGAGCGCACGGGCGACGTCCACCGGCGGGCGCATGCGGCGACAGTCCAGCAGCCGCCGCTGCATGCTGCCGGCACCACCGTCGTCGGGCCGCAGGCGCAGGAAGCGGTACTGGACCTTCTCCTCGGCATGCGTGGCGACGAAAGTGCCCTTGCCCTGGCGGCGCACCAGCAGGTTCTCGGTCGCGAGTTCGTCGATCGCCTTGCGCACCGTGCCCTGGCTGACCTTGAAGCGGGCCGCCAGTTCGATCTCGCTCGGGATCACGTCGCCGGGCTTCCACTCGCCCGCTTCCAGGCCGCGCACCAGCAGACCCTTGATCTGCTGGTACAGCGGGCTGAACGATGGGGTAGGGTCGACGACCGACGCATCCGGCATCACTCCATTGTCTTACATAAGACATAAGAGCGGTGTGACCGGTCGGCGGCGTCGCTAAAATGCGGATGGCCTCGACCCAACATCCCATCCTGAGGAGCCCCCCATGAGCAAGAAGCCCGTCCGCGTGGCCGTCACCGGCGCCGCCGGCCAGATCGGTTACGCCCTGCTGTTCCGTATCGCCTCGGGCGAGATGCTGGGCAAGGACCAGCCGGTCATCCTTCAGCTGCTGGAGCTCCCGGTCGAGAAGGCCCAGGAAGCGCTTCGCGGCGTGATGATGGAACTCGAGGATTGCGCCTTCCCGCTGCTGGCCGGCATGGAAGCCCATTCCGACCCGATGACCGCCTTCAAGGACACCGACTACGCCCTGCTCGTCGGCGCCCGCCCGCGCGGCCCCGGCATGGAGCGCGCCGACCTGCTGGCCGCCAACGCCCAGATCTTCACCGCCCAGGGCAAGGCGCTGAACGCCGTCGCCAGCCGCGACGTGCGCGTGCTCGTCGTCGGCAACCCGGCCAACACCAACGCCTACATCGCGATGAAGAGCGCACCGGATCTGAAGCCGGGCAACTTCACCGCGATGCTGCGCCTGGACCACAACCGCGCCGCCAGCCAGATCGCCGCCAAGACCGGCAAGCCGGTGTCGGCCATCAAGAAGCTGGCCGTCTGGGGCAACCACAGCCCGACGATGTACGCCGACTACCGCTTCGCGACGATCGAAGGCGCCTCGGTCAAGGACACGATCAACGACCAGGTCTGGAACCAGGACGTGTTCCTGCCGACCGTCGGCAAGCGCGGCGCGGCGATCATCGCCGCGCGCGGCGTGTCCTCGGCCGCCTCGGCCGCCAACGCCGCCATCGACCACATGCGCGACTGGGCTCTGGGCACCCACGGCGAATGGGTCACGATGGGCGTGCCCAGCAAGGGCGAGTACGGCATCCCCAAGGACGTGATGTTCGGCTTCCCGGTCACCTGCGAAGGCGGCGAATACAAGATCGTCGAAGGCCTGCCGATCGACGAGTTCTCGCAAGCCTGCATCGACAAGACCCTGGCCGAACTGCTGGGCGAACGCGACGGCGTCACGCACCTGCTCTGATCGGCCGAGCGCCGCGCTTGCCTGACAGGCGCGGTGGCCCCAAGATCGACGGCGCCCGGCAACGGGCGCCGTTTTCATTTCAGCTGCCGCATGACGATGACCGCAACCGTCCACCCCCGCCTGGCGCTGTTCGACCCCGACGAGCTCGCCACCCCCGCCCTGCCCGTCTGCGACCACTACAGCGGCGTCGAGGCGCGCATGAGGAAGAGCCTGGCGCTGCAGGCCGAGCTCGGGCCCATCTTCGACGTCACGCTCGACGGCGAGGACGGCGCGCCGGTCGGCGGCGAACTCGAGCACGCCGAGTTGATGGCCGAGCTCGTCGGCGGGCCGGACAACCGCTACGGCCGCGTCGGCATCCGGCTGCAGGCCGTCGACCACCCGCGCTTCGAGCAGGTGGCCGACCTCGTCGTCGGCCGCGTCGGTGCACGCCTGGCCTATTTGATGATCCCCAAGCCGCGCGGCCTGGCCGACTTCGAACGCGCCGCGGCAACGGTCGACGAATCGACCCGCCGCCACGGCCTGGCGCGCACGATCCCGCTGCACGCGATGGTCGAGACCCACGGCGCCTTGCGCGAGGTGCAGGCGCTGGCGGCGCACCCGCGCATCGAGTCGCTGTCCTTCGGGCTGATGGACTTCGTCTCGGCGCACCGCGGCGCGATCCCGCAGAGCGCGATGGGCGTCACGGGCCAGTTCGAGCACCCGCTGGTGCTGCGCGCCAAGCTCGAGGTCGCCGCCGCCTGCCACGGCTTCGGCAAGGTGCCGTCGCACTGCGTCGTCACCGAGTTCAAGGACGCCAAGGCGATCGCCGAGGCCGCCGAGAAGGCGTCGCGCCGCCTGGGCTACACACGCATGTGGAGCATCCACCCGTCGCAGATCCAGCCCATCGTCGACGCCTTCGCGCCCAGCACGGCCGAGGTCGACCTGGCGATCGAGATCATCGTCGCCGCCCAGGCCGCCGGCTGGGCGCCGATCCGCCACCGCGACACGCTGCACGACCGCGCCAGCTACCGCTACTTCTGGCAGGTGCTGGAGCGTGCGCACCAGACCTCGGGCCGCGATGGCCCGCAACTGCCGGCCGAGGTGCGGCGTGCGTTCTTCGGCGAATCCTGCGCCCGCCGAGCCCGAGCGCCGACCCAAGTCTTATATAAGACATAAAATAGATGAGGCGAGGCCGAGGGCCCGCCCCGAAACCCGCCTGCCGCAGGAGAACGCCCGTGCTGACCGCCTACCGCCAACATGCCGCCGAACGCGCCGCGCTCGGCATCCCGCCGCTGCCGCTGGACGCCGCGCAGACCGCCGCGCTGGTCGAACTGATCCGCAACCCGCCGGCCGGCGAAGAAGACTTCCTGCTGGACCTGCTGACGCACCGCGTGCCGCCGGGCGTCGACGACGCCGCCAAGGTCAAGGCCTCGTTCCTGGCCGCCGTCGCGCACGGCGAGCTGAAGGTCGGCCTCGTTTCCAAGGCCAAGGCCACCGAGCTGCTGGGCACGATGGTCGGCGGCTACAACGTGCATCCGCTGATCGAACTGCTGGACGATGCCGAGGTTGCCGACGTCGCCGCCGCGGGGCTGAAGAAGACCCTGCTGATGTTCGACTACTTCCACGACGTCGCCGAGAAGGCGCGCGCCGGCAACGCCCGGGCCAAGGAAGTGATCCAGTCCTGGGCCGACGCCGAGTGGTTCACGACGCGGCCTGAAGTGCCGAAGTCGATCACCGTCAGCGTCTTCAAGGTGCCAGGCGAGACCAACACCGACGACCTGTCGCCGGCGCCCGACGCCTGGAGCCGCCCGGACATCCCGCTGCACTACCTGGCGATGCTGAAGAACACGCGCCCGGACGCCGCCTTCAGGCCCGAGGAAGACGGCAAGCGCGGGCCGATGCGATTCATCGACGAACTGAAGGCCAAGGGCCACCTCGTCGCCTACGTCGGCGACGTCGTCGGCACCGGCTCGTCGCGCAAGAGCGCGACCAACAGCGTCATCTGGGCCACCGGCCAGGACATCCCGTTCGTGCCGAACAAACGTTTCGGCGGCGTCACGCTGGGCGGCAAGATCGCGCCGATCTTCTTCAACACGCAGGAAGACTCGGGCAGCCTGCCGATCGAGGTCGACGTCTCCAAGCTCGAGATGGGCGACGTCATCGAGGTCCTGCCCTACGACGGCCGGCTGCTGAAGAACGGCGCGCCGGTGGCCGAATTCAAGCTGAAGAGCGAGGTGCTGCTCGACGAGGTGCGCGCCGGCGGCCGCATCAACCTGATCATCGGCCGCTCGCTCACCGCCAAGGCGCGCGACTTCCTCGGCCTGCCGGCGGCCACGACGTTCCGCCTGCCGGTGGCGCCCCAGGACAGCGGCCGCGGCTTCACGGTGGCGCAGAAGATGGTCGGCCGCGCCTGCGGCCTGCCCGAGGGCCAGGGCGTTCGTCCGGGCACCTACTGCGAACCCAGGATGACCACCGTCGGCAGCCAGGACACGACCGGCCCGATGACACGCGACGAGCTGAAGGACCTGGCCTGCCTGGGCTTCAGCGCCGACCTCGTGATGCAGAGCTTCTGCCACACCGCCGCCTACCCCAAGCCGGTGGACGTGAAGACGCACCGCGAACTGCCGGCCTTCATCAGCAACCGCGGCGGCGTCGCGCTGCGCCCGGGCGACGGCGTCATCCACAGCTGGCTCAACCGCCTGCTGCTGCCCGACACCGTCGGCACCGGCGGCGACAGCCACACGCGGTTCCCGATCGGCATCAGCTTCCCCGCCGGCTCGGGCCTGGTCGCCTTCGGCGCCGCCACCGGCGTGATGCCGCTGGACATGCCGGAATCGGTGCTGGTGCGCTTCAAGGGCCAGATGCAGCCCGGCGTCACGCTGCGCGACCTGGTGCACGCGATCCCGCTGTACGCGATCAAGGCCGGGCTCCTGACCGTCGCCAAGGCCGGCAAGAAGAACATCTTCAGCGGCCGCATCCTCGAGATCGAGGGCCTGCCGGACCTGAAGGTCGAACAGGCTTTCGAGCTGTCCGACGCATCGGCCGAACGTTCGGCCGCCGGCTGCACGATCAAGCTGAACCAGGCGCCGGTGATCGAGTACCTGAAGTCCAACGTCGTGCTGATGAAGAACATGATCGCCGACGGCTATGCAGATCGGCGCACGCTGGAGCGCCGCATCCAGGCGGTCGAGGCCTGGCTGGCCAAGCCCAGCCTGCTCGAAGCCGACGCCGACGCCGAATACGCCGCGGTCATCGAGATCGACCTGGCCGAGCTGAAGGAGCCGGTGCTCTGCTGCCCGAACGACCCGGACGACGCCAAGGTCCTGAGCGAGGTCGCCGGCACCAAGATCGACGAAGCCTTCATCGGCTCGTGCATGACCAACATCGGCCACTTCCGCGCTGCGGCCAAGCTGCTGGGCGGCCAGCGCGACATCCCCGTCAAGCTGTGGGTCGCGCCGCCGACCAAGATGGACCAGAGCGAGCTGATCAAGGAAGGCCACTACGCCGCCTTCGGCAGCGCCGGCGCGCGCACCGAGATGCCGGGCTGCAGCCTGTGCATGGGCAACCAGGCCCAGGTGCGCGAAGGCGCGACGGTGGTCTCGACCTCGACGCGCAACTTTCCCAACCGCCTGGGCAAGAACACCCAGGTCTTCCTGGCCTCGGCCGAACTGGCGGCGATCGCCTCCAAGCTCGGCAAGCTGCCGACGGTGGCCGAATACCACGCGGCGATGGGCGTCATCAACCAGGACACGAGCGTCTACCGCTACCTGAACTTCGACCAGATCGAGGAGTACGCCGAGACCGCCAGGGCGGTCGCGGTCTGAGCGACCGGGCTCCAGGCAAAGGCCCGCCGGCGACGGCGGGCCTTTTTCATGCGCCGGTGCCCGCCGATGACACCGCCCGGCACAGCGTCATCCCCCGGTTTGTTACCCTCGCGGCTTTCGCCAACGCGCGCCGACGCGCCGCCCAACGGGCCGCAGCGCCGCACGCCTTCGATGCCGTGACCCGTTCCCGCCCTGCCTCAGGCCCCGCCCAGTCCGCCCCCGTTCACGCGCCGAGGTCCTGATGCAGCCGCTGGTGAAGAAGATCGCGCTCGGCGCGGGCGCCGTCGTCGGCGCGCTGGTCCTGGTGTTCATCGTCTCGGTCGTCTGGTACTCGACACGGCTGCCGCCGCTGGACGACGTGCTCGACTACCGCCCGCGCCAGCACCTGCAGGTGTTCACCGCAGACGGCGTCGAGATCGCCCAGTTCGGCAGCGAGCGCCGCGTCTTCGTGCCGATCGAGAAGGCGCCGAAGCTGATGCAGGACGCGGTGCTGGCCGTCGAGGACTGGCATTTCCGCGAACACGGCGGCATCAGCGGCCGCGCGCTGCTGCGCGCGCTCTGGGCCAACATGACCGGCGGCATGCCGCAGGGCGCGAGCACGATCACGCAGCAGGTCGCGCGCACCTTCTTCCTGTCGACCAAGCGCACGCCCGAACGCAAGATCAAGGAGGCGCTGCTGGCACTCGAGATCGAGCGCCGGCTCTCGAAGGACGAGATCCTCGAGCTCTACCTGAACCAGATCTACCTCGGCCAGCGCGCCTACGGCTTCGGCGCCGCGGCACAGGTCTATTTCGGCAAGGAGCTGGCCGAGCTCGACGTCGCCGAAGCGGCGATGCTCGCCGGCCTGCCGCAGAACCCCGGCTACGCGAACCCGATCACCAACCTGGAACGCGCCAAGCGCCGCCAGGCGATCGTGCTGCAGCGCATGCTGGACACCGGCGTCATCGACGAGGCCGCCTACCGCAAGGCGCTGGACGAGCCGCTGGCCGTGCGCAAGCCCGGCGAGGTCGAGGTGCACGCGGCGCACGTCGCCGAGATGGCGCGCCAGGCGGTGGTCGAACGTGTCGGCGACAAGGCCTACACCCAGGGCATACGCGTCTACACCTCGCTGCGCGCGGCCGACCAGGAAGCCGCCTACAAGGCGCTGCGGCGCGCGGTGATCGCGCACGAGGCACGCCAGGCCTGGCGCGGCCCCGAGGGCCACGAGGACCTGCCGGCTGACGGCGACGTCGAACGCGCTGCCGCCCAGGCGCTGCGCGACCACAACGACGACGAGGACCTGCGTGTCGCCATCGTCACCGCCGCCAGCACCAAGGAAGTCGTCGCCGTGCTCGCCAGCGGCGAGACCGTGCGCATCGCCAGCGCCGGCCTGCGCGCGGCGCTGCCCGGGCTGCAGCCCAAGGCCAAGGAGGCGCTGGCGATCACACGCGGCGCGGTCATCCGCCTGGCCGGCCGCACGCGCGGCGACCGCACCGAGTGGAGCATTACCCAGTGGCCGCGCGCCGAAGGTGCTTTCGTCGCGCTCGACCCGAAGACCGGCCGTGTGCGTGCGCTCGTCGGCGGCTTCGACTTCGCGACCCAGCAGTTCAACCACGTCACCCATGCCTGGCGCCAGCCGGGTTCGTCGTTCAAACCCTTCCTGTACTCGGCCGCGTTCGAATCCGGGCTGATGCCCGACAGCGTCGTCGACGACGAACCCTGGAGCGGCACCGACGCCAACGGCAACCCCGGCGGCTGGGACCCGCACAACTCCGACGGCCGCTTCGACGGCCCGATCACGCTGCGCGAGGCGCTGACCCGCTCGAAGAACATGGTCAGCATCCGCGTCGTGCGCCACGTCGGCGTCGCCGAGGCGCTGCAGTGGACCTCGCGCTACGGCTTCGAGCCCAAACGCCAGCCCGACAACCTGACGCTGGCGCTGGGCGCCGGCAGCACGACGCCGATGCAGCTCGCAGGTGCCTACGCGGTGCTGGCCAACGGCGGCTGGCGCGTGACGCCCAACGTCATCGAACGCATCGCCGACGCCGACGGCAAGACGATCTGGCAGGCGCCGGCGCCGGCCGCGCTCGACGAAGCCAGACGCGCGGTGCCGGCGCGCAACGTGTTCCTGGTCAACAGCCTGCTGAACGACGTCACCCGCGTCGGCACCGCGGCGCGGGCGCAGGCTGCGCTGAAACGCCCCGACCTCTACGGCAAGACCGGCACCACCAACGACGCCGTCGATGCCTGGTTCGCCGGCTTCCAGCCGGGCGTGGTCGCGGTCGCCTGGATGGGCTACGACGAGCCGCGCAGCCTGGGCGGCGGCGAGTCGGGCGGCGGCCTGGCGCTGCCGATGTGGATAGACGCGATGCAGGTGATGTTGCGCGGCGTGCCGGTGGCGACAGCCGAGCCGCCCGAAGGCGTGGTGCGAGGTGCCCAGGACTGGCGTTACGCCGAGTGGGCCGAACACGCGCCGGTCGAGCGCATACACGACGGCGGCGAGGTCGAGTCGGCTCCGGCGGCGCCACCCGCGGCCTCGGGCGCCGCATCGGCAGCGGCGCCGGCGGCATCGGTCGCGGTGCCGCCGGCGTCGGCGGCCTCGCGCTGACGCCGGACGCAGCCGCTTAAGGCTCGACGCTCGCGACCTGCGCGAAGGCGTGCGCCAGCCAGAGCTTCAGGCGCTGGCGCTCCATCATGCCCAGGCCGGGGCCGTCGATCGCGGTCACGTTGCGCGCCGCCCAGAAGCTGGCGTTGCGCGCGTCGATCTTCTGCACCACGCTCTCGTGCAGCCGGCGCAGCGAGATCACGCGTGCGCCCAGGCCGAGTGCACGCTCGAGCTGGCCCGAACGTTCGAGCTGGCCGAAGTCGTCGCCACGCAGCTCGTTCTTCACCAGCACGTAGTGCACACGCTGGCCGAAACGCTCGAGCAGGCGCGCGAGCAGGTCGACCGAATCGCGGCCGCTGTCCATCACGTGCCAGTAGTTCAGCGCCAGGCCGGAGAGGTCGGCCATGTCGAGCACGCCGGAGTCGTCCATCCAGCGCACCAGCGGCTCCTGGGTCTGCGCCGCCAGGTCGACGAGCACACGCCGGCCGGGCTGCTCGACGGCGGTCTCGACGATGCGGTCCAGCGCCTCGTAGCGGTCGACCAGCACCGGCGAGGCGTAGTCGGCGTAGAAGCGCAGCAGCGAGCCGTGCGAGCGGTCGGTGTCGAAGCCGACGAAGGGCAGTTCGTGGTCGATGAAGTACTGCGCCAGCACGCGCGACATCATCGACTTGCCGACGCCGCCCTTCTCGCCGCCGACGAGGTGGATCTTGGAGACCGGTTCGGTCTGCAGGGTGGGGACTTCTTCCATGCGGACCATTGTGCCGCCGCGCCTGCGACGGATGACGTATCGGCGAGAAACCTCACGCTGCGTACACTGGCCCGATGGCACAGAGCATCCAGGACTTCCACGACGATCCGCGCAACGCCGACATCCGCATCTGGGTCAACGGCGAGCTGAAACACCGCAACGAGGCCGTGGTCTCGGTCTTCGACAGCGGCTTCGTGCTCGGCGACGGCGTCTGGGAAGGCCTGCGCATCTTCGGCGGCCATCCGGCCTTTCTCGACGCCCACCTCGACCGGCTCTACGAAGGCGCCAAGGCGCTGGCGATGGACATCGGCCTGAACCGCGCCGAACTCACCGACGCGATCTACGCCACGCTCGCCGCCAACGGCATGCACGGCGACGGCGCGCACGCCCGGCTGATGGTGACCCGCGGCGTCAAGCGCACGCCCTACCAGGACCCGCGAGCGACGATAGGCCGCGCCACCGTGGTCATCATCGCCGAGTTCAAGACCGCCAAACCCGAGACGCTGGCCCAGGGCCTGAACCTGTTCACGGTGCACGTGCGCCGCGGTTTCCCCGACGTGCAGGACCCCAAGCTGAACAGCCACAGCAAGATCAACTGCATCAGCGCCTGCATCCAGGCCTACACGGCGGGCGCCGACGAGGCGTTGATGCTGGACCCGCACGGCTTCGTCGCCACCTGCAACTCGACGCACTTCTTCATCGTGCGCCGCGGCGAGGTCTGGACCTCCAGCGGCGACTACTGCCTGGGCGGCATCACGCGCGCCAACGTGCTGCAGATCTGCCGCGAAGCCGGCATCCCGGCGCGCGAGAAGAACTTCAGCCTGACCGAGGTCTACGGCGCCGACGAGGCCTTCGTCACCGGCACCTTCGCCGGCCTGGCGCCGGTGCGCCAGGTCGACGGCCGCACGATAGGCGACGGCGCGCCCGGGCCCATGCTGGCGCGGCTGCGTGCGCTGTATGCCGAGCTGGTGCAGCGCGATATCGCGGCGCGCGCCGCCACCCGGGCAGCATGAGCCCTCAGGACTTGTCTGGGGCTCATTCCCGCCTGGCGGGACCGGCCGCAGGCCGAAGGGAGCTCCAGTGAACGCGCCGCGCCGCATCGCCGCCTGGAGCGGCCCGCGCAACATCTCGACGGCGATGATGCGCGCCTGGGAGAACCGCGGCGACTGCGCCGTCAGCGACGAGCCGCTGTACGCGCACTACCTGCAGGCCACGCAGCTGGACCACCCGGGCCGCGACGAGGTCATCGCCGCCGGCGACATCGACTGCAAGCGCGTCGCCGCTGCGCTCGCCGACGGCCCGGCGCCGGGCGGCGCGCCGCTCTGGTACCAGAAGCACATGACGCACCACCTGCTGCCGGGCATGGATCTGGGCTGGGTGCACCGGCTCGAGAACGTGTTCCTGATCCGCGACCCGGCGCTGGTCGTCGCCAGCTACCTGAAGTCGCGCGCAACGGTCGCGCCCGAGGACATCGGCCTGCTGCAGCAATCGCGGCTCTTCGACGAGATCGCCGACCGGCTCGGCCAGGCGCCGCCGGTGATCGACGCCGAACGTTTCCTGCACGCGCCCGAGGCCCAGCTGCGTGCGCTCTGCGAGCGCCTGGCCCTGCCCTTTACCGAACGCATGCTGGCCTGGCCTGCCGGCCCGCGCGCCAGCGACGGCGTCTGGGCGCCGCACTGGTACGACGCGGTCTGGCGGTCCACCGGCTTCGAGCCGCCGCGTGAACGGCGCGTGGTGCTCGCCGGTGACGCGGCACGTGCCGCCGACACCTGCCGCCCGGCCTACGAGGCGCTGCTGCGCCACGCGCTGGCGCTGTGAATCAGGCGTCGGGCGCGATCTGCTCGGCGTAGTCGTAGAGCGCTTCCAGCAGCGCCTGCGCCCGTTCGTCCTCGCGTTCGCCGGCGGCTTCGGCGAGTTCGTCTATGCGCTCGAAATACGCCTGCAGCGTCAGCCCGCCGCCGACGCCGTCGATCAGGCGCGCGTGCCGGTGCGCGGCCCAGCGCTGCTGCTCCTCGTCGCCCAGCGTCTCGGCGAAGTTGCGTGCGCGGTAGCGGAACAGCAGTTCCTCCAGCCGCGGGTCGTCGAAAGCCGGGCGGCGCGCAGCCAATGCCGTGCCGTCCAGCGTGCGCAGCCGCTGCAGCTGGCGCCGGTCCTCGTCGCCGAGGAAACCGCCGTACAGGTCTTCGTCGACGTCGACCGGGCCTTCGGCCGCCGGGCGCGAGAACACCTCGGCCCAGAGCGGGTCCAGCGTGCGGCCGAGTGCGGCGGCCTTCGCGGCATGCGCCATCGCGCGCTCCAGGTCCAGCCCCCAGCGCTCACGCGCCGGGCCCAGCGTCTTCAGGTTGGAGATGACCACCGGCGACTTGTTCAGGTGGATGGTCTTGACCGGCAGCCGGGTCTCGCCGGCAGCGGCCAGTTCCTCGGTCTTGGTGTACAGGCGCCGGCGCACGGTCGCCGCATCCAGCCCGGCCAGCTCCGACGGGTCCTGCGCCAGGTCCCAGACGATCAGCTCGTTGCGATTCGTCGGGTGCGACGCCAGCGGCCAGACGACGGCCATGCAGCCGTTCTCGACGCCGTACATGCCCGACAGGTGCAGAAAGGGCCGGCCGACGCCGATCTCGGCCCGCACCGCGTCCTTCTGGCGCAGCTTCAGGCAGAAGTCCCACAGCCGCGGCTGGCGCTGGCGCAGCAGCCGCGCCAGCGCGATCGTCGCGCGCACGTCCGAGAGCGCATCGTGCGCCGCCTCGTGCACCAGACCGTTGGCGGCGCTCAGGTGCTCGAGCTTGAACGAAGGCCGCCCGTCTTCGTGTTTCGGCCACTCGATGCCTTCGGGCCGCAGCGCCCAGCAGCAGCGCACCACGTCCAGCAGGTCCCAGCGGCCGCAGCCGTTCTGCCATTCGCGCGCGTACGGGTCGATCAGGTTGCGCCAGAAGAGGAAACGCGTGACCTCGTCGTCGAAGCGGATGCTGTTGTAGCCGACGCCCACCGTGCCAGGCGCAGCCAGCGCGGCTTCGATGCGCGCGGCGAATTCGCGCTCGGCGACACCTTCGGCCAGCGCCTGCTGCGGCAGGATGCCGGTCAGGAGGCAGCTCTCCGGGTCGGGCAGGCTGTCGGGCGCCGGGCGGCAGAAGAACATCTGCGGCGCGCCGATCTCGTTCAATTCGGCGTCGGTGCGCACGCCGGCGAACTGCGCCGGACGGTCGCGCCGCGGCACGCGGCCGAAGGTCTCGTAGTCGTGCCAGAAGAAGGTGGTCTCAGCCATCGCGGCACGATAGCGCAAGGCGTGCGCTGCGCTCGCACGAGATGACGCACGACACGCGCCGGGCCCCGGAT
>NZ_NRRU01000096.1 GCF_016583785.1 Rubrivivax gelatinosus | reverse complement strand
CTGCCGACCCGGCTGTCGACGCCGACCTCGCCGCCCATCAGCGCTGCCAGGCGCCGCGTGATCGCCAGGCCCAGCCCGGTGCCGCCGAAGCGCCGCGCCATCGAGGCATCGGCCTGGACGAAGGCGGTGAAGAGCTGGTCGAGCTGCGCCGGTTCGATGCCGATGCCGGTGTCGGTGACGGCGAAGCTCAGCTTCACCCGGTCGGCCTCGCGTGCGAGCAGTTGCACCGAGATGCCGACGCTGCCGTGATCGGTGAACTTGACGGCGTTGCTGAGCAGGTTCAGCAGCGCCTGCGCGAGCCGCATCGCGTCGCCGCGCAGCGCGTCGGGCGCATCGCCGGTGTCGACCTGCAGCGCCAGGGCCTTGGTCGCGGCGCGGTCGGCGACCTGCCCGGCGCAGCCGGCGACGAGCTCGCGCAGCGAGAAGTCCTGCTCGTGCAGCTCGAGCTTGCCGGCCTCGATCTTGGACAGGTCCAGGATGTCGTTGAGCAGCGCCAGCAGGTGCTGGGCAGCGGCGTCGACACGCGCCAGGCGCTCGGCGGTGACGGGGTCGCGCGCGTCGCGCCGCATCAGGTGGGTGAAGCCGAGCACCGCGTTCAGCGGCGTGCGGATCTCGTGGCTCATGTTCGCCAGGAAGGCGCTCTTGGCCTGGTTGGCGGCGTCGGCCTGGGCGCGTGCGGCCTCGAGTTCGGCGGTGCGGCTGGCGACCAGCATCTCGAGGTGGTGGCGGTGGCCGTCGAGCTCGCGCTCCAGGCGCCGGCGCTCGGTGACGTCCTCGTTGACCGCGACATAGTGCGTGATGCGGCCGTCGTCCTGGCGCAGCGGCGTGACCACGGCCGACTCGACGAACTCGCTGCCGTCCTTGCGCTGGTTGACGAACTCGCCGCGCCAGGTCTCGCCGGCCTGCAGCGTGTGCCACAGCGACTCGATCGTCGCCGCCGGCGTGCTCGCCGAATGCACCAGCGCGGGCGTGTTGCCGATGACCTCCTCGCGCGTGTAGCCGGTCTGCTGCAGAAAGGCCTGGTTGACGTAGTCGATGCGGCCTTCGGCGTCCGTGATCAGGATGCTGCTGGAACTCTGCTCGACCGCCAGCGAGAGTTCGCGCAGGCTGGCGTTGGCGGTCTCGGCGCGGGCACGCGCGGCGAGGGCCTCCTCCATCAGGCGCTGGGTCTCGATCTGGCTGCGGCGCAGCGCGTCTTCGGTGGCGCGGCGGCGGGCGGCGGCGTCGTCGAGCAGGCGGCGCACGGCGACGATCTCGGTCACGGCGCTGTCGGCTTCCGGGCTGCCGGCCGGCGCGGCGAGCGAGGCGACGTCACGGCCCAGGCGGCGCCCGGCGAGCGTGCCGCCGAGCACGCCGATCAGCGTCGCGCCGACGACACCGGCGACCAGCGGCAAGGCCTCGGCGAGCACGGCGTCGCGCATCACCTGCGAGGGCATCAGCACCACCGCCGACCACGGCGCCTGCTGCAGCTCGGCCCGGTGCAGCGCGCCCGAGCCCTGGCCGATCGCTTGGCCGCGGCGCGCGACGACGGCGCCGGCGCCGTCACGCAGCTCGAGCGACCAGCCCGCGGGCAGCGCCAGCCGTTCCAGCAGCGGCTGGAACAGGCGCGCTTCGATCGTGCTGAGCAATACACGCGGCGGGGCCTCGCCAGACAGCGGCAGCGGCGCCGCCACCACCAGCAGCGGCAGCCCGGCGATCGGGCCGCGGAACAGGTCGCTGACCACGGGCCGGTCTTCGCGCAGCGCCACCGCGGCCGCCTCCATCGCCGCCGGCGGCAGTGGTGGCTGCTCGACCTCGCCCGGCAGGCGGCTGTTCATCAGCACGCGGCCGTCGGCGTCAGCCAGCAGCACGTGGCTGCCGAAACCCTGGGCGTAACTCTCTCCCAGCCGCCGCAGCGCGGCCGCGCGGGCACCGGGTTCGGCGCTGCGCGCCATCATCACCAGGCCGGCGCTGCGCGACTCGAGCAACTGGTCCGACAGCAGCGCCAGGCGCGCGACGATGCGCTCGCCAGACAGATGGCGCTGCTCCAGGCCGGACTGCACGCGGTAGTAGGCCAGCCCGCCGCCGAGCAGCAGCATCGGGCCGACGCACAGCCAGATCAGGCGGCGCAGGTAGACCCGCAGCGGCAGCACGGCCCGCGCAGCCGGGACGACAGCGGGTTCGGCGAAGGCGTTGTCGCTCGACATGGGTTGGGGCTACGGCCCATCATAGGCAACCCGTGCAGCGGCGCCGCCCCGGCGCATCCCGTAGCTGCAAAAAACGCACCCCCCCGAGTGAACGACCTGATTCCGCTGCCTCCGTCCTTCGTCGCGATCTACCAGCCGCCGGGCAGCCAGCGCCCGCAACTGCCGCTGCGCGAGATCGCCGAACGCCACGACCTGTGCGAGGACATGGCGCAGATGCTGGCCGAGCCGGCGCGCACGCTGCCGCTGGCGCTGGGCATCACCGAAGCCGACGTGCTGGCGCGCATGGCCGGTGTCGCCGGTGCCGACGACACCGGACTGTCGCCGGCGGAAGCCGTCTGGGTCGTGCGCCGGCTGGCCGAGGTGCTGGGCTGGCCCGACCCCGGCGCCGATCAGCCGGCGCGCAGCGGCGCCAGCGCCTCGTCGTAGAGCGCGAGGTAGTCGCGCGCCGGGCCCACCCAGGAGTGCTGCTGGGCCATGGCCCGCGCGCGCAGCCGCGCCCACAGCGCCGGCTGGCGCCGCGCCTCGAGCGCGCGCTGCACCGCGTGCGCAAAAGCCTGCGGCGTCGCGGCGTCGAAGACGAAGCCGGTGGCACGGTCCTCGGCGACCGCGGCCGGGCTGGCGTCGACGACGGTGTCGGCCAGGCCGCCGACGCGGCGCACGATCGGCAGCGTGCCGTAGCGCAGGCCGTAGAGCTGGGTCAGGCCGCAGGGCTCGAAACGCGAGGGCACGGCGATCGCGTCGGCGCCGGCGATCAGGCGGTGGGCGCGGGCCTCGTCGTAGCCGGTGAAGACCTGCACCCGGCCCGGATGCTCGGCCTGGGCGGCGCGGAACGCCGCTTCGAGCGCGGCGTCGCCGGTGCCCTGGATCGCGAACTGCACACCCTGCCCCAGCAGTTCGGGCAGCGCGGCCAGCACCAGATCCAGCCCCTTCTGCGAGGTCAGGCGCGAGACGATGGTGACGACGAGCGCGGCGTCGTCGACGTCCAGCCCGGCCTCGGCCTGCAGCGCGCGCCGGCACACGGCTTTGCCGTCGGTCCGGTCGGCGTCGAAGCTGGCGGCGATCGCGGCGTCGGTCGCCGGGTCCCAGATGTCGACGTCGATGCCGTTCAAAATGCCGCGCACCTGCGACGCACGCGAGCGGATGACGCCGTCCAGGCCGCAGCCGAACTCCAGCGTCGCGATCTCGCGGGCGTAGTTCGGGCTCACCGTGGTCACGCGGTCGGAAAACTTCAGCCCGGCCTTCATGAAGCTGAGCTGGCCGTGGTACTCGAGCCCGGCCGGGGACATCAGGCGCGAGGCCAGCCCCAGCGGCGCCCAGTCGTGCATCGGGAACAGGCCCTGGTAGGCCAGGTTGTGCACCGTGTAGACCGAGGCCGCGGGCGTGGCCGCGTGGTCGGCGATGTAGGCGCAGCTCATCGCCGCATGCCAGTCGTGCGCGTGCACGACGTCGGGCGCCCATTGCGGGTCGGCGTCGGCGGCAGCCAGGTGCGCGGCGATCCAGCCCAGCAGCGCAAAACGCTGCAGGTTGTCGGGCCACTCCTCGCCGCGTGCGTTCTGGTAGGGGCTGCCGCCGCGCTGGTAGAGATAGGGCGCGTCGATGACGTAGGCGACGAGGCCGTCACCCGGCAGCCGCGCGCGCAGCAGGCGCACGCGCAGGGCGCCGAAGCAGGCGCCGATGTCGATCACGCAGCGTGCGCCGCTGACACCGTCGAGGATCGCCGGCAAGCCCGGCAGCAGCAGGCGCACGTCGGCGCCCTGCTCGGCCTGCGCCACCGGCAGCGCCGCGACGACATCGGCCAGGCCGCCGGTCTTGACCAGCGGGAAGACCTCGGCGGCGACGTGCAGCACCTTCATCTTGGACATCGGGTTCTGGTTCATTGCAGCGCGCGCAGCATCTCCCGCGTGACGAGCACGATGCCCGACTCGGTACGGAAGAAGCGCGCGGCGTCGGCGGCGGGATCCTCGCCGATGACCATGCCGTCGGGGATCACGCAGTCGCGGTCGACGACGACGCGCGTGACACGGGCGTGGCGCCCGATCTGCGCGCCCGGCAGCAGCACCGCCCAGTTGACCGCGGCGTAGGAGTGCACACGCACCTGCGAGAACAGCACCGAGCGGTAGACCGCGCCCGAGACGATGCAGCCGCCCGAGACCATGGACTCGATCGCCAGGCCGCGGCGGTCGTCCTGGTTGTGCACGAACTTGGCCGGCGGCAACTGCGGCTGGTAGGTCCAGATCGGCCAGTTGGTGTCGTACAGGTTGAGCAGCGGGTCGGTGGCCGTGAGGTCGATGTTGGCGTCCCAGTAGGCGTCGATCGTGCCGACGTCGCGCCAGTACGGGCCGGTGCCGGCACGCGTGCCGACGCAGCTCAGTTCGAACGGATGCGCCACCGCGACGCCGGCGCGCACCATCTTGGGGATGATGTCCTTGCCGAAGTCGTGGCTCGAGTTCGGGTCGGCCATGTCGCGTTCGAGCTCGCGGTACAGGTAGCGCGCGTTGAAGATGTAGATGCCCATGCTCGCCAGCGCACGGTCGGGCTTGCCCGGCAGCGCCGGCGGGTCGGCCGGCTTCTCGACGAAGTCGAGGATGCGGCGCGTCTCGTCGATGTGCATCACGCCGAAGGCGGTGGCGTCCATGCGCGGCACCTCGATGCAGCCGACGGTGCACTCGCGGCCCTGGGCCACGTGGTCGGCCAGCATCAGCGCGTAGTTCTGCTTGTAGACGTGGTCGCCGGCCAGGACGACCACGTAGTCCGCCTTGTACGCCGCCAGGATGTCCTGGTTCTGGTAGACCGCGTCGGCCGTGCCGCGGTACCAGCTCTCCTCGTCGACACGCTGCTGCGCCGGCAGCAGGTCGACGAACTCGTTCATCTCCGACTTCAGGAAGGCCCAGCCACGCTGCAGGTGGCGCAGCAGGCTGTGGCTCTTGTACTGGGTGATGACGCCGATGCGTCGGATGCCGGAGTTCAGGCAGTTGGACAGCGCGAAATCGACGATCCGGAACTTGCCGCCGAAGTAAACCGCCGGCTTGGCGCGGTTGTCGGTCAGGTTCTTCAGCCGCGTGCCGCGCCCTCCCGCGAGCACCAGCGCGATCGAGCGGCGCGGAAGGTCGAAGCTGGATGCGGGATCGATGGGTTTCATGTCTGTCTCCTGGCCGGTAGGACGTTCGTTCGAAGCAACGGAATTACAGGAGCCGCACGCATCCGAACCCGCGGTGCTGCCGGTCGCAGCGCCGCGCGGAATCGCGTAATGGCGGGAATTGGGTGGGCCAAACGACTGTCGCGCCGGCAATTGCAGGCGATCGCATGGCTAGAATCGTTGCAGTACACCGCATGCAGACCAGCATTTTCTGTAGTTTTACTACAGACGGATTCAGGTCCTCGGCGCTGAAGCACGGATGGCGGCTCCCGGAGCGGGGGCGTCGACGGCACGGCGCATGCATCGGTGCCGGCCACCGGCCCCGTGTTCGCCCAACCGCTGCAGACCGCCATGAATACCTCGACTGCCGCCCTGACCGCCCCGGACCGATTCGAGGCCCAGGTCGACCGCCATCTGTTGTCCACCGTCGGTGTCGCGCCGGCCGACGCGACTCACTCCGACATCATGCATGCCGTCGCGCAAGTGGCACGAGAGGCATTGTCTCGCCGCTGGGTGGATGCGGATGCGACAGATCGCAAAGCGCGTGCCCGCCGCGTTTGTTACCTGTCAATGGAATTCCTCATCGGCCGCACGCTGGGTAACGCATTGGCAGCGATCGGCATGGACGGCGAGGCCGCCGCGGCGGCGCGCCAGCATGCCGCGACGCTGGAGGACGTGGCCTCGACCGAACTCGACGCCGCGCTGGGCAACGGCGGCCTGGGCCGGCTGGCCGCGTGTTTCCTCGACTCGATGGCGACACTCGGTCTGCCTTCCTTCGGCTACGGCATCCGCTACGAATACGGCATGTTCGCGCAGGCGATCGCCGGCGGGCGTCAGGTCGAACACCCGGACCCCTGGGTTGAAGACGGCACGCCCTGGGAGTTCCCGCGCCAGGCGGTGTCCTACCCGGTACGGTTCGGCGGCTGGGTCGAACACCCCGAGTCGCCGGCCGCGGCACCGGTGTGGCGCCACGCCGGCGAGGTCAGCGCCAAGGCCTACGACATGGTGATCCCCGGCCACGGCACGCGCCGCGTCAGCACGCTGCGGCTGTGGAAGGCGGTGGCACCGGCGCAGATCGACCTGCACGCCTTCAACAGCGGCGACTACCAGCGCGCCGCCGAGTACAAGAACCAGTTCGAGAACATCTCCTGGGTTCTCTACCCGAACGACAGCACGCCCGCCGGCCGCGAACTGCGCCTGCGCCAGGAGTTCTTCTTCACCAGCGCGTCGATCCAGGACATCGTCGCGCGCCATCTGGCCGAACACGGCCGCCTGGACAACCTCGCCGAGCAGGTGGCGATCCACCTCAACGACACGCATCCGGCGATCGGTGTCGCCGAGCTGATGCGCCTGCTCATCGACGAGCAGCACATGGCCTGGGCCGAAGCCTGGGCGCTGACGCAGCGCGTCTTCAGCTACACCAACCACACGCTGATGCCCGAGGCGCTGGAGACCTGGCCGGTGGCGCTGATCCAGCACGTGCTGCCGCGCCACCTCGAGATCATCTTCCGCATCAACCACGAATTTCTGGCGCTGGCGGCCAAGCGGCGCCCGGGCGACGACGCCTTCCTGCGCCGGCTGTCGCTGATCGATGAGAGCGGCGAGCGCCGCGTGCGCATGGCCAACCTGGCGATCGTCGGCAGCCACAAGGTCAACGGCGTCTCGGCGCTGCACTCGGAGCTGCTGGTCAAGACCATCTTCGCCGACTTCGCGCTGCTCTGGCCCGAGCGTTTCATCAACATCACCAACGGCGTGACGCCGCGGCGCTGGCTGGCGCAGGCCAACCCGGGCCTGGCCGGGCTGCTGGACCGCACGATCGGCAGCGACTGGCGGCTGCACCTGGAGCAGCTGGCCAAGCTGGCGCCGCACGCCGGGGACGCGGCCTTCCGGCGCGAGTTCCTTGCCGTCAAGCATGCGAACAAGGTGCGGCTGGCGGACCACATCCGCACCGCCACGCAGGTCGTCGTCGACCCCGAGAGCCTGTTCGACGTGCAGGTCAAGCGCATCCACGAGTACAAGCGCCAGCTGCTCAACGTGCTGCACCTCGTCGCCCGCTACCAGGCGATGCTGGCCGAGCCCGACGCCGACTGGGTACCGCGCACCGCGATCTTCGCCGGCAAGGCGGCGTCGAGCTACGCGATGGCCAAGAACATCATCCGGCTGATCAACGACGTCGGCGCGGTCGTCAACCACGACGCCCGGCTGCGCGGCCGGCTCAAGGTCGTCTTCGTGCCCAACTACGGCGTCTCGGTGGCCGAGATCATCATGCCCGGGGCCGACGTCTCCGAGCAGATCTCGACCGCCGGCACCGAGGCATCGGGCACCGGCAACATGAAGCTGGCGATGAACGGCGCGCTCACCGTCGGCACCGACGACGGCGCCAACATCGAGATCCGCCAGAACGTCGGCGACGACAACATCTTCATCTTCGGCCTGAAGACGCCCGAAGTCGCCGCCACGCGCGCCGCCGGCTACCAGCCGCTGCGCATCTACGAGCAGAATGCGCGGCTGAAGGCGGTGCTCGACGCGATCGCCGGCGGCAGCTTCTCGCACGACGAGCCGGCGCGCTACCGGGGTCTGGTCGACTCGCTGCTGTGGGGCGGCGACCACTATCTGCTGCTCGCCGACTTCGATGCCTACTGCGCCGCCCAGTCGCAGGTCGATGCGCTGTATCGTGACCGGGACGCCTGGGCACGCAAGGCGATCGCGAACGTCGCCGGCATGGGCTCGTTCTCGTCGGACCGCACGATCGCCGAATACGCTCGCGAGGTCTGGAAGTTGCAGCCCGGGCGCTAGACCGTCACCGAAGGGCGCGATGATCGCCCGGTCCCAACGAAGTCCCGCCAGAGGAGAAAGCGCTTGATGCTCGAGTCCCACGTCGTCGACCTGGTCTGCAGCGGGCGCCACGGCGACCCGTTCTCGGTGCTCGGGCCGCACGCCGACGAAAGCGGTACCCACTGGGTCCGGGCCTTCCTGCCGGGTGCGGCGGCGGTCGAAGTACTCGGTGTCAAGGGCGGACGGCGCGGCAAGCTCGCGCTGCGCCACCCCGACGGTTTCTTCGAAGGCAAGCTGCGCAACGGCGGCACCTACCGGCTCGGCGTCACCTGGCACGACGGCAGCAGCTCGGTGCTCGAGGACCCGTACCGCTTCGGCGCCGTGCTCGGCGAGATGGACGTCTGGCTGCTCGGCGAAGGCTCGCACCTGCGGCCCTTCGAGGTGCTGGGCGCGACGCCGCGCACCTTCGACGACGTCGCCGGCACCGCCTTCGCGGTCTGGGCGCCGAACGCCGAACGGGTCTCGGTCGTCGGCGACTTCAACTTCTGGGACGGCCGCCGGCATCCGATGCGGTTGCGGCGCGAATGCGGCGTCTGGGAGCTGTTCCTGCCTGGCGTCGGCGCCGGCGCGCGCTACAAGTTCGAGGTGCTCTCGCGTTCGGGCGAACTGCTGCCGCTGAAGGCCGACCCGTATGCGCGCCAGTCCGAGCTGCGCCCGGCCACCGCCAGCGTCGTCGCCCACATGCCGCTGCCGGTGGCGCCGTCGGCGCTGCGCCAGCACGCCAACGCGCTCGACGCACCGCTCACGATCTACGAGGTGCACCTGGGCAGCTGGCGGCGCAGGCCCGAGGACGGCAACCGCTGGCTGAACTGGGACGAACTCGCCGACACGCTGGTGCCCTATGCCCAGGACATGGGCTTCACCCACCTGGAGCTGCTGCCGGTCAGCGAACACCCGTTCGACGGCTCCTGGGGCTACCAGCCGCTGGGCATGTACGCGCCGACCTCGCGCTTCGGCGACGCCGCGGGCTTCCGCCGTTTCGTCGAGCGTGCCCACGAAGCCGGCGTCGGCGTGCTGCTGGACTGGGTGCCGGCGCACTTCCCCGGCGACGCCCACGGCCTGGCCAACTTCGACGGCACCCACCTCTACGAGTACGCCGACCCGCGCGAAGGTTTCCACAACGACTGGAACTCGCTGATCTACAACTACGGCCGCACCGAGGTCCGCAACTTCCTCGTCGGCAGCGCGCTGTACTGGCTGGAGCGTTTCGGCGTCGACGGCCTGCGTGTCGACGCGGTGGCCTCGATGCTCTACCGCGACTACAGCCGCAAGGCCGGCGAGTGGATCCCGAACGTGCACGGCGGGCGCGAGAACCTCGAGGCGATCTCCTTCGTCAAGCGCACCAACGAGGTCATCGGCAACGAACGCGCGCAGGCGATCACGATCGCCGAGGAGTCGACCGCCTTCCCCTCGGTGTCGCGCCCGACCTACGCCGGCGGCCTGGGTTTCCACTTCAAGTGGAACATGGGCTGGATGCACGACACGCTGCAGTACATGGCGCGCGACCCGGTGCACCGGCGCTTCCACCACGGCGAGATGACCTTCGGGCTGATCTACGCCTTCCACGAGAACTTCATCCTGCCGCTCTCGCACGACGAGGTCGTGCACGGCAAAGGCTCGCTGCTGGGCAAGATGCCGGGCGACCGCTGGCAGCAGTTCGCCAACCTGCGCGCCTACTACGGCTTCATGTGGGGCCACCCGGGCAAGAAGCTGATCTTCATGGGTTGCGAGTTCGCCCAGGAGCGCGAGTGGAACCACGACGAGAGCCTGGACTGGCACCTGCTCGGCGACGAACACCACGCCGGCATGCAGCGCCTGGTGCGTGACCTGAACCGCCTGTACCGCAGCAGCCCGGCGCTCTTCAGCCGCGACTTCAGCGGCGACGGCTTCGAGTGGATCTGCCACGACGACGCCGACCAGAGCATCCTCAGCTTCGTGCGCCACGGCCGCGACGGCCAGATGATGCTGGTGGTCGCCAACTTCACGCCCGTCGTGCACCACGGCTTCCGCGTCGGCGTGCCGGCTGCGGGGCGCTGGATCGAACGCCTGAACACCGACTCCGGCTACTACGGCGGCAGCAACGCCGGCACGCCCTTCGGCGCGGCGCACAGCGAGCCGCATCCCTGGCAGGGGCGGGCGCAGTCGATCTCGATCACCGTGCCGCCGCTGGCCACGGTGTTCTTCGAATGGACCGCCTGAGCGGCATGCTCCAGACCGGCCGCGCCTGGCCGATGGGCGCGAGCTGGGACGGCAGCGGCGTCAACTTCGCCGTCTTCTCCGCCCACGCCACGGCCGTCGAACTCTGTCTCTTCGACGCCGAAGGCACGCACGAGATCGCACGCGCGGCACTGCCGGCGCAAAGCGGCGACATCTGGCACGGCTACCTGCCCGGTGCCAAGCCCGGGCTGATCTACGGCCTGCGCGCCCACGGCCCCTGGCGCCCCGAACGCGGCCACCGCTTCAACCCGCACAAGCTGCTGCTGGACCCCTGGGCGCGCGAGATCGTCGGCAGCTTCGACTGGAGCGGCCCGCACTTCGCTGCCGACCGCGAGCACCCGCTGGACCTGGACCTGCGCGACAACGCGCGCCAGGCGCTGAAGGCGCGTGTCGTGCACGACCACTTCGACTGGCACGGCGACGTGCACCCGCGCACGCCGCTGGCCGACAGCGTGATCTACGAGCTGCACGTCAAGGGCTTCACGCGCCTGATGCCCGGCGTGCCCGAGGCGCTGCGCGGCAGCTATGCCGGCCTGGCCTGCGACGCCGCCATCGCCCACCTGCGGCGCCTGGGCGTCACCGCGGTCGAGCTGCTGCCGGTGCACCAGCGCCTGGACGAGCAGCGCCTGGCCAGCTTCGGCCTGACGAACTACTGGGGCTACAACACCATCGGCTTCTTCAGCCCCGAGCCGCGTTACGCCGCGACCGGGCAGCCGCGCGAGGAGTTCCGCACGATGGTCCGGCGGCTGCACGCCGCCGGCATCGAAGTCATCCTCGACGTCGTCTTCAACCACACCGCCGAAAGCGACGAGCGCGGGCCGACGATCAGCTGGCGCGGGCTGGACAACGTCAGCTGGTACCGGCTGCCGGTCGAGCAGCGCTCGGCCTACGAGAACATCACCGGAACCGGCAACGCGCTGGACCTGCGCCACCCGCGCGTGCTGCAGATGGTGCTCGACAGCCTGCGCTACTGGACGCAGACGATGCACGTCGACGGCTTCCGCTTCGACCTGGCGCCGGTGCTGGCGCGCGGCGACTGGAGCTTCGAGGCCGGCGGCGCCTTCTTCAAGGCCTTGGCGCAGGATCCGCTGCTCGCCGGCGTCAAGCTGATCGCCGAGCCCTGGGACATCGGCCCGGGCGGCTACCAGCTCGGCCACTTCCCCAGCGGCTGGCTCGAGTGGAACGACCGCTTCCGCGATTGCGCGCGCGCCTTCTGGCTCGGCGGCGACTGCACGCGCGGCGAACTCGCGCTGCGCATTGCCGGCTCGTCCGACATCTTCCAGGCCCGGCGCCGGCCGCCGACCGAGTCGGTCAACTACGCCGTTTCGCACGACGGCTTCACCCTCGCCGACCTCGTCTCCTACGACTTCCGCCACAACGAGGCCAACCTCGAAGGCAACCGCGACGGCCACGGGCACAACCTCAGCTGGAACTGCGGCGTCGAAGGGCCGAGCGACGACCCCGACGTGCTGCGCCTGCGCCAACGGCTGCAGCGTGCGCTGCTGGCGACCGTGCTGCTGTCGCAAGGCACGCCGATGCTGGCCGCCGGCGACGAGCTCGGCCACAGCCAGAACGGCAACAACAACCCCTACTGCCAGGACAACGAGACCACCTGGATCGACTGGAGCCGCGCCGACGAGTCGCTGATCGCCTTCACCGCGCACGTGATCGCCTTGCGCCGCCGCTTCCTGCCGCTGGCACAGCGCTGGTACACCGGGCTGCAGGACATGCGCGGCCGCCACGACCTGAGCTGGCTGCGCCGCGACGGCCAGACGATGACGCTGGCCGATTGGAACGACCGCGTCTCGCGTGTGCTCGGCGCCTACATCTGCGCCCCGGGACGCACCGACACGCCGCTGCTGCTGCTGGTCAACGCGGTCGACGCCGACACGGGCTTTCGGCTGCCACCCGGCGACTGGTGCGCCGAACTCGACACCGCCGAGGCCGACGGCCGCAGCAACTGGCGCGGCAGCGGCGTCGACTTCCCGCTGCGTGCGCGCAGCCTCGTGCTGCTGCGCAACGCCGCGGCCAACTGATGCGGAGGACCCGATGCGCCTTCCCCGATCGAGCGGCGTCCTCCTGCATCCCAGTTCGCTGCCCGGCCCGCACGGCTCGGGCGACCTCGGCTCCGCCGCCTACCACTTCGTCGACTGGCTGGCCAGCGCCGGCCAGCGCCTGTGGCAGGTTCTGCCGCTGGGCGGCACGGGACCTGGCAACTCGCCCTACATGAGCCCGTCGGCGTTCGCCGGCAACCCGCTGCTGATCGACCTCGGCGAGCTGCACACGCTGGGCTGGCTGGACAGCGCCGACCTGGAGCCGACGCCGGGTCTGCGCCCGACACACGTCGACTACACCGCCGTCACCGGCTTTCGCCTGCAGCGCCTGGCGCGCGCCGCCGCGCGTTTTGCCGCCGGCGCCGACGACGAGCAGCGCGCCGCCTTCGACGCCTTCTGCGCCGAACACGCCAGCTGGCTCGACGACTACGCGCTGTTCATGGCGCTCAGCGAGGCCCACGAAGGCGTCGACTGGTGCGACTGGGCGCCGGGGCTGGCGCTGCGCCGCGACGGCGCGCTCGCGGCCGCGCGCCGCAGCCACGCCGACCGCATCGCCTTCTGGCGCTTCAACCAGTGGTGTTTCTGGCGCCAGTGGACGCAGCTGCGCGCCTACGCCGCGCGCAAGGGGGTGAAGATCGTCGGCGACGCGCCGATCTTCATCGCCCACCACAGCGCCGACGTCTGGGCGCACCCGGAGCTGTTCCAGCTCGACGGCGAAGGCCGGCCGACGGTGGTCGCCGGCGTGCCGCCCGACTTCTTCAGCGCCGAAGGCCAGCGCTGGGGCAACCCGCTGTACCGCTGGAGCGCGCATGCGGCCCAGGGCTACGCCTGGTGGGTCGAGCGCATCCGCCACAGCCTGCAGCTCGTCGACCTGCTGCGCATCGACCACTTCCGCGGTTTCGCCGCGCACTGGGAGATCCCGGCCGCGGAGCCGACGGCGGTCAACGGCCGCTGGATGCCAGGCCCCGGCGCGGCGCTGTTCGAGGCGCTGCAGCAGGCCCTGGGCGAACTGCCGCTGCTGGCCGAGGACCTGGGCGTGATCACGCCCGACGTCGAGGCGCTGCGCCAGCGTTTCGGCCTGCCCGGCATGCGCATCCTGCAGTTCGCCTTCGGCGGCGACGCCGCCAACCGCTACCTGCCGCACAACCACGAACACGACAGCGTCGTCTATGGCGGCACCCACGACAACGACACCGCCGCCGGCTGGTGGGCATCGGCCGGCGACGCCGAGCGCCATTTCGCGCGCGGCTACTTCGGCGTCGACGGCCACGACATGCCCTGGACGCTGATCCGCGCCGCCTGCATGAGCGTCGCCGACACCGCCGTGCACCCGATGCAGGACGTGCTCTGCCTGGGCGGTGAACACCGCATGAACCGCCCCGGCCAGCACGATGGCTGCTGGCAGTGGCGCTTCCAGTGGAACGACGTGCACCCCTGGCATGCGCGCCGGCTGCTCGAGTTCTGCCGCCTCTACGGCCGCCTGGCCGCGGCCTGAGCGGCACGCTGCGATCGGCCACGAAAAAGGGCGCCCGAGGGCGCCCTTCGTGTCAGGCCCGGGACGGGCTTCAGCGCACCACGGCGATCTGTTCGCGCTTGCCACCCTTGTAGGTGTAGAGCGTCAGCGCGCCGTTCTTGATGTCGCCCTTCTCGTCGAAGGCGATGGTGCCGGTCACGCCTTCGTAGCCGCTGGTCTTGGCCAGCACCGGCAGGTACTTGGCCGGGTCGGCGGAGCCGGCCTTGACCATCGCGGCGGCCATCACCATCGTCGCGTCGTAGACGTACGGGGCGTAGATCTGGACGTCGGCGTTGAACTTCTTCTTGAAGTCGGCCTTGAACTTGTCGAGCTTGACCTTGCCCGGGCCGTCGACACCGCCGGCTTCGGCGCAGTAGACCTGGTCATCGGCCATCGTGCCGGCCGCCAGCTTGGGCAGCTCGCTCGAGCAGATGCCGTCGCCGCCCATGAACTTGGCGACCACGCCCAGCTGCTTCATCTGGCGCAGCATCGGGCCGGCCACGGCGTCCATGCCGCCGAAGAAGATGATGTCCGGCTTCTTCGACTTCACGCCGGTCAGGATGGCGGTGAAGTCGGTGGCCTTGTCGTTGGTGAATTCGCGCGCGACGACGTTGCCGCCGGCGGCCTTGACGCCCTTGGCGAACTCTTCGGCGACACCCTGGCCGTAGGCGGTGCGGTCGTCGATGACGGCGACGGTCTTGCCCTTCAGTTGGGCAACGGCGTACTTGCCCAGCGTGCCGCCCAGGTGCACGTCGTCGGCGACGACGCGGAACGCGGTCTTGTAGCCGTTACGGGTGTACTTGGGGTTGGTCGCCGACGGGCTGATCTGCGGAATGCCGGCGTCGTTGTAGATCTTCGAGGCCGGGATCGTGGTGCCGGAGTTCAGGTGGCCGATGACGCCGTTGACCTTGCTGTCGACCAGCTTCTGAGCGGCAGCCGTGCCTTGCTTCGGATCGGCCGCATCGTCTTCGGCCAGCAGTTCCCACTTGACCTTCTTGCCGGCGATCGTCACGCCCTTGGCGTTGAGCTCGTCGATGGCCATGCGGGCGCCGTTCTCGTTGTCCTTGCCCAGGTGAGCGATGCCACCGCTGGTCGGGCCGACGTGGCCGATCTTCACGACCGCGTCCTGGGCGTAAGCGGCGCCAGTCAGCAGGATGGCAGCCGCGCCGACGACCACATTGAGCTTGAATTGCATACTGGAGAACCTCCGGTGAGGGGTGTCGATTCGCTTCGACAGTAAGGGTATGAGAATTTCAACAATACCTGAAAAGCCACCCCACCAGCACTGTGACTGCCCGCGGATGGAAAGCGGCTATTCGGTGCGGCAGCAACGCAACAGCCGTGCCCTGCGAATACAGGGAAATCTCTTAGGAGTTCGCAGCCGAATGGTGCGTAGGCAGCAAACCGTGCGCCTTCCAGGTGCGCCAGCGCTCGCGCGCCGCACCGGCTTCGTCAGGTGTGTCAGCAACGATTTCGATCACGCGCGAAAAACGTGCGGCGTCCTCGGGCACCGGGGCACCGAGGTTCACGAGGATGGTCGGCGACTCCGGCGGCGCGGGGCCGTCGACCAGCCAGATCGGCGTGCGCGCGGCCTGGTCGGACGCGGCGTTGGCTGCGCTCACGCGCAGGTGCGGGACGAAGTCCCGTTCGTCGAAAGTCCAGAGTGCGCGGTCCAGGGCCGCCAGCGTCGGCCCGGGCGCGGTGACGAGCACACGCGCGCCCTGGCGGCAGGCCTTGCGCAGCATCCGGCAGGCGAAGCCCAGCGGCTCCGCGATGCCGGTGTGGAACACGACCTCGGCCACGGCGCGGCCCCGGTCCCTCAGCGCGCGGCGCGCTGCAGCAGGAAGTGCGTCAGCAGCGGCACCGGACGGCCGGTCGCGCCCTTGGCGGCACCCGACTTCCAGGCCGTGCCGGCGATGTCCAGGTGCGCCCAGCGCTGCTTGGCGGTGAAGCGCTTGAGGAACATCGCCGCGGTGATCGAGCCGCCGGCGCGCGGGCCGACGTTGCCCATGTCGGCGAAGTTGCTCTTCAGGCCTTCGTCGTACTCCTCGTCCAGCGGCAGGCGCCAGGCGGGGTCGAGCGCGGCTTCGCCGGCGGCCAGCAGTTCGGCGGCGAGCGCGTCGTCGGGGCTGAAGAGGCCCGAGCGGTGGTGGCCGAGCGCGATCACGCAGGCGCCGGTCAGCGTCGCGACGTCGACGATGGCCGCGGGCTTGAAGCGCTCGGCGTAGGTCAGCGCGTCGCACAGGATCAGCCGGCCTTCGGCGTCGGTGTTCAGGATCTCGATCGTCTGGCCCGACAGGCTGGTGACGACGTCGCCCGGCTTGACCGCGCGGCCGCTGGGCAGGTTCTCGCACGCCGGCACGATGGCGACGACGTTGAGCTTCAGGCCCAGTTCGGCGACGGCGCGCATCGTGCCCAGCACGCTGGCGGCACCGCCCATGTCGAACTTCATCTCGTCCATCTCGGCGCCGGGTTTCAGCGAAATGCCGCCGGAGTCGAAAGTGATGCCCTTGCCGACCAGCACCACCGGCGCCTCGGCCTTGGCCGCACCCTGCCAGCGCGCGACGATGAACTTCAGCGGCTCGTCCGAACCCTGGGCGACGGCGAGGAAGGAGCCCATGCCCAGCTTCTCGACGTCCTTGCGCTCCAGAACCTCGACCTTCAGGCCGTGTTCCTTGCCCAGCGACTTGGCGGTCTGGGCGAGATAGGTCGGCGTGCAGTAGTTGCCCGGGCGGTTGGCGCACTCGCGCGCCAGTTCGACGCCGGCGGCGATCGCACGGCCGACACGCAGGCCTTCACCGACGGCATCGGCCTCGGCCTTGGAGCAGACCAGCGTCACCGACGCCAGCTTGGGCGCGGCCGGCGCACTGGGCTTGGTCGCGCGGTAGAGGTACAGGCTCTCGGCGACGGCGGCGACGACCGCTTCGCCGTGGCCGGCGTCCAGCGCCTCGAAACCGACGGCGGCGATCGCCAGGTCCTTCGTGCCGCCGCTCTTGAGCGCGGCGACGCCGGCGGCGACCGCCTTGCGCAGCGCCTTGGCCGACACGGCCTCGCCGGCGGCGACCACGGCCAGGCGTGCGGCCTTCAGGCCCGGCACACGGTGGGCGTAGAACACATGCCCCGGCTTGAAGACGAAATCGCCGGCTTCGACGGCGCTGTCCAGCACGGCCGCAAAAGGCTTGGGCAGCCCCTGCGGCAGCGACGCGCCGGCAAGCACGACCAGCAGTGCATCGGCGCTCACGCCGCCCCACCCTGCCGAGCCTGCGACCTGCGTCTTGAAGTCCATAATTACCCCCATTCAGAAGAGCCGCGGATGTTATTCGATTCAACTGTGCGTCGCGAACTGGCGCGGACCTTCGGCGCGACGCTCGTCGTCATCCTGACCATCGTGCTGACGATGTTCCTGATCCGCACCATCGGTCAGGCCGCCAGCGGGGTCATCGCGCCGCAGGACGTCGTGCTGCTGCTGGGTTATGTCGCGCTCGGCCACCTGCCGACGATGCTGACGCTGTCGCTGTTCGTCGCCATCGTCGTCACGCTGGGGCGCATGTACCGCGACAGCGAGATGGCGATCTGGTTTTCCAGCGGCGTCGGCCTGGCGCGTTTCGTGCGCCCGGTGCTGCGCACCAGCTGGCCGGTGCTGCTGGTCATCGCCGCGCTGCTGCTCTTCGTCTGGCCCTGGGGCAACCGCAACAGCCTGGAGCTGCGCCAGCGCTACGAACAGCGTTCGGACCTGTCGCGCGTGACGCCGGGCGTGTTCCAGACCTCCAGCGACGGCAGCCGCGTGTTCTTCATCGAACGCGACCGCCGCGAAGGCGCCGACGCACGCAACGTCTTCATCGTCGCCCAGACCGGCGAGACCGAGACCGTCACCTCGGCGCACAGCGGCCGCCTCGAGAACGACGGCGGCGACCGCCACCTGGTGCTCGAACGCGGCCAGCGCAACGACGTCGACCTGAAGACCGGCGAGAAGGCGCAGTCCAGCTTCGAGACCTACCGCGTGCTCGTCGACGAGAAACGTGCCCGCGACGCCGAACGCCAGCCGCCCAAGGCGATGGACACGCTGGCGCTGATCGCCGATCCGTCGCGGCCCAACCAGGGTGAACTCGTCTGGCGCTTCGGCCTGCTCACCGGCGCCGGCAACATGCTGCTGCTGGGCATAGGCCTGGCCGCCGCCAACCCGCGGCGCGCGAGCAACTGGAACCTGCTGCTGGCGCTGCTGGGCTTCGTCGTCTACTTCAACCTGATCAACCTGTCGCAGGCCTGGGTGGCCAGCGGCCGTGCCAGCCTGGGCGGCGCGCTCGTCGGCGTGCACGGCACGGCCTTCGTCGTCGCCGTCGTGCTGCTGTGGTGGCGCGACCATGCCGCGGTCGCGTCCTGGCGCCGCCGTCGCGGAGCCGCCGCATGAGAACCGTCCGCCGCCTGCTCTACCGCGACATCGTCGCCTCGGTCTTCTTCGTCGCGCTCGCCTTCCTGTCGCTGTTCTTCTTCATCGACCTGGTCGAGAAACTGGACAACGTCGGCCGCGCCGGGCGCACCACCGGTGTCGCGGTGCTGGCCGCGCTGCTCGAGCTGCCGAGCCACTTCTACGAGCTGATGCCGATCGCGGTGCTGATCGGCACCATCTACTCGCTGGCGCGGCTGGCGCAGTCTTCCGAGTTCACGATCCTGCGCACCGGCGGCCTGGGCCCGGGGCGCGCGCTGTCGCTGCTGGCGGTGCTGGGCGTGGTCTTCGCCGCCATCACCTTCGTCGTCGGCGACTACGTCGTGCCGGCGGCCGAACGCCAGGCCGTGGCGGTCAAGACCCTCGCCGCGGGCGGCCTGCGCGTCGGCGGGCGCACCGGCGCCTGGCTGAAGGAAAAGCGCATGACGCCGCAAGGCGAGCGCAACTACTCGATCAACCTCGCCGGCACGACGCGCCACG
>NZ_NRRU01000095.1 GCF_016583785.1 Rubrivivax gelatinosus | reverse complement strand
GATGACGGCGCTGGCGTCGTGGAAGTCGGCCACGCGCTGCTGCCGGCACTCGGCCTCGTTGCGGCGCACGAAGGGCAGGTAGACCAGCGTCGAGACCAGCAAGCCGAACAGCTGCAGCGCGACCCCGACCCAGGAGCCGGTGAGCAGCCAGCCCGACAGCAGCACCGGCGTCGTCCAGGGCACGTAGACCGGCAGCAGCGTCATCCAGCCGGCGTGCAGCGCCACCAGCGGCGGCAGCGTCAGCAGCACCGGCACCAGCAGGAAGGGCAGCACGAAACGCGGGTTGAGCACCAGCGGCAGCCCGAAGATCAGCAGCTCGTTGACGTTGAACAGCGCCGGCAGCCAGGACAGCTGCGCCAGGCGCCGGTTCTGGCCCCCGCGCGCGACCAGCGACATCGCGATCAGCAGGCCCAAGGTCGCGCCCGAACCGCCCAGGTACACGAAGTTTTCGAGCAGCGGGCGCGGCACCAGGCCCGGTACACGGGGCGCGCCGGCGGGTGTGCAGAAGAAGCCCAGGTACGCATCCAGCACCTTGCCGCCGTGCACGCCGAAGAACCACAGGATCTGGTTGGCGATGACCAGCAAGGGCGCCAGCAGCCAGTCGGCGTCCAGGGTCGGGGCCAGCCAGGCCTGCAGCCCGGCCAGGCGGCCCAGGTCGGGCCCCGGGATGCTCGCCACGAGCTCGGCCACCGCCTTGGTGCCCAGCCCCAACAGCACCATCGGCAGCGTCAGCCGGGTCGCGTGATAGAAGACCGGATCGCTGTCGTAGCCGATCGCCAGCCGGCGCATCGCGCGCAAATCAGCCAGGCGCTGCAGCAGCAGCGGCGTCGCCAAGCCGACGACGATGCCCATCAGCATCGAACCCTGGCCGAAGGACTGCAGCGTCACCGGGCCGGCCGCGCTGGCGCACAGGGTGAAGTTCACCAGCGCCGAGATCGCGGCCCAGATCGGCGGCACCGGGTCCTGCACCGCAGAACCGGGCAGGCGTCGCGCCAGCATCGCCGCGATCGTCAGCGCCAGGGCCAGCCCGAGCACGCCCCAGGTGGCCTGCACGGCGACGTCCATGGTCTGCGACCAACCGGCGCCGAAGTGCGCGTCCAGCCACTGACGCCCGGCCGGGATCGGGAAGTTGCCCAGCAGCACCGCGACGACACCGAACAGCATGATCGGCAGCAGCACGACATAGGCGTCGCGGATGGCGGCCAGCCAGCCCGGGCGGCCCGGTTCGGCGGGAGGATCAACAGGCATCGGGAACGAGAGGCGTCGCGGCGCTGTTCGCTGACGCCGTGACTCCATTTCGGCCCCGGGCCGCGGCGCTGGAGGCCCGGGGCGTGAACTGCTTCACGCTCCGGGGCGGAACCCGGCCGCGCCGCTCAGGCCAGCGCCTGGGCGACGGCGTCGTGCAGCGGCGTCGTCGGCCGGCCGATCAGCGCCGAGAGCTGGCGCGAGTCGTCGAACAGCGCGCCGGCGGCAGCGCCGCTGTCCCAGCGCGCGATCGCCGCGGCGAAGTCCGCCGGCAGCCCGAAGCCGGCGAGCGCGGCCGCGTACCCGGCCTCGGGCAGGTCGCGGTAGGCGACCGGGTGCCCGCTCTGGCGCGCGATCTCGGCGGCCAGATCGGGCAGCGTCCAGTCTTCGTCGCCGGCGAGTTCGTAGACCCGGCCTTCATGCCCGCTGCCGGCGAGCACCGCGACCGCGGCATCGGCAAAGTCGGCGCGTGTGGCCGAGGACACGCGGCCAACGCCGGCGCTGCCCAGCAGCGTGCCGGTGGCGGCGGCCGTCTTGGCCGAGCCGGTGTAGTTCTCGCTGTACCAGCCGTTGCGCAGGATGGTCCAGGCCAGGCCCGACTCGCGCAGCGCGGCTTCGGTGTCGCGGTGCTCGACGGCCAGGTCCAGCGGCGAGCGGTCGGCGTGCAGCAGGCTGGTGTAGACGATGTGGCGCACGCCGGCGGCGCGCGCCGCGGCGATGACGTTGCGGTGCTGGGCGGCGCGCTGCCCGATCTCGTTGGACGAGATCAGCAGCAGCGTCTGCACGCCCGTCAGCGCCGCCGCCAGGGTCTCGGGCCGGGTGTAGTCGGCGGCACGCGCGGCGACGCCCAGATCGGCGGCCTTGGACGGCGAACGCACGAGCGCGAGCACCTCGGCCGCGGGCACGCGCTGCACGAGGCGCTGGACGACGAGGCGGCCGAGCTGGCCGGTGGCGCCGGTCATGGCGATGGTCATGGTGGGACTCCGGTTTCGGGTGGTGATGCGGCACTGTACGATCGGAGCTTACTTTTTGTAAGTACGCACATGGAAGTAAGTACCCAACCCGAATCCGCCGAGGCGCCCTCGCTGTCCGAGCACCTGCGCCGCGGCGACCTGATGAGTGCGGCCTGCCCGTCGCGCGAGGTGCTGCGCCACGTCACCAGCCGCTGGGGCGTGCTGGTGCTGATCGTGCTGGAGGGCGGCACGCACCGCTTCAGCGAGCTGCGCCGCGCGATCGGCGGCGTCAGCGAACGCATGCTGGCGCAGACCCTGCAATGGCTGGAAGGCGACGGCCTGGTCGAACGTTTCGCGCACGACGTGGTGCCGCCGCATGTCGAGTACAGCCTGACGCCGCTGGGGCGCGAAGCTGCGGCCCGCGTGCGCGGGCTGGCCGACTGGATCGAGACCCAGATGCCGCGGCTGATGGCCGCCCGCCGCGAGCGCGAATAAGCCCCGCACTTCAGCCGCGCGTGGCGCTGAGGCACCACTTGTTCAGGCGGGCAGCCCCTGCTCAGCGCTTCGTGCTACACTGCGCCGTTCGTCGTGATCGAGGCACACCCCCACGGGGATATGCAGCGGTTGCGCTGAGATCGAGAGTTGATCTCCCTCCTTCGCCAGACCTTCTGACTGCTTCGGCTGTCGCTACGTTCTGGTCGCCCCTGGTCAGCAGCGAATACCCCTGCAGACCAGCCGCCGGATAGAGAGCTCATCCGCAAGCCTGCGCGCCCGTCGCGCACATACAGTCAGACCCGGCCGCCTCCACCGTAGAGGCCGCCACCGAAGGACCCTTATCCACGCATCGCTCCAAGTCGGGAAGTATCTCGTCTCTCCCCTGACCCGCCTGGAAGACTGCGGCCGTTTCGCCGCATCGGTTTCCATCCGCTCCGGCCGCGGCAGCAACACGCACGACCGCGTGCTGCGCCTCGTGCCCGTCTTCGAATCCCGCGACGACGCCGTCCGCTACGCCACCGCCCAAGGCCTCGCCTGGATCGCGGGCGGGCCGGCCGTCGCCCATCCCGCAACGAACCAGGAGTAGCCGCCATGGCCAAGGAAGAACTCATCGAGATGCACGGCGTCGTCAACGAGATCCTGCCCGACTCGCGCTTTCGCGTGACGCTGGAGAACGGGCACCAACTCGTGGCCTACACCGGCGGCAAGATGCGCAAGCATCACATCCGCATCCTGGCCGGCGACAGCGTTTCGCTCGAGCTCTCGCCCTACGACCTGAGCAAGGGTCGCATCACCTTCCGCCACCTCGAACGACGTGGCCCCCCTTCGACGTCCTCGCGTCCTGCCCGCCGTTGAAGGCGGCTTTCGCGACGACGTTTCCCGAGTTCGGCCTGCAGATCAGCAGGCTGCTCTACCGCACCGGCGCAAGCTGGGGCATCCCCCCGACGAATCCATCAAGGAATTACGACATGACCACCGAAACCGGCACTGTGAAATGGTTCAACGAAGGCAAGGGCTTCGGCTTCATCGCCCCTGACAACGGCGGCAAGGACCTGTTCGCCCACTTCAAGGAAATCCAAGGCACGGGCTTCAAGACCCTGGTCGAAAACCAGCGCGTCGAATTCGAAGTGACGCAAGGCCAAAAGGGCCCGCAGGCGTCGCGCATCCGCGCGATCTGACGCCTTTGCCGCCCGCGTCCCACGGGACGCAGGATCGGCTTCGTCGGCACCGCTCGCCGCGGTCGTCCAGCAGCAGCGCCTCAACGGGCGCACGCCGCAACGACTGCCGCGGCCAGCGGGACCGGCTATCGCACGTGAAGGAGAACGACCGTGCGAAATCTGCAGGACGCAACCGAGCGCATCTGCGAGTTGAAGGGCAGCGTCATCGCGCTCGAGGCCTTCGCCTCCGCGATGGCCGCCGGCCTGACCCCGGCGTTCGCCCGGGCTGCGGCGTCCGAGCTGTCACGCCACGCCGAAGCGGCGCGCGCCGTGCTGCTCAACGCCCCCATTTCCGAACACACGCTCCAGGCTTTCGAGCAGGACACCGAGCGCCACGCCGCACTGCTGGCGCGTGAAGCCGGCGACACGCCCGGCATCGAGCCGCTGCTGCTGGCCACCGTGCCGGTGTCCACCTTCTCGGGCACGCGTGCACTCAGCGCCGCCACCGGCTTCTTCTTCGAACGCGACGGCCGCCTGCACCTGGTGACCAGCCGTCACGTGCTGCTGGACGAACCCAGCGGCCACCGCCCCGACCGCGTCGAGATCGAGCTGCACGCCGATGCCGACAACCTGCGCACGACCATCGTGCTGTCGCTGCTGCTGTACCGCGACGGCCTGCCGCAGTGGCGCGAGGTGCACGACGCGATCGGGCTGATCGACGTCGCCGCGCTGCCGCTGGAGGCAGGCCTGGTGCCGGCCGACGCGCCGGTCAGCGTGTTCTCGCCCGCCAGCCTGGAAGACGCCGGCGGCACCCCCACGGTCGGCAGCGCGCTGCGCATCGTCGGCTTTCCGCTCGGCTTCTACGACACCGTGCACCGGCTGCCGGTGGTGCGCCAGGCAGCCGTGGCCTCGTCCTGGCCACTGCCCTTCCAGGGCCGGGCCTGTTTCCTGACCGACGGCCGCACCCACCGCGGCATGAGCGGCGCGCCGGTGGTGCTGGCGCGCGACGGCGACCCGCGCGCGCTGCGCCTGCTGGGCATCCACTCGTCGCGCATGGACATGGCCACCCGCGAAGACGGCCGCGACGAATCGCTCGGTCTGAACGCCACCTGGTACGCCAGCGAACTGATGCGGCTGACCGGGCCTGCCGCCACGCCAGCGCGCAGCGGCTGACGTCTCAGGCCGGCAGCGACTGCCGGCCGTCCAGCAGTGCCTCGAAGGCATCGCGCGGCAGCGCCGGCGCGAACAGCCAGCCCTGGAACTCGGTGACGCCGATCTGCTCCAGCCAGCAGCGCTGGGCTTCGGTCTCGACACCTTCGGCCACCGCGTGCAGCCGCATCGCCCGGCACAGGCCGACGATGGCCTCGGCCAGCGGCCGCTCATGCGGCGGCGCCTGCACGAAGCTGCGGTCTATCTTCAGCGTGTTGAACGGCAGCCGCTGCAGATAGGCCAGGTGCGAGTAGCCGATGCCGAAGTCGTCGAGCGCGATCGACAGCCCCTGTGCGCGCATGCCCTCGAGCACGCGTGTCGGCCGGTCGCCCTCGCCGACCAGCATCGACTCGGTGATCTCGATCTCGAGCGCCTGCGGCGGACAGCCGGTCTCGCGCAGCACGGTCTCGATCTCGTCGAGCAGCCAGGGGTCCTCGAACTCGCCGGGCGAGAGGTTGACCGAGAGCTTGAGCCGGCGCCCCGCGGCCCACCAGGCCGCCTGCTGGCGCGCCGCCATCTCGAAGGCGCGCCGGCCGAGCTCGCGCATCAGCCCCGCGGCTTCGCACACCGGGATGAACTCGCCCGGCAGCACCCAGCCGCGTTCGGGGTGGCGCCAGCGCAGCAGCGCCTCGGCCCCGACATAACGCCGCTCGCCGGCGCTGACACGCGGCTGGTAGAAGAGTTCGAACTCGTCGCGCACCAGCGCCTGCCGCAGCTCCTGCTCGAGCCGGGTGCGCGCCTGCTGGCTCGCACCCATGCCCGACTCGTAGAACGCGAGCGCGTCGCGGCCGTCGGCCTTGCCGCGGTACATCGCCAGGTCGGCGTGCTGCAGCAGGCGTTCGAAGTCGTCGCCGTCGTCGGGGTAGACGCTGGCGCCGATGGTCGCCGACACCCGCGCCTGCAGCCCGGTCAGGTCGAAAGGCCGCGCCAGCCGGTCGCGGATGCGGGCGTGGATGCGCGCGACCTCGCGCCGCGGGTCGGGCGCGGCCAGCAGGATCAGGAACTCGTCGCCGCCGAAACGCGCGACCAGGTCGTCGTGGCGCACCGAGCCTCTCAGGCGCTCGGCCACCTGCACCAGCAGTTCGTCGCCGGCGGCGTGGCCCCAGGAGTCGTTGACCTCCTTGAAACGGTCCAGGTCGATCAGCACCACCGCGGCCTTCAGCGGGCGCTCGGCCGGCGCGCGCCGCACGCGTTCGGCGAGCCCGCGGAAGTGGGCCTGGGCGGCCGCCCGGTTGGGCAACTGCGTGAGGCTGTCGTGCTCCGACAGGAAACGCGCCTGCGCCTCGCTCTGCTTGAGCGGCGTGACGTCGGTCTCGCCCAGCAGCAGCACCGGCTCGCCGCTGACGGCGTCGAGCCGGCGCCGCGCCGAGACCTCGTGCCAGCGCTCGCCGGCGGCGGTGCGCACCGCCATCGTCAGCGTCGCCTCGCCAGAGGCTTCCAGGCTCTTCAGCAGCCGGGCCAGCGCCGGCGCCTCGCCGAAACGGTCGGCCAGCGGCTCGTCGTGGCGGCGCACCGAGGCGCGCGCGGCCGGGTTGCGGTACAGCGGCCGGCCGTCCAGCGTGTACAGCGAAATCATCATCGGCGTATGCAGCAGCGCGTCCACCGAACGCAGCGACTCGGGCGTCGCGGTCTCCGGCAGCCGGCCTTCGCAGAGCATCGCCATGCGGCCGTCGGGCAGCCGCCAGCCGCTGAGCTGCATCTGCAGCGGCACCGGCCGGCCCTCGGGAAACAGCGTCCACTGCTCGTTGAAGACGGCGTCGTGCGACTCGAAGTCGGCCTGGTACTGCGCCAGGCGGGCGGCGACGGTGGCCGACATGTCGGCACCCAGGTCACGCGCGGCCAGTTCCTCGCGGCTGTCGGCGCGCCAGACCTCCAGCGCCGCCTGGTTGGCCCAGACGACGCGGCGGCAGTCGATGTCGAAGACCCAGACCGGCGCGCGCAGCCGGTCCAGCGGGTCCAGCGCCACCGGCGCGCACGGGGCCTGCGGATAGGGGCAGGCCGGCGAACGCTCCCGGCAGAGCAACTGCGGCAACGACGGCGGCTGCGAGCGGCGTGATTTCGGCACGAACGGTTCTCCGGACCTCGGCCACCGCGGGGGGCACGCCGCCACCCGCCGGGCGGCCGGCGTCGTACCGGTTATCGGCCGTGGCGCACGACAGTTGATGCCGGCGCACCCGCCGCCGCCGTGACGCCGGCCACGCGGCGCGGCGCGGCGCCGTCAGCACGCCGTCAGCACGCCGTCAGGCTGGCGTCCACAGCGGCGGCAGATCCGGCAGCGTGTGCAGGATGCGGCCGAGCGCACCACCGGCCACCAGCGAGCCGGCGAGTTCGATGTCGGGCGCCAGATAACGGTCGACGTCGATCGCCGGGCTGCCTTCGCGCAGCAGCGCGTGCGCGGCTTCCAGCGGCGCCGAGCTCGCCAGCGGGCGCAGGAACTCGATGCCTTGCGCCGCAGCCAGCCACTCGATGCCGAGGATGCGCGCGACGTTGGCGATCATCGGCTGCAGCCGGCGCGCGGCGAAGGTCGCCATCGAGACGTGGTCCTCCTGGTTCGCGCTGGTCGGCAGGCTGTCGACGCTGGCCGGGTGGGCCAGCGACTTGTTCTCCGAAGCCAGCGCGGCGGCGGTGACGTGGGCGATCATGAAGCCGCTGTTCAGGCCGGCGTCGCGCGCCAGGAAGGGCGGCAGGCGCGAGACGTTGGCGTCGATCAGCATCGCGATGCGGCGCTCGGCGATCGCACCGACCTCGGCGATCGCGGTGGCCATCGCGTCGGCGGCCAGCGCCACCGGCTCGGCGTGGAAGTTGCCGCCCGAGACCAGCGCGCCGTCCTCGGCGAAGACCAGCGGGTTGTCGGTGACGGCATTGGCTTCGCGCAGCAGCACCAGCGCGGCGTGGCGCAGCTGGTCCAGGCAGGCGCCGACGACCTGCGGCTGGCAGCGCAGGCAGTACGGGTCTTGCACCCTATCGTCTCCGTCCACGTGGCTGGCGCGGATCACGCTGCCTTCGAGCAGCCGGCGGTAGACGGCTGCGACGTCGATCTGGCCCGGCTGGCCGCGCAGCGCGTGGATGCGGGCGTCGAACGGCCCGTCGCTGCCGCGTGCGGCGTCGACCGTCAGCGCGCCGATCACCAGCGCCGACTCCAGCACCGGCTCGAAGCGGAACAGCGCGTGCAGCGCCAGCGCGGTGCTGGTCTGGGTGCCGTTGATCAGCGCCAGGCCTTCCTTGGCGGCGAGCTTCAGCGGCGGGATGCCGGCGGCCTGCAGCACCTCGGCGGCGGCGCGGCGCACCGGGCGGCCGTCGTCGTCGACCAGGAACTCGCCTTCGCCCATCAGCGCCAGCGTCATGTGCGCCAGCGGCGCCAGGTCGCCCGAGGCGCCGACCGAACCCTGTGCCGGCACCCAGGGCACGAGGCCGGAGTCATGCACCGCGATCAGCGCGTCGACGACCTCCGGGCGCACGCCCGAGTAACCACGCGCCAGGCTGGCGGCCTTCAGCGCCAGCATCAGCCGCACGACAGGCGCCGGCAGCGGCTCGCCGACACCGACGCTGTGCGAGCGGATCAGGTTGCGCTGCAGCGCGTCGAGGTCGGCTTCGCCGATGCGTGTGCTGGCGAGCTTGCCGAAGCCGGTGTTGACGCCGTAGACCGGCGCCTGGCCGGTGGCCGCGGCGTGCACGACGGCGGCGCTGGCGCGCAGGCCCGGCAGCGCCTGCGGGTCGATGACGAGGCGGTGGCCGCCGGCGTGGATCGCCTGCAGCTGGTCGAGGGTGAGGTGTCCGGGTCGCAGCAGCATCGTCAGGCTCCGTGGGCCAGCATCGGCAGGTCCAGGCCCTGTTCGCGGGCACAGGCCTGGGCGTCTTCGTAACCGGCATCGGCGTGGCGCATCACGCCGGTGGCGGGGTCGTTCCAGAGCACACGTTCCAGGCGCCGGTCGGCGGCTTCGCTGCCGTCGCAGACGATGACGACTCCGGCGTGCTGCGAATAGCCCATGCCGACGCCACCGCCGTGGTGCAGGCTGACCCAGGTGGCGCCGCCGGCGGTGTTGAGCAGCGCGTTGAGCAGCGGCCAGTCGCTGACGGCGTCGCTGCCGTCGGCCATCGCCTCGGTCTCGCGGTTGGGGCTGGCGACCGAGCCGCTGTCCAGGTGGTCGCGGCCGATGACGATCGGCGCCTTGAGTTCACCCGTGCGCACCATCTCGTTGAAGGCCAGGCCGGCGCGGTGGCGCTCGCCCAGGCCCAGCCAGCAGATGCGCGCCGGCAGGCCCTGGAAGGCGATGCGTTCGCCCGCCATGTCCAGCCAGCGGTGCAGGTGGGCATCCTCGGGGAAGAGTTCCTTCAGCTTGGCGTCGGTGCGGCGGATGTCTTCGGGGTCGCCCGACAGCGCCACCCAGCGGAACGGCCCTTTGCCGCGGCAGAACAGCGGGCGGACGTAGGCCGGCACGAAACCGGGGAAGGCGAAGGCGTTCTCGACGCCGGTGTCGAGCGCGACCTGGCGGATGTTGTTGCCGTAGTCGACGGTCGGCACGCCCATCGTGTGGAAGGCGAGCATCGCCTTCACGTGTTCGGCGCAGCTCGCGGCGGCAGCGGCACGCAGTCCGGCGTGCTGCGCCGGGTCGGCCTGGGCGGCGCGCCAGCGCTCCAGCGTCCAGCCGGCCGGCAGGTAGCCGTTGACCAGGTCGTGGGCGCTGGTCTGGTCGGTGACGAAGTCCGGACGCACGCCGCGGCGCACGAGTTCCGGCAGCACTTCGGCGGCGTTGCCGAGCAGGCCGATCGACACCGCGCGACTTTGCGCCGTGTAGCGTGCGATGCGCGCCAGCGCGTCGTCCAGGTCGGCGGCCTGCTCGTCGAGGTAGCGGCTGCGCAGGCGGAAATCGATGCGGCTCTGCTGGCACTCGATGGTCAGCGACACCGCGCCGGCGAAGGTGGCCGCCAGCGGCTGCGCGCCGCCCATGCCGCCGAGACCCGCGGTGAGGATCCAGCGCCCGGCCAGGCTGCCGCCGTAGTGCTTGCGGCCGGCTTCGGCGAAGGTCTCGTAGGTGCCCTGCACGATGCCCTGGCTGCCGATGTAGATCCAGGAGCCGGCGGTCATCTGGCCGTACATCATCAGCCCGGCACGGTCGAGGCGGTCGAAGTGCTCCCAGGTCGCCCAGCGCGGCACCAGGTTGGAGTTGGCGATCAGCACCCGCGGCGCGTCTTCATGGGTGCGGAACACACCCGCCGGCTGGCCCGATTGCACCAGCAGGGTTTCGTCGGACTTCAGGCGCTCGAGCGTCGCGATCAGCGCGTCGAAAGCCGGCCAGTTGCGCGCCGCCTTGCCGATGCCGCCGTAGACGACGAGTGCGTCGGGGTTCTCGGCCACCTCGGGGTCGAGGTTGTTCTGCAGCATGCGGTACGCGGCTTCGATCAGCCAGTTGGCGCAGTGCAGCGTGTTGCCGCGGGGGGCGCGCACCGGGCGCGGGCCGGATGCGGCGGGGCGGGAGGGGTTGGTCATCGGCGGCTCCTGGAGCGACGGCACGTCGTATGAGGGTTGCACTGTACTTGTCTAGACAAGTGGCCGCAACTACCATGCGGCCATGGTTTCCCCGGACACGGCCGAAGCCCCGTACGCACGGGTCAAACGTTTCCTGAAAGACGGTCTCGCCCAGGGCGACTGGCCGCCGGGCGCGCTGATGCCGTCCGAGGCCGAACTGGTGGCCCGTTTCGGCGTCAGCCGCATGACCGTCAACCGCGCCTTGCGCGAGCTGCAGGGCGAAGGCCTGGTGCAGCGCTCGCAGGGCATAGGCACCTTCGCCGCGCCGCGCCACCGGCTGGCGTCGACGCTGACGATCCACGACCTGCACGAAGAGATCGAGGCCCGCGGCCAGCACCACGAGGCCGAGGTGCTGGTGCAGGCCCAGGAAACGGCCGGCGCGGCGCTGGCCGAACGCCTGGGCCTGGCCGCCGGCGCGCCGGTATTCCACACCCTCATCGTGCACCGCGCCGACGGCCTGCCGCTGCAGCTCGAAGACCGCTACGTCAACCCGGCGGCGGCACCCGGCTACCTCGAGGTCGACTTCACGCGCACGACGCCGACGCACTACCTGCTGCAGGTGGCGCCGCTGTGGCAGGCCGAGTACAGCGTCGAAGCCAGTGCCGCCAGCGCCGAGGAGGCGCGCCGGCTGGCGATCGCCGAAGGCGAGCCCTGCCTCGTCGTCGTGCGCCGCACGCGGCGCCACGACGGCCCGATCACGATCGCGCGCCTGGTGCACCCGGGCGCGCGCTACCACCTCGAAGGAGGCTTCAAGCCGTGATCACCATCCATGCCGACGAGGTGCCGGCCCGCCCCTGGCCCAACGGCGGCGGGCGCACGCGCGAGCTGGTCGCGGGCCCACGCGGCGGCCACTGGCGCTGGCGCCTGAGCCTGGCCGACCTGGACGCCGACGGCCCGTTTTCCGCCCTGCCCGGCGTGCGCCGCTGGTTCGCGCTGGTCGAAGGCGACGCCATCGAGCTGGCTTTCGCCGACCGCGTGCTGGCGCTGCAGGCCGGCGACCCGCCGCTGGTTTTCGACGGCGGCACGCCGCCGCTGTGCCGCGTGCACGGCGGCCGCGCGCGGGCCTTGAACCTGATGCTGCGCGACCTCGACGGCTGCCTGGCCGGGCAGCCCACCGGCGCGGCGCTGCAGGCGCTGTACGAGCCGGCGTCGCGCACGCTGCTGTGGGACCTGGACGAGGCACCGCCCGCGGCCGCCGGCGTCTGGGTCGGCATCGAACCGGGAGAGCTGAGATGGCGCTGACGCTGTGGCGCGAGGCGCGCCTGGTGACGCTGGCCGGCACCGAAGGCTGGGGCCTGATCGAGCACGGCGCCATCGTCGCCGACGGCGAAGACATCGCCTGGGTCGGCCCCGAGGCCGATCTGCCCGCCGGCCTGCGGCCCGCGGCCGAACACCGGCTGGGCGGCGCGCTGCTGACGCCGGGCCTGGTCGACGGCCACACCCACCTGGTCTACGGCGGCGAACGGGCGCGCGAGTTCGAGCTGCGGCTGCAGGGCGCGAGCTACGCCGACATCGCGCACGCCGGCGGCGGCATCCTGTCGACGGTGAACGCGACCCGCGCCGCCGACGAAGACCAGCTGTTCGCGAGTGCGCTGCCGCGCGCACTCGCGCTGGCCGCCGACGGCGCGACGACGATCGAGGTCAAGTCGGGTTACGGCCAGGCGCTGGAGCCCGAGGCGCGCTGCCTGCGTGCGGCGCGCCGCCTGGGCCCGGCCAGCGGGCTGACGGTGAAGACCAGCTTCCTCGGCCTGCATGCGCTGCCGCCCGAATACGAAGGCCGCGCCGACGACTACGTCGCCGCGGCGATCTCATGGCTGGCGCCGCTGGCCGCCGAAGGCCTGGTCGACGCCGTCGACGCCTTCTGCGAACACATCGCCTTCACGCCGGTGCAGACCGGGCGCTTCTTCACCGCGGCGCGCGCTCTCGGCCTGCCGGTCAAGCTGCACGCCGAACAGCTGAGCGACCAGGGCGGCGCCGCGCTGGCGGCGCACCACGGCGCGCTGTCCTGCGACCACCTGGAATGGCTGTCCGAAGCCGGCGTGCGCGCGATGGCCGCGGCCGGCACGGTGGCGATGCTGCTGCCGGGCGCGTTCTACTGCCTGCGCGAGACCCGGGTGCCGCCGGTCGTCGCCTTGCGCAAGGCGGGGGTGCCGATCGCGCTGGCCACCGACCACAACCCCGGCACCTCGCCGCTGCTGTCGCCGACGCTGGCGATGAACCAGGCCTGCACGCTGCTGCGGCTGACGCCGGAAGAAGCGCTGCGCGGCTTCACCGTCAACGGCGCGAAGGCGCTGGGCCTGGCCGACCGCGGCCGGCTCGTGCCCGGGCAGCGCGCCGACTTCGCCATCTGGGACGTGCAGCACCCGGCCGAACTGGCCTACTGGCTGGGCCGGCCGATGTGCCGCGGCACGGTCATCGCAGGACGCCCGCAATGAGCACCACTTTCACCCTTCACCGCGGCCGCCGGCCGCTGCTGATCAGCGTGCCGCATGCCGGCCGCGAGATCCCCGCCGACATCGCCGCCGCGCTGCAGCCGCGGGCACTCGCGGTCGAGGACTGCGACTGGCACCTGGAGCGGCTCTACGACTTCGCACACGAGATCGGTGCCAGCCTGATCGTGCCGCGCCACGCACGCTACGTCGTCGACCTGAACCGCCCGCCCGAGAACACGCCGATGTACCCGGGGCAGAACAACACCGAACTCTGCCCGACGCGGTTCTTCAGCGGCGAGCCGCTGTACCGCGACTGCCGCGCGCCCGACGAGGCCGAGATCGGGCGTCGCGTCCAGACCTACTGGCGCCCGTACCACGAGGCATTGCAGGGCGAGCTGGTGCGGCTGAAGGCCGAACACGGCCACGCCGTGCTCTTCGACGGCCACAGCATCCAGGCCGAACTGCCCTGGCTGTTCGACGGCCGGCTGCCCGACCTGAACCTGGGCACCGCAGCCGGCAACGCCTGCGCGCCGGCCTTGCGCGAACACCTGGCCGCCGTGCTGGCGGCGCAGAGCCGCTGGAGCCAGGTCGTCGACGGCCGCTTCAAGGGCGGCTACATCACGCGCCACTACGGCCGGCCCGAAACCGGCGTGCACGCGGTGCAGATGGAGATGTGCTGGTCGTGTTACCTGCGCGACGGCGCCGACCCCGCCGAAGCCTGGGACGCCGCCAGCGCTGCCGACGCGCGCGCGCTGCTGCGCACGCTGGCCGAGACGATGCTGGCATGGCGGCCGTGAAGCTGCTCTGGGCGCCGCGCGCCTGGGTCGCCGGGCGCTGGCGCGACGCCGTGCTGCTGGCCGCCGGTGACGACGGCCGCTGGGCCGAAGTGAGCTGCGACACGCCGCCGCCGCCCGCCGCCGAACGCCTGGCCGGCGACGTGCTGCCGGCGCTGGTCGACGCCCACAGCCACGCCTTCCAGCGCGCTTTCGTCGGCATGGCCGAACGCCGCGACAGCGCCCACGACGACTTCTGGTCCTGGCGCGACCGCATGTACGGCGTCGCGCTGAAGCTGAGGCCCGAGCAGTTGCGCGCCGTCGCCGCCCAGCTCTACGCCGAACTGCTGGCCGGGGGTTACAGCCAGGTCTGCGAGTTCCACTACCTGCACCACGACCTGGACGGCCGGCCCTATGCCGACCCGGCGGCGATGTCGCGGGCACTGGCCGACGCGGCGGAAGACGCCGGCATCGGCCTGACGCTGCTGCCGGTGCTGTACGAACGTGCCGGCTTCCAGGCCGAGGCGCTGCGCGCCGACCAGCGCCGCTTCGCGACGACGCCGCAGCAGGTGCTGGAAATCGCCTCTGCGCTGCGGGGCCGCGCCGGCGTGACGGTCGGCGCCGCGGTGCACTCGCTGCGCGCGGCGCGCCCGGCTTCGATCGCCGAACTGGCGGCGGCCTGCACCGGCCCGCTGCACGTGCACGTCGCCGAACAGACCGCCGAGGTCGAGGACTGCCTGGTGGCCACCGGCTGCCGCCCGATCGAATGGCTGGCGCGCCATGCCGGCCTGGACGCACGCTGGCAGCTGGTGCACGCGACGCATGCGACGCCGGCCGAGATCGAGGCCGTCGCCGCGGCCGGCGCCGGCGTCGTCATCTGCCCGGCCACCGAAGCCGACCTGGGCGACGGCTTCTGCGACCTGCCGCGCTGGCTGGACGCCGGCGTGCCGCTCGCTGTGGGGTCGGACAGCCAGGTCGTGCGTGCCTGGCCCGAGGAGTTGCGCTGGCTGGAATGGGGGCAACGGCTGCTGCACCGGCGGCGCAATGTCGCCGCGGCGCCCGGTGCCGAGCCGGCGAGCGCGGCGCGCTTGTTCGAGCGCATGCGCGCCGGCGGAGGCACGGCCGCGGGGTTCGAGCGCTGGGGGCTGGAAGTCGGCGCGCGTGCCGATCTAGTCGAACTCGACGCCGCCGAACCGGCATTGGCCGGCCTGCCGCCGAGTCACCGCCTCGACGGGCTGGTATTTGGCGCGCCTGCGGCGCCGTTCCGCCGCACGCTGGTCGGCGGGCGTTGGGTGGAGCCGGATCGGGGAGCGATCAAGGCGCGCTTCTTGGCGGCGATGCAGGAGCTCTGGGAAGAGGCCTGAACGCGGGAGCACGCATCACCGCGCCATCGCGTGTTGACTCGGTGGGACGCCCCTGGGCCCGGGTTGAGTGCCGCCGCGAGGTGGCTCTCGAACTCTAGGACCGGGAGCCGCCGTAGCCCGGGCGCCGGCTGTCGTGCTTGACGACGAGGATCCTGAGCGAGTCGCCTTCGACCCGGTAGATGAGCGTGTACGGGAAGATGCTCATCGCCAGGCCCCGGCGTCCTCGGCTGCGTGGAGACCCGATCTCAGGCTGGTCCGTCAGCAAAGCGCCCATCCGTTTGAACTCCGCGACGAACCTTGCCGCCAGGGCCGGGGAACCTTCACGCTCGTAGAACGCGGCAGCGTCCAGGAGGTCTTGCTCGGCCTCAGGGTGAAGACCGATCTTCATCCCGGAAACCGGGCCTCCAGCCTTGCCACGGCGACGTCCAGAGGAACGGCCTGCACCTCGCCGACGCCGAGTTGATGCTCGCGTTCATCGGCCAAGCCATCCCATACGGCCTCGGCGCCAGCATCCACGTCCAAGCTCGCGATCAGCCGGTCGAGCAGGCGAGCGCGGTCCGCGGGTGACAGGCGAAGCACTTCGGCCTGGAGGACTTCAAGCTTGCTCGACATGGCTGCCTCGTGGGGATGCTGCACCTGACTAGCTTGCCACAACCGGGATTGGCGGCCGCCGTGCGTCACTGCGAGGTGCCATGCCGTGGCGGCAGCCTTCCCCTTGCACAGGTATCAGGCGCCAAGGTCGACCGCATAGAACCACTCCGACGAGCCATCTTTGTTGACGCCCGAAATCTCTCCGACGCGCTCCCATCCCAGCCGTTCAAATATGCGCTGCGTGCCGACGCACCAGTCTTCGGTCGAAGACAGCAGCTTGCGACCGGCGGCTCTGGATTGCACCAGCTTGACCAGCTGGGTCGCGAGGCCCTGTCTTCGAGTCCGCACAAACGCAGAGATAGGTCAGGAGAGGCTGGCCCAGCAGACCGCGCGGTTCGTAGCTGGCATACGCGACGACCCGGCCATCGGACAGCGCCACGAAACACGTTCCGGCCTCGATCTCGCGCAGGCGGTCCCCGTTGAACTCGTCGAAGCGGGCGATCGCCTCGACGTCGGAAGGCCATGCGGGGCGGGTTTCGATGGTCATCGGTCGACTCGATTCTGGGGCCGGGCAGCGGTCGCCACACGCCTCCGAGGCGTGCTTTCGTTCACCTCCAGGCGGTCGGAGCGGGCGCGCCGTCGCGCAAGACGCGCTGGGATTGGTTGCAAACGATGTTCGGCGCGCCGGACTGAAATGCGCCGCCCGTCCCGACACAAACAGCCGGACCCTGGGCTTTCCTGGCGACGCTCACGGAATGCAAGGGTTCAAGCCGCACCGTTCAGGGCTTTGATCAGTTGCAGAACGGGAAGCCCGGGCCGCCAGAAGTCGGGAAACACCTCCAGTTCGTCATAGCCCAGCGCCATGTAGAAGGACCGTGTCTCGGCGTACTCGGGACTCGGGTGACCGGCGGCCACCGTCTTGACCTGCAGATGACGTGCACCCTGCCCGAGCAGCCAGCGCTCGCCATGCCGATGCAGCTGCCGTCCGACTCCTCTCGAGCGTGCGTCGGCTTGAACTGCCACGCAGTGCACTTCCCATGACGTCGGGAATGCTCTCGCAGCGTCATGAAGGCGATGGCCCGCCCCCGCTCGGCAGCCCAGAAAGTAGGCAATCTCTCCGTGTCCTGCGCGTACTGGAGGAGCGACGAATCGACGCCAAACCAAGATGGCAAGGTGCGCAAGATCCTCTGCGCATCGGCAGCGGCACCCGCACCGGACTCGGCCCATCCAGCTCCAATGCGATCTGATCTTTCATGGGCGACGAGCTTACGCCGCGGCCGCCGACCCGGCGGCGCGCGACACGGCGCTGACGCTTGGCCGGAAGTGCCTCACCTCGACGGTGAGCACGCCCGGGGTTCCCCCGAACCCCGCCGCCGCCCCTCCGACACGACACTTGTCAAGCCGGTTGCCGGCGTGACGAGGAACCCGATGCTGCCCTGCCCCCCGACGCGCCGCGTGCCCCGCCCGGCATGAAGACCGGCCTGTACTCCCAGCTGCGCCAACGCGCCGCCGACGGCCGGCCGATCCGCGTCGGCCTGATCGGCGCCGGCAAGTTCGGGTCGATGTACCTGGCCCAGGTGCCGAACACGCCCGGCGTGCACCTGGCCGGCATCGCCGACCTGTCGCCGGCCGGCGCGCGGCGCAACCTGGAGCGTGTCGGCTGGCAGCCCGAACGGGCGTCGGCGCCCAGCCTGGACGCCGCGCTGGCCGACGGCCGCACCCACGTCGGCGAGGACTGGCAGGCGCTGCTGCGGCACCCGGCGATCGACGTCATCGTCGAATGCACAGGCCACCCGGTCGCCGCCGTCGAACACTGCCTGGCCGCGTTCGCGCACGGCAAACACGTGGTCAACGTGACGGTCGAGGCCGACGCCTTCTGCGGCCCGCTGCTGGCGCGGCGTGCGGCCGAGGCCGGTGTCGTCTATTCGCTGGCCTTCGGCGACCAGCCGGCGCTGATCTGCAAACTGGTCGACTGGGCGCGCACTTGTGGCTTCCCGGTGGTGGCCGCCGGCCGCGGCCACAAGTGGCTGCCGCATTTCGCCCAGTCCACGCCCGAGACCGTCTGGGGCCACTACGGCCTGACGCCCGAACAGGCCGAACGCGGCGGGCTGAACCCGAAGATGTTCAACAGCTTCCTCGACGGCTCCAAGCCGGCGATCGAATGCGCCGCGGTCGCCAACGCCACCGGGCTGGCGGTGCCGTCAGCGGGGCTGCTGTACCCGCCGGCGGCCATAGACGAGATCCCCGGCGTGACCCGGCCACGCGCCGAAGGCGGCGTGCTCGAGCGCAAGGGCATGGTCGAGGTGATCTCGTCGCTGCGGCGCGACGGCACGCCCATCCCCTACGACATCCGCATGGGCGTCTGGGTCACGGTCGAAGGCGAGAGCGACTACGTGCGCCACTGCTTCGAGGAGTACGGCGCGCAGACCGATCCGACCGGGCGCTATTTCACGCTCTACAAACGCTGGCACCTGATCGGGCTGGAGGTCGGCTACTCGGTCGCCAGCGTCGCGCTGCGCGGCGAAGCCACCGGCGCCGCGACCGGCTGGGTGGCCGACGTCGTCGCCACCGCCAAACGCGACCTGAAACCCGGCGAGAAGCTGGATGGCGAAGGCGGCTACACCGTCGTCGGCCGGCTGCAGCCGGCCGCGGCTTCGCTGGCCTTCGGCGGGCTGCCGCTGGGGCTGGCGCATGAGTTGGTGCTCAAGCGGCCGGTGGCGCAGGGACAGATGCTGTGCTGGGACGACGTCGTCGCGCAGCCGGAACTGCCGGCGTGGCGCTTGCGGCGGGAGATGGAGGGAGCGCTTCAGGGCTGATGTGGCGCGCAGGCAGCCCGGCTCACTGGGGCACCCTTCGGCCTGCCGGCCGGTCCCGCCAGGCGGGAATGAGCCCCGGACAAGTCCTGAGGGCTCACTGGGGCACCCTTCGGCCTGCCGGCCGGTCCCGCCAGGCGGGAATGAGCCCCGGACAAGTCCTGAGGGCTCACTGGGGCACCCTCCGGCCTGCGGCCGGTCCCGCCAGGCGGGAATGAGCCCCGGACAAGTCCTGAGGGCTCATGCCGCTTGCGCGTGCAAGCGCAGGCCGAGCGCCCGCGCCACCTTCAGCACGGTGGCAAAACTCGGGTTGCCGCCTTCGCTGAGTGCGCGGTACAGGCTCTCCCGGCTCAGCCCCGCCTCCTGGGCGACCTGGGACATGCCTTTGGCCCGGGCGATGTCGCCCAGGGCGCGGGCGATGCCCGAGACATCGTCGGGCGCCTCTGCCAGCCAGGCATCGAGGTAGGCGGCCATCTCCTCGGGCGTGCGCAGGTGCTCGGCGACGTCGTAGGCCCGAGCCTTGACCTTGACGACCTTCTTGCGTGCAGGGGTGCTCATGTCTTCACTCTCCGTAGGCTCGTGCAAGCCGGACCGCCTTCGCGATGTCCCTGGACTGCGACGACTTGTCACCTCCGGCGAGCAGCAGCAAGAGGCGTCCGCTTCGCTGGGTGAAATAAACGCGGTAACCGGGCCCGACATCGATCCGCAACTCGGATACACCTTCGCCCAGACTCCGGTGGTCGCCCGGGTTCCCGTGAACCAGCCTGTCGACCCGGACCAGTATTCGTGCGCGCCCACTCAGATCCTTGAGACCATCGATCCAGTCGCGGTACTCGTCGGTCGCTTCGACGCGCATGTGCCGATCGTAGCTCATAGGCTACAAATCCGTAGGAACGACCGAACCCGATTCAAAGACCTGAACGGCGAGCACCGCCATCGACACCGCTCTCCCCCCAGCACGATCGCCCCGCCGCCGCGCCGGCCTCCCGTCCGTGCCCACAA
>NZ_NRRU01000094.1 GCF_016583785.1 Rubrivivax gelatinosus | reverse complement strand
GCGCCGCGGTAGGCGGCATGACCGGGCCGGTGGGCGCGGCGCTGGGCGCCGTCGTCGGCGCCGTCGCCGGCGGGCTGATGGGGCGAGGCGCCGGCAAGGCGATGGACCCGCAGGCCGAGGACGCCTACTGGCGCAGCAGCTTCAGCGGCCGGCCTTACGTCGCGCCGGGCTCGACCTACGACGACTACGGCCCGGCCTACCGCTACGGCGTCGACGCCTACTCCCGCAACCCGGATCGCCGCTTCGACGAACTCGACGCGGATCTGGAGCGTGACTGGGACAGCCGGCGCGGCGACTCGCAGCTAGACTGGGGCCGCGCCCGGCACGCCAGCCGCGACGCCTGGTCGCGGCTGAGCGACAGCGTCGAGCGCGCAGTCCCGGGCGACTCGGACCGCGACGGCCGCTGAAGCGGCTGGGCGGCCTGGGCGGTGGCATCCCGCCGCTCAGGCCGCGAACGGGTGCCATTGCAATGGAGGAGCGTGCTCTGCTCCGCCAACGCCCGGCGCCCGGCGCCCGGCGCGCGCGCCGGCCGCGTGCGGCTGGCCGCAGCCGGCCGGTTCAGAACATGAACTTGCCGCTCTTGCTCAGGAAGGTCAGCTCGGTCAGCCGGGTGCCCTGCCGGCTCTCGGGCGAGTAGTTCAGCGTGTAGTCGCCCAGATCGAAGCGGCCGGTGCTGTTGAGCGCCTGCACCAGTTGGCCGCGATCGGCGTTGGCGCCACAGCGGCGGATGCCTTCGTGAATCAGCCTGGCGCTGACGTAGCCCTGCAGCGCGGCGTGCGACACCGGCGCGGCAGCGTCGCCGCTCTGCGTCACGGCATCGCGGAACTCCGCCACCAGGCGCAGGCGGCGCGAGTACGGGGTCGGCACCACCTGCGTGACGACCACCCCTTCGGCGTAGGCGCCCAGCTCGGTGCTGAACGACGAGGTGCTGGTGACCGACAGCGACACGAAGGTCGGGTTGAAGCCGTTGGCGCGTGCATGTTTGATGAAAGCGGCCGAAGCCTTCAGGTTGGCGATCAGCATCACCACCTGCGGGTTGCCCTTGCGGATCTGCTCGACCTGGGCGGCGACGTCGCTGCCGCGGTTGTCGAAGCTGGCCTGCGACACCAGTTCGGCCTTGCCGTTGGCCGCCATCGCCCGGCGCAGGCCGACCAGCACGTCCTGGCCGAAGCTGTCGGTGGCCACCAGCGCGCCCACGCGCGTCATGCCGAGGTTGGAAAAGTAGTCGACCGCCCGCGCCACCTCGTCGTGGTAGCTCGCCCGCGTGTTGAACAGCAGGTTGCCGTTGGCCTCGTAGATGAACGAGGGCCCGGTCTGCGCGCCGACGAAGGCGATGCCGGCTTTGCGCACCAGCGGCAGCGTCGCTTCGATCGCCGGCGTCGTGCGGTACAGGCCCAGCGCGATCACACCCTGGTCCAGCAACTGCTGCGTGTTGGCCACGGCGCGTTTGGGGTCCTGGGCGTCGTCGATGGAGACCAGCTCGACCGGGCGGCCATGCACGCCGCCGCGCGCGTTCAGGCGGTTGAAGTACATGCGCGCGCCGGCCGTGGTCTCGATGCTGGACACCGAGATCGGGCCGGTCTGCGGCGCCGACTGGCCGATGAGCCAGCTGTTGGCAGCCACGCTCCGGGACCAGACCCAGGGGCCGAAGCAGGCGGCGGTGACGCCGGCAAAAACGGCGCTGCGACGAGTGAATGTCATGAAGGAACGTGGGTGAGGGGCCGGATTCAGTCGCGCGACCTCGTCGGGGACGCGGTGCGTGCCACCGATTGTGCGGTGTAGCCCCTCTGGAGTTAAGGGTTAACCCCTGGCCGCAGCGTGATCCGGGTCACGGTTGGCGTGGTACCCGGCGGTTACCGGGCCGCCCCGTTGCCGCCGCCACCGCTGCGGGGCTGGCCCATCGCAGCTTCGAGGGCAAAGCCGACCTCTTCGGCGAGATGAAGGCTTCTACGCCGCTGGAACTGGCCGCCTTCTCCGCCACATCACGGTCGCGCCCAATCCCAGCAGTGCCAGTACCAGCGTCGGTGGCTCCGGCACTGCGGCAACATCGCCGGGGCGCACCGCCAAGGCATAGAAGGTCACGTATTGGTAGTAGTTGGACTGAATGCCGCCGTTGGTGGCGAAATACCACATGATGCCATCCATCGCTTTCGTACCGGACCAGTAGGCGTAGGACTGTACGTTACTGAAAAGGGCCAGGTTGGCTATTTGCTCGGCCGTGTCACCTGTCTGGTTCAACACGGATTCGTTGACTTTGTTTCCGAGATCCGTGACGAACAGGCCACTGAGTTCACCGCCACTGCAATGGTCGCCCGCCCAGAGGAACGTACGGCTGCAGGTCTTGTCTTCTGCTGACGGGATCAGCGTGGGCAGGCGCCAGTCATCGAAGCCGCCATAGACGAGATGATCGGCCCAGGAGTCAGCGGCATCCCAAGTCATGGCGCCATCCGTATTGACGCCATCACCGATGTGACCGCTGGTTCGAGCGTAGTTCATGTCAGCCAACCACGTGATGTCGTGCGTGGTGTCGTAGATCATGCCGCCGCCGCGGTCGAACAAAGCGGCCTGCGCCGCGCCCGACACCGTCACGATGGCGGCCGCAGCGCCCCAGCTCTTGGTGAATCGCATAAGTGGTCCTTCATTCCATTGACCTGCTTCGCGCCCAACGCAACGTCTTCCCATCGGCGGGGCTCCGTTTGCGCAGTTTCAGGCGCAACGCCATGGCGCCGGCACCCAGGGCAAAGAGCACCGACGTGGCAGGTTCCGGCACCACGGGCACGTCGCCGCTCAGGAGCGCCCACGTGGGCATCTTCGAATAGGTGTCGGCGCCGCCCTGTCCGACGCCGTAATAGATCGATATCCAGTACGACGGATAGTCAGGCTCTTCCCAGGGGCGATAAGGATCGTCGCTCATGATCCACACTTCTGGCGCATGCTCAAGATTCTTGAATGGGCCGGTGTTCGCCTGGCGAAAATCGATCGGGTCCATGGGGCCGTTGTCCATCAGGCCCAACGTGAGCCTGAACAACGACTGCATTTCGCGCCCCTCGCCGTCCGGAAAGCGCCACCCGGTAACACTGCCGACTGTTAATTGCCGCAGCCAAGATCTGGCCTGCCCGTACGTGAGATCTCCCGATGCCGTCACGTCCGTCAGCCAGGTGACGTCGAGCAGGGTGTCGTAATAGGCGTCGGGGCCGTTGCGAAAGTCGCCGTCCAACTCCCGCGGCTGCAGCGTCGTCTCCCAGGAGCCAACGCCGCTCAACGGCAGCGCGTCGGCCCCCAGCGCAGTGCAGGCGAGCAGCAAAGGCAGCGCGTGTGCCGGGCGCGCCCAAATTCGACGGCGTTTGTGCATGTCTTTCTCCTGTTCAAGGTGAAACCGCCGCAATCGCCACCTGCACCCCACCGCCCGTGAAGCGCGGTAGACCGCAGACAGGTTGGTCAGCCGAGAGGCTCCGCCCCGCGAGGAAATTGCGGCAAACGGCACTCCTACAGCCGTTGTTCACCGCGCATCACAGCTCTCGCCGGTCTTGGATGGACACGATGCGCCGGGACGCGACCCCAGCCGGAGCTCGCCGCCCCTGCCACTGGCGCCACGGGCGCCATGTCGAAGTTGGAGAAGAAGTCGATCGCTCGCGCGACATCGCGGGCGAACTTCGCCCGTTCAAGCCGAGCCGACTCAACGCGGCATGGCGGAGCTGCCATCCGGCGTTCCCGGCGCCTGGCGGGTACTCTTGAGCTTGCGTGAAACCCACTGCTCGGTGTCGTCGACGAAGGTGAACACGACCGGGATCACCAGCAGGCTGAGGAAGGTCGAGGTGATCAGCCCGCCGATCACAACGATCGCCATCGGCGCCCGGAAACTCGGGTCCACGCCCAGGCCCAGCGCGATCGGCATCATGCCGGCGCCCATCGCCACGGTCGTCATCACGATCGGCCGCGCGCGCTTGCGGCAGGCGTCGACGATGGCCTCCCAGCGCGCCAGACCGTGCTCGCGCCGCGCCAGGATCACGTAGTCGATCAGCAGGATCGAGTTCTTCGTCGCGATGCCCATCAGCATGATCAGGCCGATCATCGACGGCATGGACAGCGCGGTGTGCGTGACGAACAGCGCCAGGAAGGCGCCCGGCACTGACAGCACCAGCGCCGCGAGGATGGTCACCGGCTGCACGAAGTCCTTGAACAGCAGCACCAGCACGACGTAGATGCACAGCACGCCGGTGGCCATCGCAAGGCCGAAGCTCGCGAACAGCTCGTCCATCACCTCGGCGTCGCCGACCGAGGTCTGGATCACGCCGGGCGGCAGGTTGCGCAGGCTGGGCAGCGCCTGCGCCGCGTCCTGCACCTCGCCCAGCGGCCGCTGGTTGAGCTCGATCTCGAAGTTCACGTTGCGCAGCCGGTCGTAGCGCGCGATCTCGGACGGGCCGCTGGCGATCTCCAGCGTCGCCACGTTCGACAGCGCCACCGGCCCGCGCTGGCCCGGCACCGGCAGGCGCGACAGCAGTTCGATGTCGCTTCGCGCGTCCTCCGGCAGTTTCACCACCACCGGCACCTGGCGCTGGCTCAGGTTGAGCTTGGCCAGGTCCTGGTCGTAGTCGCCCGCGGTGGCGATGCGCAGCGTGTCGGCGATGTCCGCCGAGGTGACGCCCAGGTCGGCGGCACGTGCGAAGTCCGGCCGCACGACCAGCTCGGGGCGCACCAGGCTGGCGGTCGAGGTGACGGCGCCGATGCCGGGCAGCGTGCGCAGTTCGCGCTCGACGACGCGCGCGTGCTCGGCGAGCGCGGCGCCGTCCTCGCCGGCGAGCACCAGCACGTACTTCTCGTTCGACGAACCCAGGCCCACCTGCACCCGGGCGCCGGGCACGGCTTCCAGCGCGCTGCGCAGCTGGGCTTCGATGTCCTGCTTGCTGAGGCCGTGGCGCTCGCTGCGGTGCGTCATGTTGAGGGTCAGCACCGCGGTCCGCACGTTGCTGCCCCCGCCGAAGGCGAAGGGGTCCGAGCCCGCGCTGCCGCCGCCGATGGCGGTGTAGACCATCTTCACCTGCGGGTTGCGCTGCACCAGCTGCCGCGCCTGCTCGGCGAGCGCGTAGGTCTGCTTGAAGGTGCTGCCGGGCGGCAGCGTCAGCGTCACCTGCGTCTGCGACAGGTCGTCGGGCGGGATGAAGCCGGTGTCGAGCAGCGGCACCAGCGAGAACGACCCGACGAAGAAGACGGCCGCTCCGGCCAGCGTCCACAGGCGGTGCTTCAGGCACCAGCGCACCGCGTTCAGATACAGCGCCAGCCAGCGCGGCTCGCGCTGCTCGCGCGCGGGCGCCTTCAGCAGGTAGGCGGCCATCATCGGCGTCAGCATGCGCGCGACCACCAGCGAGAAGAACACCGCGATCGCCGCCGTCCAGCCGAACTGGACGAAGAACTTGCCCGGCACCCCGCCCATGAAGGCCGTCGGCAGGAACACCGCGATCAGCGTGAAGGTGGTCGCGATCACCGCCAGCCCGATCTCGTCGGCGGCTTCCATCGCCGCCTGGTACGGCGTCTTGCCCATGCGCAGGTGGCGCGTGATGTTCTCGATCTCGACGATCGCGTCGTCGACCAGGATGCCCACCACCAGCGACAGGCTCAGCAGCGTGATGCTGTTGACGCTGAAGCCCAGCAGCTGCATCACCGCGAAGGTGGGGATGGCCGACAGCGGCAGCGCCACCGCCGACACGAAGGTGGAGCGAGCGTCGCGCAGGAACAGGAACACCACCAGCACCGCGAGCGCGGCACCTTCGTACAGCAGCTTCATCGAGCCTTCGTAGTTCTCGACCACGGGGTCGACGAAGTTGAAGGCTTCCGTGACCTGGATGTCGGGCTGCGAGCGCTTGAGCTTGTCGAGCATGGCGCGAACGCCGTCCGTCACGTCGATCTCGCCGGCGCCGCGCGAACGCACGATCTCGAAGCCCACCACCGGCTTGCCGTCGAGCAGCGCGGCCGAGCGCTGCTCGGCCACCGTGTCCGTGACCTTGGCCACCTGGTCGAGACGGATCTGGCGGCCGTCGCCCAGCGTCACGGACATCGCCGCCAGCTCCGCCGCCGACTGCACCGTGGCCAGCGTGCGCACCGACTGCTCGGCGCCCCCCAGGTCGGCGCGGCCGCCCGAGGCTTCCTGCTGGATGCGGCGCAGCTGGCGCGAGATGTCGGCCGCGGTGGCGTTCAGCGCCAGCAGCCTGGCCGGGTCGAGCTCGACACGCACTTCGCGCGCGACACCGCCCACGCGCGTCACCGCGCCCACGCCCGGTACCGCGAGCAGTGCCTTGGTGACCTGGTTGTCGACGAACCAGGACAGCGCCTCGTCGTCCATGTGCGCCGAGGACACGGTGTAGGTCAGGATCGGCGAGCCCGCCAGGTCGACCTTCTGGATCACCGGGTCGCGCAGGTCGGCCGGCAGGTCCGAGCGCACGCGCGCGACGGCGTCGCGCACGTCGTCGACCGCCTCCTGCGTCGGCTTCTCGAGGCGGAACTCGACGGTCAGGACGGCCGAGCCGTCCTGCAGGTTGGTGTAGACGTGTTTGACACCCTGCACCGTGGCGATCGAGTTCTCGATCTTGCGGGCGACCTCGGTTTCCAGCTGCGCCGGCGAAGCGCCGGGCAGGCTCGCGGTCACGGTGACCATCGGCAGGTCGATGTCGGGGAAGTTCTGGACCTTCATCGCCCGAAAGCCCAGCAGCCCCGCCAGCGTGAGCATGACGAAGAGCAGGATCGCCGGCGTCGGGTTGCGGATCGACCAGGAGGAGACGTTGAACACGGCGCGTCCCCCGCTCAGTTGGCGGCCGCGGAACGGGACGCGTCGACAACCTTCACGGTGTCGCCGTCGCCCAGGAAGCCAGCGCCCGCCGCCACCACCTTGGCGGCGGCGTCCAGGCCGCTGGTGATCTCGATGCGGTCCCCGGCGCGTCGGCCGACACCCACCTTGGTCAGCGCGACCCGGGAGCCCGGCCCGAGCTTCAGCACGTAGTGGAAGCCGTCGCGCAGCACGACCGCGCTCTGCGGCAGGGTGAGCGCCTGGCTGGCGCCGATGTCGAACTCGCCGCGCGCGAACATGCCGGCCTTGGTGTCGGGCGACGCGCCGAGGTCGACGTAGACGATGCCGTTGCGCGTCTGCGCGTCGACGGTCGGCGCGACGACGCGCACGGTGCCGGCCACCGCCGCGCCGCCGCTGACGGGGGCCACGGTGGCGCGCATGCCGGGCTTCACGCGCGCCAGGTCGCTCGAGGGCAGCTCGGCGCGCCACTCCAGGCGGCCCTGGCGGATCAGGCGGAACAACTCCTGCCCGGCCGGCAGCACGGCGCCCACGGTGGCCTGGCGGGCGGAGATGACGCCCGCGTCGGGCGCGAGCACCTGGGTCTGCGCCAGCCGCAGCCGCTGCACCCGGGCGGCGGCGCGCTGCGCCTGCAGCCGGGCTTCGGCCGTGCGCTCGGCGGTGAGGTACTGGGTGACCTGCTGCGCGCTCAAGGCGCCGCTGGGCTGCAGCTCGCGGGCGCGCTGCGCATTGGCGGCGGCCTCGGCCAGCGTGGCTTCGGCCTCGGCGACGCCGGCGTCGATCTGCGCCAGGTCGGCCTGCACCGTGTCGGGCGCGAACACCGCCAGCACCTGGCCACGCTTGACCACGTCGCCGACGTTGGCGCGCACCTCGGCCAGGCGCAGGCCGTTGGCTTCGGTGCCCACGCTGGCTTCCTGCCACGCGGCGACGTTGCCGTTGGCGCTGATGCGGATCGGCAGCCGCACGGTCTGCGCCTGTGTCAGGGTCACGGTCAGCGCCGCCTTGGGCGCGGGCGCGGCCTTCTGGTCGTCGGCCGCGCGGGCGCCGAAGGCGAGGAAGGCAGCGCCTGCCAGCGCGGCGGCGAGGCAGGACAGAACGAGCAGCTTGGGACGCAAGGGCATGGCGGCAGGCATCGGGACTCCGTTATCGGTTCTGGGCTTGCGGGTCGGCGGCGGCAGCGTCGGCGGAGGTCCAGCCGCCGCCGAGCGCGCGGTACAGCGAGATCCAGGCGGCGACCCGCTCGCGCTGCAGGTCGATCAGCTCGCTCTGGGCCTGCACGGCGCTGCGGCGCGCGTCCTCCAGCTCGAACAGGCTGGCCGCGCCGCTCTGGTGGCGCCTCTCGGTGGCGCGGAACGCGTACTCGTAACCTTCGGCGGCGGTGCGGGCGTCCGCGGCGCGTACGGCCGTGCTGTCCAGCTGCACCAGGGCTTCTTCCACCTCGCGCACCGCGCTGCGAAGTTGGCCGCGGTAGGCGACGGCGGCGGCGTCATAGGCGGCGCGTGCGGCCTCGACGTTCGCGCGCCGCGTGCCGGCATCGAACAGCGGCAGCGTCACGGCGAGCGGGCCGACCGACCAGGTCGTACCGTCGACCTGGCTCGCGCCGTAGTCCAGCCGGGAGGCGTCGACGCTGCCAGCCAGCGTGATGCGCGGCAGCGCCGCGGCGCGGCTTTGCAGCAGGTCGCCGCTGGCGGCCACCAGCTCGCGGCCGGACGCGTACAGGTCGGGCCGCTGGTTCAGCAACTCGCCTGGCACGGCGTGCACGGCGATCTGCGCGGGTCGGGGCAGCCGGGCCGTTGCCGCGGCCAGACGGCCGCGCAAGCCGGGCTCGTCGGCGCCGGTCAGGGCGACGAGCGCCTTGACCTCGGCGTCGCACTGCGCCTGCCGGGCGGTCAGCAGCGCGTTGCCCTGGGCGGCGCTGGCGCGGGCGAGCGCGGCGTCGGCGAGCGACTGGAAGCCCGCCCGGGCGCTGAGCTCGGTCAGGCGCGCGGACTCGGCGCGCGAGGCGGCGTCGGCCCGGGTCTGCACCACCTGCGCTTCACAGGCGCGCAGCGCGACGTAGTGGCCCGCGACTTCGGCGGCCACGGACACGCGCGCGGCGTGCCACGACGCCTGGGCGCCGTCGAGACGGGCCTGCGCCGCAGCGCGCGCGGCCTGGACGCCGCCGAAGAGGTCCAGCTCCCAGCTGGCCTGCAGCCCGGCCGATCGGCTGCTGCCGATGGGCGTGCCGAGGTCGGAACGGCCGCGGCCCATGCTGGCCGTGGCATCGAGCGTCGGCAGCAGCGCGGCGCCGGCGGCGACGCGGGCAGCGCGCGACTGTTCCAGCCTCGAAGCGGCGGCGGCGAGGCTGGGGCTCTCCTGCTGCGCCGCGTCGATCAGCTGCGTGAGCAGCGGGTCGTCGAACTGCTGCCACCAGCGTGTCAGGTCGGCCAGCCGGCCGCCGTGCGGCAGCGGAGCCTGCCAGTGCGGCGGCGCGACGGCCGGCGGCGAAGGCGGCGGCTCGACCGCGGCACAGGCGCTCAGCAGGAGGACCGCCAGGGCCGGCGGGGCCAGGCGGTGAAACGGTGGTCGCATGCTCATGGTCGGGACTCGACGGCCTGGGTTACGCGCGCCCGCCGGCTGAACAGCAGCGGCAGCGCCAGCAGGTAGAACAGCGCCGCGGCGATCCAGACGCTGCCCGGCGAAGACTGTTGCGTCGCCGCGAACGCCGCCGTGACGACCAGCGGCCCGCCGACGCCGATCAGGCTGTTGAGGCTGGCCAGCGTGCCCTGCAGTTCGCCCTGGTGCTGCTCGTCCACCTGGCGCGCCAGCATGGCCTGCAAGGCCGGCAGGACAAGACCGCCGATGGCGAACAGCGGCAGCAGTGCGAACGGCATCCAGCCCGCCGTGGCCAGGCCGATCAGCGTGAAGGCCAGCCCATCGGCCGCCATGCCGGCCAGCAGCGCACGCCGCTCACCGAGCCACGCCACCAGCGGCCCGGTGACGAAGGCCTGCGAGATCGCGTGCAGGCCGCCGTAGCAGGCCAGCGACAGGCCCGCCACCCAGGCCGTCCAGCCGTAACGCTCCTGGCCGTACAGGATCCACAACGAGCCCGGCACCTGCGACACCAGCGCGACGACGGCGAACACGCCGATGAGCGGCAGCAGCGGCGGCCGGCCCTGCAGCCGGTGCAGCGCCGAGAAGGCGTTGAGCTTGCGCAGGTCCAGCGCCGCCGTGCGGTGCTGGTTGGACTCGGGCAGTGCGCGCCAGGCCAGCAGCAGGTTCAGCGCATTCATCGCCGCGGCGGCGATGAACGGCGCACGCAGCGACCACTCGCCGAGCGCACCGCCGATCAGCGGGCCCGCGACGAAGCCCAGGCCCATCGCCGCACCCATCTGGCCGTAGCGCCTGGCACGGTCGGGCTCGGCGGTGACGTCGGTGATGTAGGCCGTGCCCACCGCCATGCTGGCGCCGGTGACGCCGGACAGCACGCGGCCGACGTACAGCCACGCCAGGTTGGGTGCCAGCGCCATCAGCACGTAGTCGCCGGCGGCACCGGCCAGCGAGGCCAGCAGCACCGGGCGACGGCCGAAGCGGTCGCTCAAGGCGCCGAGCACCGGCGAGAACAAGAACTGCATCGCCGCGTACACGGCGAGCAAGGCACCGTAGTGGTACGCGGTGGCATCGGCACCGGCCAGTTCACGCAGCAGCCCCGGCAGGATCGGAAACACCAGGCTCATGCCGACGGCGTCCAGCGCCAGCGTGAGCAGGATGACAATCAAAGCTCGGTTCACATTCTCTCTCTATCGTTGATAGACAGATTGTGACCCATCTTCCCGATCATTGATAGAGTTCCGCCGTGACCGACCGCCCCCGACTCCACCGCGACGATGTGCTGCGCGCCGCCCTCGGCCTGTTGAACGAGGTCGGCATCGACGCGCTCACCACCCGCAGGCTGGCCGAGCGCCTGGGCGTGCAGTCGCCGACGCTGTACTGGCATTTCGAGAGCCGGGCCGCGCTGCTGGACGCCATGTCGGCCGCCGTCATGCTGGAAAGCCGTGCCCGGCTCTCGCCCGACCCGCAGGAGCCATGGCAAGACTGGCTGATGGCCGACGGCCTGACTTTCCGCCGTGCGCTGCTGGCCTATCGCGATGGTGCTCGCCTGCACGCCGGCACGCGGCCGGGCAAGACCCAGCACGAGCCGATCGAGGCCCGGCTGCGCATGCTTCAAGCCGCCGGCTTCACGGCGGGCGATGCGACGACGCTGCTGATTTCGATGGGGCGCTTCGTCGTCGGCTGGGTGCTGGAAGAACAGTCGTTCCAGCAGCCCGAAGCGCTGGCAGCGGCCGAGATGCCCGACGCGACGCGGTATCCGCTGCTGGCCGCCGGCTTTGCCGAGACGGTGGGCGGCGATCCCGACGCCTTGTTCGAGCGTGCCCTGCGCCTGCTCGTCGACGGCGCGCAGGCGCGGCTGCGCTGACGCGGTACCGGACGACGGCTACGGGGGACAAGCAGGCAGCCGCCTGTGCGCCGCGCGTCCGTGAAGCGGGAGCCGAAAGCGTCGGCCCTTGTCCCGTTTTTCGTCGTCAGGACGCGCTCTTGACGACCCCGCCATCCACGCGCAGCGCGGCTCCGGTGGTGGCCGAAGCGAGCGGGCTGGCGACGTAGGCGACGAGCGAGGCCACTTCCTGCGGCGACGCGCTCTGTGCGACCCACGGCGGACGTCGTCTTCGCGAATCCTCTTGCTTGACAGCGCTCGCTCGGCAATCGAAGAAGCAGAACTGGTGGCGCCCGGTGCGCGACATGCACGCCCTGCGTTGAGTTCGGTCCCCAGTCCCGCTTGCGGGCGTGAGTTGCCGCACGGAGTGCGCTTTGTGCCGAGCTAGATCAGGATGCATTGGCCAGGGTGTCTGGTCTCCACAGCCCTTCCATTCAACATCGAGATGCTGCACGCGCCAGCGCCCTGGCGCCAACTGACGACTCCGGCGACCACCCTTCCCTCATAGATAACTGCGGCGTAGTCGTCAATTGCGACCGCTTGGTCAATCGAGCCGGCTTCCAGCGCGGCAAAAATCTCGCGCCTGCGTGGAGGGTCGGAGTTGTAATGCACCACGCAAGCGCCTGGGAGCAGGCCGATACATGGCAAGGGGCGAAGGCTGGAGGTGCCGTAGGAATCGGCAAAACCGAACTCGAACCAACAAATGGCCCCGGCGCTCATGCCCGCAAGCAGAACGCCATTGCTCGAGACGCGCCGGAAGATGTCGATCAAACCCCACTCGCGCCATACGCCGAGCGCGGACTTGGTATTGCCACCGCCGACAAATACGATGTCCTGCGCGGTCAGGTGGGCCTCGAGATCGGCAAGGGGAATGGCACCTGCTGCGGGCTTGCGAAAGAACGCCAGATGCGACGGCGTGCAAGCCTGCATCCCGAAGGCCGCATAGAACTTATCAATGTGTTCCGGATGGTCGCCGCCGGGGGTGGAAACAAAGCAGATTTTTGGCTTTTGCTTGCCGGTCAGGCGGAGCATATATGAATCAATTGGCGACGGTGCGTCTTCCATGAGGAAGCCTCCACCACCAAGCAACAGATATCTTTGCATGCGCGCCCCATATACACCAAACGTATAGTCAGCCAATTCACCTGCTGGGTCTCCAAAAGACGGAACACTTCACGACTCGAGGACGACCGGGCGTGACCGTTCAGTCTCCACCCTCAAGGACCGGCGTTGACGCCCCTGGCAGACATACCTTCGGCGTGACCCGATGTCCGATCGTGATCACTCAACCTTGGCGCTCCGCTTGAGCGAGGGCCTGGTTTTCATGGAGTGCGCCGCCTGAGAAGTGGAGTTCATACACCGGAGAGCCGGCTATGCAGATGATCTCTGTGCCGTGAAACCTGCCAAGTTCGCCGGAAACAGCGCAGGAGTACTCAAGCTGACCGGAGATCAGACTTTCAGGCCCCCGCAGTGGGAGTTGCTCTGGAGCTTGCAGCAGTGCGGTACGCAGGAATCTGTAAATCTCCGCAGTAGCTGAGTCGGATGCGGAGACAGTGACCCCACCAGAGTAGCCCATAGACCAGACTGCCGTCCCCAATCGGTAAACCAGCTCTTGACCGACAAAAAGCTTCATTCCGGCATAGATATCGCGGTAGACGTACTCGCCGCTGATAAATTCGAGCTGCTTGGTGCCCGGCAGGAGGGGGTGACGGAGGCAGCGTCGCCCAAGGCCGCGTACGTGGCCCTCTTCGCGGCTCTGATGAATGTGGCAATGGCTGTGTGCATGGGCAGTGTTCTGAGGCTAACGAATGAAAGGGACATCCCCAATTTCGCCCCACCAGCCCGAGGTTACCCCTCAGGCAGAGATGGCCACCCGGTACGACGATGGGGTTGCGCAATTTCATCCCCCACCCGGCTGACGCAAGGAGACGTCCCTGACGTCTTTTCTCCGCATCGATCCAGCCGGGAACGTTTACTACCTGCACGCTGTCGACGAGCACGGCAAGTCTGCGCCGGGTCGCCCGGCGCCGCGCCGCGACCAGTTGCTGGAGGCAGTGGCCGAACTGCCGCCGGGCACGATTGACAGTTTTGCGCGGGATTTAATTTTTTCCCCACATGTGCGCGCAGCCCATTTTGACCGATGCTGCGCAAATGCCACGGCGCTCGCCCAACATCGGCAACCCGAGTCAGCATATAAACGGGATCAGGCCCGACAGGACACCCAGAATCCCACCGATCACGATGCCAACCGCCGCGCCGGAGAGCGAGGCCAGCACGATCAACGCCCAGCGACTGCCATCAAAATTTGATGTGGCGATGACGGCCGCAGGTGCCGATACTCGCAGGGGTTCAGTTTTTTCCATGCTCACGGCTTCTCCTGATCGCGCGTCAATACAGCCGCCTGGATTCGTTCCTGAAGATCATCGGCATTCTGGCCGGCCCCTCGCACGGCGGCCAGGATGGCTGCGCTCGGCAAACCACTCGGTCGCGAAGCCTCTGCCAGCGCCCAAGTGCGCGCCGCCCGCTTTCCACTGCGGCAATAAAGCAGCACGGCGCCGTGCGAAGTCTCCAGCACGTCTTTGAGGCGGGCCACCGACTCTTCAGGGATTTCGCCGTGAGGAACGGGAAGGTAGACAAAGCGGACTCGACCCCGCAGCGCCGCAGCCTGCATCTCTGCCGAAGAAGGCTGCCCAACGGCCTCGCCGTCCGGCCGCAGATCGACGACAGCGACATAACGATCGCCGATGACGGCCATATCGGCCGGCTGAAGCTGGCCGGTCACGTCGATGGAGGCGGCCAGGCGATGAGGTGCAACCCGCGCCAACACTTCGGCCTCCACATGCCGTGACCAGGCCGCCTGCGCCAGGACGGCCGCTGCTGCCAATGCCAGGCTGACGGCGAAAGCGCTCTTGGGTGACAGCCGTGATGTGAATCTGCGCATGAGGTTCATGACGGCTCCGATGGGGTGATGGGAACTGACACGACACGTCCCGGCTTGTTGCGCACGGCCCCTTCATCAAGGGCTACCAGGCCGTCGAACACTGTCTGAAGCTGGGGACTTCTGAGCATGGCCGCCGGTGTCACCGTCCGGCGCTCCCAGGGGATGCGGCCCAGGTACCAGGAGCGCCAGAACGCCAGATCGGCGCCAGGGTTGCGGCCGAGTAATTGAGAGAAGGTCTCGACATCTCCGACCTCCGTCCCGGTTGCTTCGGCCAGGATTTCACGCACGAAGCGCGAGCAGAACTCCCGCCGGGAATGAAGGTCGAAACCCGTGTCGTACAGCCGCCCATAGCGACGCTGCGCCGCCTCGATGACGCGCCGTTGCTGCTCGCTTGTCAGCGCGGTCTTCAGGCGCAACACCGACACTCGTCCGGCCTCCGACCGCTCAACGAAGCGGGACCAGGTCGTGACACCCGCGAGCGGGAATCGGCTCTCGGCGATCGCGGGTTCGCGGCCACCGGTGTCGACCACGATCCCGACATGGTTCGTCCACGAGTTGGTCGCTCGTGCCACCTCCCGGAAGGGGCGCGCCCGCACCCGGATGAACACGATATCGCCCACGCCCAGCCCCGGCGCCAGTGATGTAGCCGACGCAGATTGCAACGCCTGGGCCGGCACAAGATCCTGAGGCAACCCTTCATTCGCACAGGCAATCGTGGAGATGTGCCCTGCGGTCAGCAAAAGCACGCCGTGCCTGACCAGGCAAGCCTGAACTCTCATTGGCCATGTCCTCCATAGAAGAGCGCCAGCTTGCCTGATGGTGTCGGAATTCGCCTCGTTGTGTTCAGGAGTTGCCTAGAATCGATCTCCTGGTATCACATTCCAATACCATGAGCTCAGAACAATCCCAGCTGATCGTCACGATCAAGCGCCTTCTCAAGGCTCAGGGTCACACCTACCGTGAACTCGCCGCGGCCCTGAAGCTCTCGGAGCCCAGCGTCAAGCGCTTGTTCTCCAGCCAGCGTTTGACCGTCGACAGGCTCGCGCAGATTGGCGACTTCCTCGGGTACACCATGGCCGAGATCCTGCAGGAGTCGGCTGACTCCATGCCCCGGCTTCAGACACTGACGCTGGCGCAGGAGGCGGCATTGGTTTCGAACACCAAGCTGCTTCTGGTGGCGGTCTGCGCGTTCAATCACTGGTCTGTCGATGACATCGTCCGCGCCTACCGCCTGTCCAGGGCGGAATGCCTCAAGCAGTTGCTGAGCATGGACAGGCTTCAGATCATCGACCTCCTTCCGGGAGACCGCATCCGGCTGCGCGTGGCCCGCGACTTCGCCTGGCTGCCCGACGGCCCCATCCACCGGTTCTTCATGAGGCAGGGAGTGCACGACTTCCTGCGGGGAGAACCGGGCGCGGCGGACCAGGGGCTGGAGTTCGTTTACGGGATGCTGACCCGCGACGCCCAGGCCGAGTTGCTGGTCGAGCTTCGGCGGCTGCGCACCAAGCTCGCCGCCTTGCACGATGAATCGGCATCAGCCCCGATTGGCCAGCGCCGCGGAACCAGCGTGCTGGTGGCCATGCGGGATTGGGAGCCCGAGGGCTTCAGAGCACTTCGGCGCAGCGACAACGCGACCGGCTGATCGGCATCGGCTTATAGCGCCCTGCTTCGAGAAGGCCGGCGTTTGATCGACGGACGCAATGGACGCGGCCATTTGCTGACTGTCAGCCTATCCGGCCATCCAAGGCTTTCGTCCACCCAGAGTCGACTTCGCTATGACGGTGCGGTCCCGCATTCACCCCCACAGAAGGATCCGGACAGTCCGACCTGGGCGAATCGATCACCGGGGGCGCAGGCGGCGATGGGCACGACGCCGAGAACGGTGATGGGCCGTCGCTCCCGCGGCCGCTCCACCGCACCGACCTCGCCCGTGACGCTGGCAAGATCGCAGCCCCCCCGACGAGAGAGGTTCCGAATGAACGTGTCCGCAATGCCTGGAGGAGCCACTTCTGCTGGCCGTTCGGCGAGGGGATGTCCCGCGCGCGCAGAACGTCGCCGAAGCAACTGAGCGGCAGCGGCATGTGTGGACGCCTCACCCTCCCGCTGATCCTGGCATGCCTGCAGACCGCCTGCGCCGCCGACGCGGGTTCCGGCAGCCCCGCGTCGCTCGCCCGTCGCCCGGCGGTGGCCCATGTGTACGCGGGCACGGTCGAGCGAAACCAGTCCATCGCGTCCCGGATCACCGGCATCACCTATCCCTATCACGTCTACCTGCCCGAGGGCTATGCGAGCTCGGGCAGGCGCTATCCGGTGATCTATGCCACCGACGGTCAATGGAACTTCGGATCCTTCTCACGCATCCTGGACCAGCGCCGCAAGGCCGTGATCCTCGTCAGCATCGAGCAGGGTGGGCCGGACCGGCGGGAGGTGGATTACACCGAGGACGGTGCGCGGGCCTATGGCCGCTTCCTGCGGGAGGAACTGGCGCCGCTGGTCGAGGCCCGCTACCGCAGCGCGGGCCCACGCAGCTTTACCGGCACGTCCTACGGCGCACTGCTGGGCGCCATCCTGTTGAGCCGGGAGGACGTGACCAAGCCATTCTTCAGCAACTACCTGCTGTTCGATGGCGCCTTTTGGGGCTTGAGTTCCGCCAGCGTCGCGGACGAAGAACTGCGCCTCACCGCGAGCCCGCATCTGCCCGTGAAGCTCTTGCTGACGACTGCCAGCGCACCCGGCAACGTCAACGACGTATTGGCCTATGAGGCCCGCTACAAGAGCCGCGCCTATGTGGGCCTGATGATCCGGCGCCAGGACTTCAACGTCGCCCACAACAACGTGGCTCGCCCGTCGTTCGAATGGGCAGTCGACTTGATCGACTAGGGTCCGCCAGACCGTCTGCAAGTTGCCGGGCCAGGCGGCAGAGTTGACTGGGTGGCCCGGAGGGCCTCGAAGGATTGGCTAAAGCGTTGTCGGCGCTTGGTTTTTTCCGAGCGGCCCGAAGTTTGTTCCCCAGGGCGTTCCCCCGTCGGGAAAGTTACATATCGGAGGACTCGAAATGGGGTCCGAACGGGGCACGGAGCGAACGCTGGTCTCAGTCTCAGTCGCGTGCGGCAGCGTCAGCGACACGGGCTTGCAAGGCGACTCAGATGGTACGCCGGAGCATGGTGCTCCAGCGGTGGCGCAGAGGAGCCAGAGAGGCGCGTTCAGTACATGGGATCGGCTTCGCGGCCAGTAAGTCGTCCACCGCTCCGCAACTGCGCCGGCTCCCCGTGCGCGCGGTTCGGATCCAACGAGCCATCCCGATGTTTAATAGCGGTGCGCACGTCTTTTGGTATGACTGGCTACCCGGATTGGCGCACAGCAACCAGTTCAAGATCGTCCTGCGCGGCGAGTTCCCGGATGCCGCGCAGCAGTTGGTGAGCACTTCGATGCGTGCCGCCATCGCGGTCGGCGCACTGGGCTGCGTCGCGATTTCCATGCGACGCGCCATCGCAGACTGAAGGGGCGATGGAAGACATTGATCGAATCCCCGCGGGCCCGGCCCGGCCGACCTGGCTTCAAACGTTCGCGCTGGCGATCGCGGTGGTGCTGTTGCTGCGGCTGGGGATCGCCAGATTCCTCCCTCCGGCCAACGTGCCGGCCGCCAATGATCTCGCCTTCTGGGTTTTCCCCGGCTTGGTCGCGCTGCGCTGGATGGCGTGGCTGCCTGAGGGCCGGCAGCGTGCGGCGCGAACCAGGCGCTCGCCGTGGGTGCGCATCGCCATCCTGCTGATCCCCGGGGAGTTCATAGGACTGTGCCGATGGCTGGTCGTGACCGCGGGGGGCTGTCTGAGTTGGATCCTGCGGCGTCCGCCGCCGCCGCGACCGCAGGGCCGCCCGATCGAGGATCGCCGCAAGGGCGTCTACGAAGGCATCCTGGCTCTCAACCTGATCTCGTTCGTTCCCGAGTTGCCCATCACCCTGATGATCCTTTCATCAGTCCAGGGTCACCTGCTCGTCCACGCACTCGTGCATACGGCCGAGGCCCTCGCCATCGTCTTGCTGCTCGGTGATCGCTGGCTCGTGCGGTCCGGCGGGCACGTGCTGACCGGCACGCATCTGGACTTGCGCGTCGGCGCCCGTGCCGCCGCGCGGCTACCCCTCCAGGACATCGCACATGCCGAACTGCTCGACAAGAAGACCAGCTATCGGGCCTGGTGCCGCAGCCACGGCACCGTGCTGCGTGAAACGGGCGTCATCAGCGTGTTTGACGACCCGAACCTTGTCCTGTCGATAACGCCGGGTGCCGCACTGTGCTGGACGCGCTTCCAGTTCGAACGATCGCTGCCGCGCCACCTGTTCATCTACGTCGACGACCCGGCCGCGCTCATCGTGGCTCTCGAGGAAGCGAAGCGCTCGCCGCTTGATTGACCCGGAGGGACTCGAAGAGTTGGCTAAAGCGTTGTCGGCGCTTGGTTTTTTCTTCGGGCGGCCCGAAGTTTGTTCCCCAGGTCGTACCCCCGTCGGGAAAGTTACAACTCGGAGGACTCGAACTGGGGTCCAAACGGGGTGACGAGCAGAGGCTGGGCTCAGTCCCCGAGGCTTGCGGCAGCGCCAACGAGGAGACGAGCTTGGAAGTCGATCCGGATGGTACGCCGGAGCGGTGCTCCAGCGGGATCGCCGGGCTGCCCGCGGAGGCGAAAGGAGCGCGTGCAGTGTCGTTTACGGTGTCGCGACCAAGCCGACACAGCCTCGCAGATGCACCGGCTTCCAGTGCGCGTAGTTCAGACCCCAGCAGCGCGAACGGCGGCATTCGACCCGAAGCCGACCATCGATTTGCAAGATTGGACGCCGCAAAGCAGACGCGACCTCCGGTGACCCTCTCGCATATTCCGGCCACTCGCGAACACCCGTTCCGGTTCCTGATGAACACCGAGTCCGGCAAGGTAACCAAGGCGAACCGTGCTGGCATCGTGAACACCGCGATGCCCACGCGCCCACCCTGCCGGCACGATGAACAAGATGCCAGCATCGTCGTGCCCACCGCGCCGGCCACGCGATCACTTCAACAGCATCCGCTCCCGCGCCCGGCAGCCGGCCATCCTGGATCTGCGGGAGAAGCCTCCATTCGCTGCCGGCCTGTTCTGGGCCATCGACTGCGTGTGCAAGCACTGGGTGTTCGTATCGACGCAGTCCCGGCTGGAACTCGTCATCTTCTCGCACGATTTAGCCACCATTCAGGCGGACGAGCCGCAGGCGAACCGGCACCACCGATGCCGTTTTGGTTGCACACCGTTACTGCGCTTTTCCGTCATCGGGAGGACCTGCTCGGCCAGGGGTGCATGGGACACTCGATTGGCTTAACTGACGCCGCCGCCGTCTGCCATGACCGATCTTCTCGCTGCCGTCTTCGACTCCGGCAGCCGCCTGTACCGCCTGCAGGGCGATGGCCCACTGGCCGAACTGCACGTCGAGTCGTGGGCGCTGCGCGAGGATCTCTCGGAGCCGTTCACCTTGCAGCTCAGCGCGCTGTCCACGCGGTTCGATCTGGACCTGGACGGCATGCTGGCGCAGCGACTGGATCTGCTCAGCGTGCTGGCCGATGGCCGCGAGCAGCTGCGCAGCGGCATCGTCACCGCGGCCGACGCTTGCGATGGTGATGGCGG
>NZ_NRRU01000093.1 GCF_016583785.1 Rubrivivax gelatinosus | reverse complement strand
AGCGGGATGCGGTTGTCGAGCACGTTGACGACGCCGCCGACGGCGTTGCCGCCGTAGAGCAGCGCCGCCGGGCCGCGCAGCACTTCGATGCGCGTGGCCACCAGCGGGTCCAGCGGCACCGCGTGGTCGTAGCTCAGCGCCGAGGCGTCGATCGTCGCTCCCGAGTTGTCGAGCACGCGCAGGCGGTCGCCGTCCAGGCCGCGGATCACCGGCCGGCTGGCGTTCGGGCCGAAGCCGGTCTGCGACACGCCGGGCAGGCCGTCCAGGGTCTCGCCCAGCGTGCCGCCGCGGCGCGTGACGAGTTCGTCGCCGGCCAGCACCGAGACCGGCGAGGCGCTGCGTTCGCTGTGCAGCGGGTTGCCGGTGATGACGATGCGTTCGACGCCGTCGGGCTGGCTCTGGGCCAGGCTGGCCAGCGGCGCGCCGAGCAGCATCAGGCAGGCCAGCGCCAGCGGCGTGCGGGTGGGGGGAGTGGATTTCATCGCAGCAGTTTTCGAGGCGCGCGGCAGCACCGCACGCCGAGGTGACGTGAGCAGCCGCTTCGGCAACGGGGCCGATGCGGCAGGAGCAGGTTGGGGGCCGCCTGAGGCGGCAAGGCCTGAAGGCCGGGGCGGATCAGCCGCGCGGCGGCGGGCCGCGTGCGGCGTAGGGCGCGCCCTCGGCGACCGCCAGGCGCGCGGCATAGGGCAGCGCTTGCGGCGGGCAGGGCAGCAGGGCGGCCGTGACGACGGCGGCCGGCGGGATGGGCTCGGCGTGGCCGAGCTGGTCGTAGAGGCGGCAGTCGCCGCTGCCCTTGCCGTGGCCCGCGAACAGGGCCTGCAGGCCGCCGCGCGGGCCGTCGGCGGCAGCGGCGGCCACCGTCGCGGCGTTCGTGCCGCCGGCGTGCAGCACCGTGTGCGCCAGCCCCAGCCACTGCGCCGTCAGCAGCGCCAGCACGAGCGCGAACGCGGCCCCGATGCGCCGGGGAGCGGCAGCGGTCAGGGTGGTGCGGGCAGGGCGCATGCGCCGAGCATAACCAGCTACTGTGGCAGCTTCAGGTGTCGGGGTGCGAGGCTTCGATCAGCCACTGGCGGAACGCCGCGACCGCCGGCCGCTCCGCCGCCTGGCGCCGGCCGACCAGGCAGTAGGTGTAGGGCGAGGGGATCGCCAGCGGGAACGGCGCCAGCAGCGCGCCGCAGGCCAGGTGGCCGGCGACGATGGGCCGGGCCGCCAGCGCGATGCCCTGGCCGGCGAGCGCGGCCTCGATCGCCAGCACCGCGTTCGAGAAGTGCCGACCCGGGCCCCGTGCCTGCCGGTCCAGCCCGGCGGCTTGCAGCCAGCGCTGCCAGCCCCAGGCGTCGTTGCCGGCGTGGCTCAGCGTGTCGTCGTGGATCAGCAGGTGGCGGCAGACGTCGGCCGGCACGTCCAGCGGCCGCTCGCTGCTGGCCAGGCCGGGGGCGCACACCGGCAGGTAGTCGGGCGTCAGCAGCGCGTCGACGCGCCAGCCGGGATGGCGGCCGGTGCCGAAGACGACGGCGAGTTCGCCCGGCGCGCGCGCCAGCGCCGCCAGCGCTGCGCTGCCGCCTGCCGGGTCCACGGTCTCGGAGCTGCTGGCCAGGCGGACCTCGATGCCCGGGTGGCGGGCGTAGAAGTCGGGCAGCCGCGGCAGCAGCCAGTGGCTGGCCCAGGAGGGCGGCGCGGTGACGTTCAGCAGCTCGGCGGCGGCCGGCGTGCAGGCCAGCTCGACCGCGTCGGCGAGCTGCGCCAGGCCGTCCCGAACCTTGGGCAGCATCGCTTCGCCGCGTGCGCTCAGGCGCACCGCGCGGGTCAGGCGCTCGAACAGCAGGACGCCGAGTTCGGTCTCCAGGCTGCGGATCTGCTGGCTCACTGCAGCCGGCGTCACGTGCAGTTCCGCCGCCGCCTGCTTGAAGCTCAGGTGCCGGGCCGCGACCTCGAAGGTGCGCAGCAGTGCCAGCGGGGGCATGCGGCGGGTCATCGACGATTAAGTCCTGCTTGTGCGTCGAATCATAAATGCTTGTTTGCCGCCATGGGGCGCGGGCACTAAATTGCCGCGCTCGCGTAACCGCCTTGTAACTCGCCCGCCGCCCACATGACCCAAGCCGAAAGTCGCGTCCTCTGCCCCGCCTTGCGCAACCGGATCATGTCCGCCGACGCGGCCGCGGCCCTCATCCACAAGGGCGACAACGTCGGCATGAGCGGCTTCACCGGCGCCGGTTATCCGAAGGCGGTGCCGCAGGCGCTGGCGCGCCGCATCCAGCAGGCGAACGCCGACGGCGACCGCTTCAAGGTCGGCATCTGGACCGGCGCCTCGACCGCGCCCGAGCTCGACGGCGCGCTCGCCAGCGTCGCCGGCGTCGAGATGCGCCTGCCCTACCAGTCCGACCCGGTGTGCCGCCAGCGCATCAACGCCGGCGAGATGGAGTACATCGACATCCACCTCTCGCACGTGGCGCAGTTCGTCTGGTTCGGCTTCCTCGGCCACCTCGACGTCGCCGTCGTCGAGGTCACCGGCATCACCGAGGACGGGCGCCTGATCCCGTCGACCTCGATCGGCAACAACAAGACCTGGCTGGACGAGGCCGACAAGATCATCCTCGAGGTGAACTCGGCGCAGGACATGAACCTGCTGGGCATGCACGACATCTACTACGGCACCCAGCGCCCGCCGCTGCGCAAGCCGATCCCGCTGGTCGCACCCGGCGACCGCATCGGCGAGCCCACCTTCCGCGTCGATCTGGACAAGATCGTCGCCATCGTCGAAACCCATGCCGGCGACCGCAACACGCAGTTCAGCGCGCCCGACGAAAACTCGCGCCGCATCGCCGGCCACATCCTCGACTTCCTGCAGCAGGAGGTGAAGAAGGGCCGGCTGCCGCCGGAGCTGCTGCCGCTGCAGTCGGGCGTGGGCAACATCGCCAACGCGGTGATGGCCGGGCTGGCCGACGGCCCGTTCGAGAACCTGACGGCGTACACCGAGGTGCTGCAGGACGGCATGCTCGAGCTGTTGAAGAACGGCAAGCTGCAATTCGCGTCGGCCACCGCGGTGTCGCTGTCGACCGAGGCGCTGGCCGAGTTCCGCGGCAACCTGCCCTTCTACCGCGAGCGCATCCTGCTGCGCCCGCAGGAGATCAGCAACCACCCCGAGGTCATCCGCCGCCTGGGCATCATCGCGATGAACGGCATGATCGAGGCCGACATCTACGGCAACGTCAACTCGACCCACGTGATGGGCTCGCAGATCATGAACGGCATCGGCGGCTCGGGCGACTTCGCGCGCAACGCCTATCTGTCGATGTTCATGACGCCGTCCACCGCCAAGGGCGGCACCATCTCCTGCATCGTGCCGATGGTGCCGCACGTCGACCACACCGAACACGACGTGCAGGTGGTCGTCACCGAACAGGGCCTGGCCGACCTGCGCGGCCTGTCGCCCAAGCAGCGTGCCGAGACCATCATCGAGCGCTGCGCCCACCCCGACTTCAAGCCGGCGCTGCGCGACTACTACCGCCGCGCGCTCAAGGGCTCGCCGGGCCAGCACACGCCGCACCTGCTGGACGAAGCCTTCTCCTGGCACATCCGCGCGCTCGCCGGCCGCGGGATGTGAGCGCCGGGCAGCGCTAGAGGTCGAGTATCAGACGCGCGCCGCGGGCGCGCGAGACGCAGGGCATGAAGCCGCCGTGCTCGCGTTCGGCCGACGTCAGGAACACGTCCTTGTGTTCGGGCGCGCCGGCCAGCACCCGCGTCTGGCAGGTGCCGCAGACGCCCTGGCCGCAGGACAGCGGCACGACGACGCCGGCCGCCGCCAGCGCCTGCACGACGCTGTGGCCGCGCGCCACCGGCACGACCCGGCCGGTGCCGGCCAGCAGGACCTCGAAGTCGGCGTCGTGCGGCGCCACCGTCACTGCGGCGCCGAAATGCTGGCAGTGCAGTTGCCGGTCGTGCCAGCCGGCGGCCCGCGCCGCGCCCAGCACCCAGTTCATGAAACCCTGGGGCCCGCAGACGTAGAGCGCGCTGCCGGGCGGATGGGCATCGAGCACCGGGTCCAGCACCGCTGGCGCCGCCAGCGGCGCGTCCAGCAGATGCAGCCGCACGCGCGGCGCCCAGCTCGCGCATGCCATGCGCTCCAGGAAGGCCGCACGGGTGGCCGAGCGGGCGCAGTAGTGCAGCTCGAATGACGCGTCGGCCACCGCCAGGCGTTCGGCCATGCAGATCAGCGGCGCGATGCCGATGCCGCCCGCGACGAGCACGTGATGCGTGGCCGCCGGCACGAGCGCGAAGCGGCTGCGTGGCGGGCCGACGCGCAGCGTCTGGCCGACCGCGGCTTCGTCGTGCAGCCAGGCCGAGCCGCCGCGCGAGGCGGGGTCGCGCAGCACCGCAATGCAGTAGCGGCCGCTGTCCTCGGGCGCGTTGCACAGCGCGTACTGGCGCGTCAGCCCGTTGGGCAGGTGCAGCTCGACGTGGGCGCCGGCGGCGAAGGCGGGCAGCGTGCTGCCGTCGTCGGCGGCCAGGTCCAGCAGCACGACGTCGGCGCTTTCCTGGCGCCGCCGGGCGACGCGGACGCGGATCTCGGCACCGCGGGCGGCGGCAGGCAGCGCAGCGGCGTCGAATGCGGGGCGGGAGCTCATCGTGCCGGTGTGGCAAACACCGGGCCCGGACTTACCGATTGAAACCGCGCCAGGCTCAAGCGCCGCCCTGTAGGGTCGAAGCCGCAGAGGCAGCGCGATCTCTCCGCAACGATCAGAAGAAACACCACATGACATCTGTCCCGCACCCCGGCCTGCGCCACACCCTGACCGCCGTCGCGCTGGCGGCAGCCGCCTTCACCACGCTGCCGGCGCTGGCCGCGGCCGGCGAGGACGGCGCCGCGCGCCGCCTGCTGGTGATGCCGCGAGCCGGCCTGCCCGACGCCGACTTCCGCGCGCTGCTGGCGGTGCACGGCGGCCAGGCGCGCAAGATGGGGCAGAGCAGCCTGTACGTGGTCGACCTCGCCGCCGGCGTGTCCGGGCGTTCGGTGCAGTCGCGGCTGGCGCGCCACCGGCTGCTGAAGTTCGCCGAACTCGACCGCCGCATCGAGCCGGCCTACGCGGCCAACGACCCGTACCTGGGCAGCGAGTGGCACCTGACGACGATCTCCGCCCCGGCCGCATGGGACCTGTCGCAGGGCGCGGGCGTGACGATCGCGATCCTGGACAGCGGCGTCGACGGCACGCATCCTGACCTGGCCGCACGCATGGTTGCCGGCTGGAACTTCTACGACGGCAGCGCCGACACCAGCGACGCCAACGGTCACGGCACCGCCGTCGCCGGCGCGGCGGCCGCGACCAGCGACAACGCCACCGGCGTCGCCGCGGTCGCCGGCAAGGCCAGCCTGATGCCGGTGCGCATCGCCGACGCCAACGCGTACGCCTACTGGAGCACGGTCGCCCAGGGCCTGACCTGGGCCGCCGACCACGGCGCGCGTGTCGCCAACGTCAGCTACAACGGCGTCGCCGGCAGCTCCAGCATCGCCAGCGCGGCCAACTACATGCGCAGCAAGGGCGGGCTGGTCGTCGTCGCCGCCGGCAACGACGGCACCGACCCGGGCTATGCCGCGACCACGGCGATGATCCCGGTCGCCGCCACCGACGGTTCCGACCAGCGCGTCGGCTGGTCCAACTACGGCGCCTTCGTCGCCCTGGCCGCACCCGGAGCCAACATCTGGACGACCAACCGCGGCGGTGGCTACGCCGCCTGGAGCGGCACCTCGTTCTCGAGCCCGATCACCGCCGGCGTCGTCGCGCTGATGATGGCGCGACGCCCCGACCTGCCGAACACGACGATCGAGAGCCTGCTCTACGCCAGCGCCAAGGACCTGGGTGCGGCCGGCCGCGACAGCAACTTCGGCTGGGGCCGGGTCGACGCCGCGGCCGCGGTCAACGCCGCGGCCAACGCCGCCCCGGCCGCCGACACCACCGCGCCGGCGGTCGCGATCGGCGCCCCGGCGGCGGGCGCCTCGGTCTCGGGCACGGTCACGGTCGACGTCGCGGCCAGCGACGCCGTCGGCGTCGCCCGCGTCGAGCTGAGCGTCGGCGGCACGACCGTCGGCATCGACGGCGTCGCGCCCTATGCCTTCGCCTGGGACACGACCGGCGTCGCCAACGGCAGCAACACGCTGCAGGCCGTGGCCTATGACGCCGCCGGCAACCGCGCCGTCTCTTCCGCCGTCACGGTCAACGTCGCCAATGCCGTGACGACCCCGGTGGCCGACACGACGGCGCCCAAGGTGCTGCTGGTCAACCCGGTCGCCGGCAGCGTCAGCGGCACGGTGACGGTCAGCGTCAGCGCCAGCGACGACCGCGGTGCCGCCGGCATCAAGCACAAGCTCTACGTCGACGGCTCGCAGGTCGCCAGCGGCAGCGGCGCGACGCTGTCCTACGCCTGGAACACCAAGCGCGTGCGCGCCGGCAGCCATACGCTGAAGGTCGTCAGCACCGACGCTGCGGCCAACAGCGCTTCGGCTTCGGTGGTGGTGACGGTCGTGCGCTGAGCCGCGCAGGGGTGTCGGAACAGTTGACACCCTGACGCCGCTTCGCGCGCTCAGGCAAGGCCGGTGCCTGGCGTCAGCTTGTAGGAGCCTACCCTGGCTCGACGTTTGCTTTGGACGTGTTCAAACGTCACAAACGTCAGGGGGAAGCGTGAAGAAGAAACTGATCAGCCTGGTGTTCGCCTCGTTCGCCAGTCTCGGCGTGTCCGCGGCACCGGTCACGTTCGCCGGTTCGCAGAACCAGCTGGCGGCGACGGTCTCGTTCGAACTTGTCGGCAACCAGCTGCAGGTGGTGCTGTCGAACACCGGCGCCGCCGACGTTCGCACCGGCGAGCAGGTGTTGACGGCGGTGTTCTTCGACCTGGGTGCTGCGGTGTCGCTGCAGGCGATCTCGGCGCTGTCCGGCGCTGCCACCTACACGGGCACGAGCTTCGTCAGCGCCGCCGGCAGCAACGTCGGCGGCGAATGGGCGTACAAGACGGTTACGCAATATGGCGCCACGGCCGGGATCTCGAGTTCCAGTCTGGGCAGCGTCTTCGGCCAGGACGACCGCATCGACGTCAATTCCAATCTCGACGGTCCGTTGCGGCCCGACGGCCTGCAATACGGCATTACGACGGCCACCGACAACCGTGGCACTGGCGCCAGCGGTGTCGCCGGCAGCCCGCTGACCGCCGGCTCGGTGAGCTTCCTGTTCGACGTCGTCGGGGCGCTGGATCTCGATTCGATCTCCAAGGTGACCTTCCAGTACGGCATCGCGCTGGGTGAACCCAACTTCAGCGGCAAGCTGCAGGACGGCAGTGGCGGTGGCACGGTTCCCGAGCCTGCGAGCCTGGCATTGGCCGGCGCTGCGCTGCTCGGATTGGCCGCCACCCGGCGCCGCCGCCGCGGCTGAACGGCGGCCCGCCACCGACGAAGCCCGTCGACGCGGGCTTCGTTGTTTTCAGTCGGTGTTGCCCTAATGGCCGGCGCAATCGTCCTGAAACGGACTGAAATGCCGGTGATTGGCTGCCCGCATTCCGCCCCTAGAATGTTCTTCCAGTTCATTCTTGCGAGGAGCGGAATCCAATGGCGACCTACGCGCAATTGCAGCAGCAGATCATGTTGCTCGAGGCCGAAGCGCAGAAATTGAAGCGCAGCGAACGCGCGGAAGTCGTGGCGCGTCTGCGCGCCGATATCGCGGCCTGGGAACTGACGCCGCAGGAACTGTTCGGCCGTGCCGCGCGCCGGGTCGTGCCCGCCGAGGAAGCACGCTTTCGCGATGCCTCGGGCCGTGTCTGGGGTGGCCGCGGGCCGCGGCCGCGCTGGCTGCGCGAGGCGCTGGCGGCCGGCGCCCGGCTGGAAGACTTCCGCGTCGGTGCCGAGCCCGTGGCCGAGAAGCCGGCGGCGCCGAAGAAGAGCAGCCGCGGCACCCAGCCGCGCTGAGCGGCGCAGCGCGCGGCTGACGCCGCGCACCCGGGAGGGCGGCGGGGCGGTGCTAAGCTGCCCCGTCTTCGTTTTTGGGGCGCCTGCTGCGCCAAGGAAGTTGCCATGCCCGGACTGCTGCCCGACCTCGACCCCGACGGCCTGCTCGAGTACTCGGTCGTCTTCACCGACCGCGCCGTCAACCACATGTCGCAGAAGTTCCAGCGCGTGATGCGCGACCTGTCGGCGACGCTGAAAGAGGTCTACGGCGCGCACGCCGTCGCCATCGTGCCCGGCAGCGGCACCTTCGGCATGGAAGCGGTGGCGCGCCAGTTCGCCACCGGGCGCAAGGCGCTGGTCATCCGCAACGGCTGGTTCAGCTACCGCTGGACGCAGATCTTCGAGATGGGCGCGATCCCCGCCGAACACGCGGTGCTGAAGGCCCGCCCGGTGGCAGAAGGCGCCAGACAGCCGTTCGCGCCGGCGCCGATCGCCGAGGTGGTGGCGACGATCCGCGCCCAGCGCCCCGACGTCGTCTTCGCGCCGCACGTCGAGACGGCCGCCGGCATCCTGCTGCCCGACGACTATCTGAAGGCGGTCGCCGATGCGGTGCATGAAGTCGGCGGCCTGTTCGTGCTCGACTGCATCGCCTCGGGCGCCGCCTGGGTGGACATGCGCGCCACCGGCGTCGACCTCCTGATCAGCGCGCCGCAGAAGGGCTGGAGCGGCTCGCCCTGCTGCGCTTTCGTGATGTTCAGCGAGCGTGCGCGCGAGGCGATCGGCGCCACCACCAGCACCAGCTTCGCCGCCGACCTGAAGAAGTGGCTGCAGATCGTCGACGCCTACGAGGCTGGTGGCCACGCCTACCACGCGACGATGCCGACCGACGCGCTGACGCGCACGCGCGACGTGATGCTCGAGACGCGCGAGATCGGCTTCGCCAGGCTGCGCGACGCCCAGTTCGAACTCGGCCGCCGCGTGCGCGCGCTGCTGGCCGCGCGCGGCCTGCCCAGCGTCGCCGCGCCGGGCTTCGAAGCCCCGGGCGTGGTCGTCGCCTATACCGACGACGACGGCATCCAGTCCGGCAAGGCCTTCGTCGCCCAGGGGCTGCAGACCGCTTCGGGCGTGCCGCTGATGTGCGACGAGCCGGCGGGTTTCAAGACCTTCCGCATCGGCCTGTTCGGGCTGGACAAGCTGCTCGACGTCGACGCCGCGGTGGCGCGGCTGACCAAGGCGCTGGACACGGTCAAGCCGGCCTGAGGTCGGGCGGCCGTGTGCCGCAACGCCGGTCGGGCCGAGGCCCGGCCGATGGTCCTTCTTGTCTCTTTCCCAGTGGCGATAGCTAGTTAATCGAAAGCCGTTTCGTTTAACTAGTGAACAGCTTGAGATAACGATCGAAGACGTAGATCCGGTCTCTCATCTGTCCCGTCGCCTCGGTCAGCAGACCCCGTGTCCGCAGGTCACGCAGCAGTGCTTGTGCCGTCGGCGCCGAGACCGCCAACTCCTCGCGCAGGCCGGCTGCCGTGATGACCGGCCGGCGGTACAGCACCGCCAGCGCCGCCCGTGCGTTCGGCACGCGCTTGCCCAACGTGGCGATGCGCTCGTCGGCTTCGTGCCGCTCGAAGTAATCCGAGAGGTACAGCGACGGTTTGGCGAGTATCCCGTGACTCAACAGGTAAAGCGGCACCAGCAGCCGTCCGATGCGGCCGTTGCCGTCCAGGAACGGGTGGATCGTCTCGAACTGGTAGTGGCTGATCGCGATGCGGATCAGATGCGGGACGTCGACCGAGTTGTTGTGCCGGAAGGCTTCGAGGTCACCCATCAGCGCGGGTACGCCTTCGTGCGCCGGCGGTATGAACGCCGCGTCGGCGAGGTTGGATCCGCCGATCCAGTTCTGGCTTCGCTGGAACTCGCCCGGCTGCTTGTGCTCGCCACGAACGCCCAGCATGAGACGCGCGTGCGCGCCGCACAGCAGACGGTTGGATAACGGCAGGCGTTCCAGTTCGCCGATCGCCTGGTTCATCGCCGCGACATAGTTGCGCACCTCGCGCCAGTCGTCGCGCTTCTCTCTTCGATCCCGGTCTGGGTGCCTTCGATGCGGCTGGAGGTCTGCGCCTCCTTCACCAAGTACATCTCGATGAAGAGGTCGATGTCCGGGACGATCAGCGAGAAGGCGTTGAGTTCGCCGAGCGCACGGTTGGCCTGTTCCAGCAGGACGTGCACACGTGCGTCTTCCCATGTCCAGTCGTGGTTGACCAGCACCGGCTCGAAGCTCTTGTACTGGTAGCGCGGCATCCAGCGACCGGCTTTGAAAGACTCGAGCTTCATCGGTGGCGCGGGCAGCGGGTGGGGCCCAGTTTAGCCACCAGTAGCCGCGCGCCCGATGCTCCGGCTGCCAGTTGCACCCGCTCCTGAGCGTAAGCTAGGCGCACCGGTTGCCCGCTTGCCTGCCATGCGCCACACCCTCGCCCTGATCCTCGTCGCCGCCGCCCTCTCGGGCTGCGCGGCGATGAAACCGCCCCAGCCCGGCTGGAGCGAACAGCAGACCCTCGCCCACTGGGGCGCGCCGACCTCGCGCTACGCCATGCCCGACGGCGTGACGCGGCTCGAATACGCCACCGGACCGTTCGGCCAGAGCACCTGGATGATCGACGTCGACGCCGCCGGCCGCGTCATCGCCGCCCAGCAGGTGCTGACCGAAGACAAGCTGCGCGCCGTACAGGGGCGCCTGCCCGGCATGTCGCGCGACGAGCTGCTGCGCACGCTGGGCCGCCCGGGTGAACGCCGCGGCGGCGGCTGGCAGGGCGGCGAGGTCTGGTCCTGGCGCTACCAGACCCACGAATGCTGGTGGTTCCAGATCTCGATCGGCGACGACGGCATCGTGCGCGACGGCGCCTTCGGGCCCGACTGGCGCTGCGAGCGGCCCTTCGATCCGCGAAACTGAGGGCTTCGCCACCCGTTCCCGGCCGTCGCCCGCCGCGCGGCCGCTGCGCCCCATGATCGTCTACGGCATCCCGAACTGCGACACCGTCAAACGCGCCCGTGCCTGGCTCGCCGAACACGGCCGCGACTACAGCTTCCACGACTTCAAGAAGGCCGGCGTGCCCGAGGCCAGGCTCGACGCCTGGGTCGCCGCGCTTGGCTGGGAGCCGCTGGTCAACCGCCAGGGCACGACCTGGCGCAAGCTCGACGAAGCGCTGCGAAACAGCGTCACCGACGCCGCCTCGGCGCGCGCGCTGATGCTGGCCCAGGCCAGCGTCATCAAGCGCCCGGTCGTCGAATGGGACGACGGCCGCATCAGCGTGGGTTTCGACGCCGCGCGCTGGGCTGGCTTCTAGAGCGCCAGCTCGAACTCCGCGCCGGCGACGACGCTGCCGTTGACCTGGATGTCGACGCGGTGCGCGCCGGCGAAGTAGCGCCTCGTCGTCACCGGCTTCATCGAGTGGCGCCGGGCCAGCGTCACGCTCGCGCCCGGCGCCAGTTCCAGCTTCCAGCCCTTGAACACCTTGGCCGTGCGCCGGCCGTCGGCCTTGACGTGGTGCACCCGGTAGTCGACGACCAAGCGCTGCGGCGTGGACGCGCGGCTGGCGAGCGTCAACGACAACGAGAGCGTTTCGCCGACCGCGAGCCGGGACGGCGCCAGCAGCAGCACCGCGTCGCCCTCGAATGCGCTGCCGTGGCCCCAGAGCGCGAGCATCGCGGCGTCGCCCTTCTTCACCAGCGTGCGGCTGGCGTGGCGAAGCAGCGCCAGGCGTTCGGCGCCGGCGCCGGGCAAGTGCTCGCGCACCCAGTCGACGACGAGGGCCGGGTGGTCCTTGGCGATGTCGTTCAGGTGGTTGGCGACGCTGCGGCGCACGAACTCGCTCGGGTCGTCCTGCAGCCGGCGCAGCAGCGGCAGGTTGGGCGCCGGGTCGGCGACCAGCGCCGTCAGCCGCTGGCCCCAGGGCAGGCGCGGGCGCGTGCCTTCGCTCGCCAGTCGGCGCACGTTTTCGTCCGGGTCCTCGGCCCAGCGCGAGAGCGTCGTGTAGACCAGCGCCGGGTGCTCAACGATGAAGGGCCGGATCGCGAACTCGGCGGTGAAACGCTGCGTCAGCAGCCGCAGCGTCGCCAGCGCACGTTCGGGCGTGGCCAGCCCGCGGCGCGCGACGAACTCGCCCACGGGCCACAGCGCCCAGCTCGCCAGACCGTCGTCACCGGCCATCGCCGCGTCCAGCCGGTCGGCGGCGGCGGCGAAGTCGGCCGGCAGCGTCGCTTCGAGCGCGGCGCACAGCTGCAGCGTGCGCGCCTTCAGCTCCAGCGCCTCGAGCCCGGCGCTGGCCTGATGCACGAAAGCGGCGGCATCGAAACCCGGGCCGGCGGCGGCCAGCCGTGCGGCCATGCGCTCGACCAGGGCGCGGTCGATGAAGTTCTTGAACGGTTCAGCCATCGGGCGCAGACGATAACGCGCAGCGCCGTGCGCTAAGCTTCGCGGCTTCGCCGCCGCCTCCCACCAGCACCCATGTTCACCGGCATCGTCCAAGGCATCGCCACCGTCGCCACCGTCACCGACCGGCCCGGCCTGCGCAGCTTCACGCTGCGGTTTCCGACCGGCTTCGCCGACGGCCTGGCGATCGGCGCCAGCGTCGCCGTCGACGGCGTCTGCCTGACCGTCACCGAACTCGTCGGTGCCGACGCCGCGCGCTTCGACGTCATGCAGCAGAGCCTGTCGCTGACGACGCTGGGCACGCTGGCCGAAGGCAGCCGCGTCAACGCCGAACGCGCCGCACGCGACGGCGCCGAGATCGGCGGCCACCCGCTATCGGGCCACGTCGACTTCACCGCCACGGTGGCCGAGGTGCGCACGCCCGAGAACAACCACGTGTTGCGCATCGCCGTGCCGGCGCCGTGGATGCGCTACGTCTTCCCCAAGGGCTACATCGCCGTCAACGGCGCCAGCCTGACGGTGGCCGAGGCCGACCGCGAGGCCGGCTGGTTCGAGGTCTGGCTGATCCCCGAGACGCTGCGCCAGACGACCTTCGGCGACAAGGCGCCGGGCGCCGTGCTGAACGTCGAGATCGAGCGTGCGACCCAGGTCTTCGTCGACACCGTGCGCGCGACGCTGGAAGAGCGCCTGGGGCCGCTGCTGCCGGCGCTGGAGTCGCTGCTGCGCGAACGCGGCCTGAACCCCGAAGCACTGGCCGGCGGCGCACCCAGGCTGCCCCGCTGAGGCTGGAAGCGGGACGCCGGGAGGCGTCCTGCGCCTGCCGAAGGCCCGAGCGCGATTTCATGCGCGAGGGCCGAGGCGGCCGAAGCCGGCGCGAACCTTGCGACAATCGCGGGTCGCCCGGCCGGCCCGCGCCGCCGCCGCGCCCCGTTTTCCCCGCCCATCCGAGCCCGCATCATGTCTGCCACGATCCTCCAAAACCTGCCCGTCGGCGAGCGCGTCGGCATCGCCTTCTCCGGCGGCCTGGACACCAGCGCCGCCGTGCACTGGATGCGCGCCAAGGGCGCCGTGCCCTGCGCCTACACAGCCAACCTCGGCCAGCCCGACGAGAGCGACTACGACGCGATCCCGAAAAAGGCGCTCGAGTACGGCGCCGAGACCGCGCGCCTGGTCGACTGCCGCGCGCTGCTGGTGGCCGAAGGCATCGCCGCGATCCAGTGCTCGGCCTTCCACATCAGCACCGGCGGCGCGACCTACTTCAACACCACGCCGCTGGGCCGTGCCGTCACCGGCACCGCGCTCGTCGTCGCGATGAAGGAGGACGCGGTCAACATCTGGGGCGACGGCAGCACCTACAAGGGCAACGACATCGAGCGCTTCTACCGCTACGGGCTGCTCGCCAACCCGGCGCTGCGCATCTACAAGCCCTGGCTGGACCAGCAGTTCATCGACGAACTCGGCGGCCGCAAGGAGATGAGCGAATACCTCGTCGCCAACGGCTTCGACTACAAGATGAGCGTCGAGAAAGCCTACAGCACCGACAGCAACATGCTGGGCGCGACGCACGAGGCCAAGGACCTGGAGTTCCTGAACAAGGGCCTGACGATCGTGAACCCGATCATGGGCGTGGCCTTCTGGCGCGAGGACGTCGAGGTCAAGGCCGAGACCGTCAGCGTGCGTTTCGAGGAAGGCGTGCCGGTGGCGATCAACGGCCGCACGTTCGCCAACGCGGTCGAGCTGTTCGAGGAAGCCAACCGCATCGGCGGCCGCCACGGCCTGGGCATGTGCGACCAGATCGAGAACCGCATCATCGAAGCCAAGAGCCGCGGCATCTACGAAGCCCCGGGCATGGCGCTGCTGCACATCGCCTACGAGCGCCTGGTCACGGGCATCCACAACGAAGACACGATCGAGCAGTACCGCCTGAACGGCCGCCGCCTGGGCCGGCTGCTCTACCAGGGCCGCTGGTTCGACCCGCAGTGCATGATGCTGCGCGACACCGCGCAGCGCTGGGTGGCACGCGCGATCACCGGCGAGGTCTGGATCGAGCTGCGCCGCGGCAACGACTGGTCGCTGCAGGACACGCAGAGCAGCAACCTGACCTACAAGCCCGAGCGCCTGTCGATGGAGAAGGTCGAGGACGCGGCCTTCACGCCGGCCGACCGCATCGGCCAGCTGACGATGCGCAACCTGGACATCGTCGACACGCGCGACAAGCTGGGCATCTACAGCCGCACCGGGCTGCTGGGCCGCCCCGACAGCAGCATCGGCCTGATCACCGGGCCGCAGCCCGACTGAAGCCGCACCCACGACGCGCACGAGCCGGCCCGCGTGGCCGGCTTTTTGTTGCGCGCCACTCTTTAGTGGCTGTGCATGACAGGCGTGAGGCGGCCCCGCGCCCGGCTCGGGTGCACCCCCCAGGACACCGGGGTGTCACGGTCGCTTCATAGCGTCGCGGGGTTTTGCCACCCCGACTGGAAACCATGTCCGCCTCGCCGCTTCTTCATCGCCGCCATGCCCTGGCCCTGGCCGCCGCGCTCGCCCTGTCGCTGGGCCTGGGCGCCTGCGGCGGGTCCTCGTCCTCGCCGGACACGCCGGCCGCGCCGGCCGGCCTGGGCCAGGCCGAGACCGCGCCGGTGGCCGACGAAAGCAGCGTCCTGCCCTTCGTCGACTACGCCGCCACCAATGTGCGCGGCGACGGCTGCCACGCGACGCTGGCGACCAACGCCGGCGTGCGTGTGCTCCAGGGCATGCTGGATCTGTGGACCCCGGCGACGCTGCTGGTCGACGCCGGCGTCACCGCCGCCGCCACCGCCGACTGCCCGGCCATCGACGCCTACACCGGCAACGGCATGGACGGCACGGCGCGCAACGCCGCGGTGCTCGACGCCAACGTCGCCTACGCCGCCACCGTGACCACGGCGCGCACCGAGGCACAGGCCGAGGCCGCCTACTACGACGACCGCCGCGGCAAGGGCTACAGCGTCACCGACGGCCTGGGCCCGCTGACCGCCGCCTGGCGCAGCGCCGCGCAGCAGACGACGACGATCACCAGCATCCCGGCCGACGCCACCAGCCAGAAGTACGACGACGGCGGCAACAACACCGGCGTCGGCAGCAGCGGCGGCAACACCGGCTTCGGCAGCGTCGTCGACTTCGTCAACAACGTCGGCACCAACGCCTCCACCGAGCCTGCCAAACGCTTCTACAAGTACGCCCGCCCGTGGCGCTGGAGCAGCAGCGTCGTCGTCGCGCCGACCCTGGTGCCGGCCAAGGGCAGCCCCGCCTACACCGACGGCGGCTTCCCCAGCGGCCACACCGCCGAGGCGGTGCGCGACGCGCTGGCGATGGCCTACGTGATGCCCGAACGGTTCCAGGAGCTGGTGGCGCGGGCGCTGGAGCTGGGCGACAACCGCATCCTGGCCGGCATGCACTCGCCGCTGGACGTGATCGGCGGGCGCATCCTGGGCCAGGCCTCGGCCGTCGGCAACCTGTACGCGGCCACGCCCGAGACGCGTGCCGCCGCCTACCGGCAGGCGCACACGGCGCTGATGGCGGCCACCGGCAGCAGCGACTGGAACGCCTTCTACGCCTACGCGCACTCGGGCAGCGGTGACCGCTTCGCCGACAGCGCGGCAGTCAAGGCCGCGGCGATCAAGCGCCTGACCTACGACTTCGCCGCCATCGCCACCACCGGCAAGACGGCACAGGTGCCCAAGGGTGCCGAGGTACTGCTGGAGACCCGCCTGCCCTACCTCAGCGCCGAGCAGCGCCGCGTCGTGCTCAAGACCACCGCGATCGGCTCGGGCTACCCGGCGCTCGACGACGCCGAAGGCTACGGCCGCCTGAACCTGGTCGCCGCGGCCGACGGCTACGGCGCCTTCAACGGCGACGTCGCCGTGACGATGGACGCCGCGCTCGGCGGTTTCAACGCCGCCGACACCTGGAAAAACGACATCGCCGGCGCCGGCCTGCTGAGCAAGGACGGCAGCGGCAGCCTGACGCTGGCCGGCGCCAACCGCTACAGCGGCGGCACCCTGCTGAAGGCCGGCACGCTGGTGGCCGGCTCGGCCGGCGCCTTCGGCAGCGGCGACGTCTACGCCAGCGGCGGCACGCTGCGCGCCGCGCAGGCCGGCACGCTGCAGCTCGGCGGCAAGCTGACGCTGCTGTCGGGCAGCACGCTGCAGCTGGCGCTGGGCGGCGCCGGCCAGGGCCGTGTCGCGGTCGCGGACCGGCTGACGCTGGACGGCGCCACGCTCGAGCTGAGCTTTGCCAGCGGCTTCAAGCCGGCTGTCGGCGACACGCTGGTGCTGCTGAGTGTCGGCAAGGTCCAGGGCCGCTTCGACCGCGTCAGCATCGCCGGCGCCACCGGCGAGCTGCGCTACGAGGACGGCCGCGTGCTGCTGAAGATCACCGGCTGACGCTCCCCGCCGGCCGGCGCGAGCCGCCTCAGTCGCTCGCCGGCCGGCCCATGATCTGCACGTCCAGGCGCGGCTCGGCCAGCTTCTGGTCGATGCGGCTCTCGACGAAGATGTGCCGGGGGTCGACGCCGCGTTCGGCGAGGAAACGTTTGACCGAGTCGAGCCGGCCCGGCGTCAGCGCGCGCTCGTCGCGGTTGCTGCCGTCGATCTTCCACGGGCCGGTGGGCACCAGCAGCGCCACCTCGACCTGCAGCCCGAGCGCGTCCAGCACCAGTTCGGCCAGCTGCTGGCGCCCCGAGGCGGAGAGCCTGTCGCCTTCGAACAGCCCGCGCGCCGGGAGCGACGCGGTCTGCGCCTTCACCTCGCTCTTCTGCGTGCTGGGCACCAGCGGGGGGACGGGCTGGTCGCCCGGTGCCGACATCGCGGCGCCTGCGGCCAGGCACAGCGCGGCCAGGGGGAAGCGGGGGGCATGCATCGCGACGCTCTCTCGGTAGGTGTTGCGCTGCATTCTGCCCGCGGCGCGTGCCTGCGGTGCAAGCCACAGTGCTTTCGTTGCCGCGCCGCTTGCGCATCGTTGCACGCGACACAGCAGGCGGCCCGCCGGCCGGCGGGCCGCCGCCGCTGTCAGCGCCCCTGCGCGTCGACGCGGATCGACGCGAACCAGGCCGCCAGGTTCTCGATGTCGCTGTCGGACAGCGGCCTGGCGATGACGTTCATCACCGGGTGCTGGCGCTGGCCGTTGCGGTAGTGGCGCAGCTGGGTCTCGAGATAGGCCGCGGGCTGGCCGGCGAGGTGGGGCGCCTCGGGGTGCACCGCCACGCCCATAGTCCCGTGGCAGACGCTGCAGGCCTGCGCCTTCAGCCGCCCGGCGGCGCTGTCCTGCGCCAGTGCCGGGCCGGTGCCCACCAGTGCCAGGCTGAGCAGCCAGTTCAGCATCGTCAAGGCGCCTGGTAGCTGATGCGGTAGACGGCGCCGGCGAAGTCGTCGCTCACCAGCAGCGAGCCGTCCTTCATCACCGCCACGTCCACCGGCCGCCCGCGGTAGATGCCGTTGGCGTCGAGCCAGCCCTCGGCGAAGACCTCGGTCTTGTCGGCGCTGCCGTCGGGCTTCAGCGAGGTGAAGAGCACACGCGCACCGATCGGCTTGGTACGGTTCCAGGAGCCGTGCTGGGCCGAGAAGAAGCCGCCGCGGTACTTCTCCGGGAAGGCCTTGCCGGTATAGAAGGCCATGCCCAGGTCGGCCGCATGCGCCTCGGTATAGACCTGCGGGTCGGTGATGTTGGGCGGCAGCGGGTCCTTGTCGTAGCCGAACTCGGTGATGCGGGTGCGGCCCTGGCGCCACGGATAGCCGAAGAACTGGCCCGCCCGGGTCGCGCGGTTGATCTCGCCGGCGGGGATGTCGTCGCCCATGCCGTCGGTCTGGTTGTCGGTGAACCAGAGGCTGCCGTCCTGCGGGTTGAAGTCCATGCCGACCGAGTTGCGCACGCCGGTGGCGAAGACCTCGCGTTTGCTGCCGTCGAAGGCGTTCATGCGCACGATGCCGCCTATGCCCCACTGGCGGTACAGGTCGAGCTTGTCGCGCGCCGGCACGTTGAAGGGCTGGCCCAGCGTCACGTAGAGCTGGCCGTCGGGGCCGATGCGGCAGGTGCGCGCGCCGTGGTTGAAGCTCTCCTCCTCGGGCGGCACCAGCTTGCCCTGGCCGACGACCTCGATCACGGCGACGTCCGGGCCTTCGTAGAAGAACTCGGCGGCCGGGAAGTTGAGCACCCGGTTGTGCTCGGCGACGATCAGGAAGCCGTCCTTGGTCCAGCAGACGCCGTTCGGGTTGTGGAACTTCAGGCTCGGCGCGAAGGACTTCACCTCGTCGGCGACACCGTCGCTGTTGCGGTCGGTGACGGCCCAGACCGAGGTCTTGCGCGTGCCGACGAAGAGCATGTTGGTGCTTGGCGCCACCGCCATGTGGCGCGCGTCGGGCACGACGGCGAACAGGTCGATCGTGAAGCCCGGCGGCAGCTTGATGCTCTTGAGGTTCTGGCGGATGGCGTCGGCGTTGCGCCCGGTCTGCGCCACCTGCGGGATGTTGAGGTCGGTGGTCGCGACCTTGAACTGCTTGAGCTTGTCGATGTTGGTCTGCGCTGGTGCCGGTGGCGCGGCCGCGGCAAGCGCGGCGGCGACGAAGGCGGGGGCGCAGATCAGACGCAGCGGCTGCATCCGGTTTCGGGGCATGGCGGTCTCCTCTCGTGTTCTCCAATGGACGTTGCGCATTCGATGGCGCAAGGTCCGGCGTCTGCAACCGCCGTTCCACCGGGGAATCACCCGCATGCCGCCACCGTCCGTACGAGGTGGCGGCTGCGCACCCGGTTGTGCCGCGGCTGGACACCGTGCGCGGCCGGTGTCCAGAAACGAAACAGCCGGCCCCTCAGCCGGCAGGAGGAGCGAGATGGACCTGGACCTGGCAGCGGCCGACCCCGGCCTGCGCGCCCGCGCCGCCGCGTTCGGCGCCGACGGCGCACCCGATGCGCTGATCCTGCAGAGCTGGGCGCGCTGCGCCGCCGCCGGGCTGGATGCCGCGGCGCCGGTGCTCGTGCCGGTGGTCGACGGCGGCGAGCTGGCGCGCCGGCGCGAAGCCGCCGGCGTCGTGCGCCGGCTGGCGCTGGCGCAGATGGAGGCGCTGGTGCCGCAGATCGCCGGCTCCAACTTCCTGCTCGCTTTCGCCGACACCGACGGCGTCATCCTCGACCTGCGCACCGACTCGCGCTTTCGCATGAACGACGGCGACGGCATCGTCGCCGGCAGCCGCTGGCGCGAAGGCGACGCCGGCACCAACGGCCTGGGCACGGCGCTGGCGGCGGGGCAGGCGGTGGCCGTCACCGGCGGTGAGCATTTCTTCGAGCGCCTGGGCGGCATCTCCTGCACCGCGGCACCGGTGCACGACGCCGACGGTACGCTGGTCGGCGTGCTCGACGCCTCGTCCTACGTCGCGGCGCGCCAGCGCCACACGCTGGCGCTGGTGCGCATCGCCGCGACGCAGCTCGAGAACGCGCTGCTGCGCCAGCGCATGCAGGGCCGCTGGATCGTCGCGTTGGCGACGCGGCCCGAGTTCCTGGGCACTGCCAACGAAGGCCTGCTCGCCTTCGACGACGATGGCCGGCTGCTGGCCGCCAACGCACGCGCCGCGACGCTGCTGCAGGGCAGCCCGGCGCAGCGCGGCGCCAGCTGCGAAGCCTTGTTCGGCGAACGCTGGGAGTTGCTGGCGGCGCGCTGCGCCGGGCTGCCCTGCAGCAGCG
>NZ_NRRU01000092.1 GCF_016583785.1 Rubrivivax gelatinosus | reverse complement strand
GGTGCTGGAGTTCGGCCACGGGGGGAGCGGGGTGCGGGCGGCGGCCCTGCGGCCGATGCGGAATTTTCGAATTCTTAATTTTGCATGATGGCCGCAACTGGGCACAGATCCTGCAATTTAGGGGATTCCCGCAAACCGCTGACCGCTGTTGGTGCCCGGCGCGCAACGGTGGTGCTCTCTAGGAACTGGCGTGCATACGGTGCCCTGATCGAGTGAATGCGACTCGCGGGTCGCCCTAGGCTGCGCCATCCCATCCCCAGGTTCAGGTGCAGGCCGCGCTCCATGAGTCTCGTTGACGACCTCGTTCCCCACATGCGGCACGTGCTCTGCGCAGAGCGCGACCTTCGCGATCTCGGTTTGCTGTGGCAGATGATCGAAGCGACATCCGCGATCGCCTGCCCCGATGAAGCCGAGGCTGTGCTGCCGATGCTGACGCGCACCCGGGCCCGCTTTGCCAGCCTGCAGTCGCGCCTGGTGCGACAACTCGGCAGCGAGAGCCTCGCGGCGCTGGACGACGAGCTCTCGTCGTCCGCGCAGTGCACGATCGACATCCTCGTGCGCAACCTCTACGAGCGCACCGCCGACGTCGGTTTCCTCGCCACCGACGCGGTGCTGCGCGCCTTCTGCGCCGCCGCCGCCCGCGGCCCGGCCGACCCGGCCGCGGTGCTGCGCCGCCTGGGCGAGTACCGCGCCAAGTACAGCGTCTACGACGACGTCGTGCTGCTCGCCCCCGACGGCCGCGTGCTGTTGCGCCTGGAGGAGGGCAGCGCCACCAGCCTGGCCGCCGAGCCGCTGGTCGCCGACGCGCTCGCCGGCCGAGGTTTCGTCGAACGTTTCGGCCCCAGCGCGCTGGCGGCGGGCGCGGCCGACGTGCTGCTGTACGCCCACCGCATCGACGGCGAAGGCGGCCGCTGCGTCGGTGTGCTGGTGCTGCGCTTTCGCCTCGCCGACGAGATGCGGCGGGTCTTCGACAGCGTGCTGCAGACCGGTCGGCATGTCGCGCTGGTGCTGCTCGACGCCCAGGACCGTGTCATCGCCAGTGCCGACGAGGCCCACATCCCGCTGGGCGCGCGGCTGCAGGCTGCGGCCGCGGGCGAGGTCGGCCTGACCGCGTTCGGCGGCCGCGAATACCTCTCGGTGACCCGGGCCGGAGCCGGCTTCCAGGGGTACCCGGGGCCGGGCTGGCGCGCCCACGCGATGGTCTCGCTGCTGAGCGCCTTCAGCGGCCGCGACGACGGTCCGGCCGACGCCGCTTTGGCGCCGGACACGGCCGAACTGGCCCGGCTGCGCGCCGAGCTCGACGCGATCAACGCCGACCTGCGTCGCGTGGTCTGGAACGGGCGTCTGGCCGCCGGCGCGCAGCAGCAGGCCAGCGCGCGCCTGAAGGCGCTGCTGGGCCAGGTGCAGGAGGCCGGCCGTCGTACACGCGACCGCGTCGACGAAGCCATCGGCGAGTTGCAGCGCAGCGCGCTCGGGCGCCTGCGCCACCAGGCCCAGGACATGGCGCGCCTGGCCGCGGACATCATGGACCGCAGCCTCTACGAACGCGCCAACGACTGCCGCTGGTGGGCGCTGTCGCCGGTGCTCGAGCGTGTGCTCGCCGCCCCGCCGGCTGCGGCCGCCGAAGCCGAGCTCGGCGCGGTGCTGGCGCACGTCAACAGCCTCTACACCGTCTACACCCGGCTCGTCGCCTTCCGCGTCGACGGCACGGTCTGCGCGCTGTCGCACGAGGGCGAAGGCGAGCCGCTCGTCGGCAGCCGGGTCGAGGCCGGCCTGCTGAACACGACGCTGGCGCTGGCGGACTCGCAGCGTTATGCCGTCACGCCCTTCGCCGGCTCGGCTTTGTCCGCTGGCGTGCCGACCTACGTCTACAGCGCCGCGGTGCGCGACGGCCAGCGCCGTGTCGTCGGCGGTGTCGCCGCGGTCTTCGACGCCGCGCGTGAGCTGCAGGCGATGCTGCGCGACGTGCTCGGTGAACGCGCCGGCATCGCCGCCTTCGTCGATGCCGAAGGCCGTGTGCTCGCCAGCACCGACGCCGAACTGGCCGCCGGCTCGACGTTGCCGGCCGCGCTGGCGCCCGGCCTGGCCGAGTACCGCGGCTCGACCTGGGCGGTGTCGGCGGTGCGTGCCGACGGCTACCGCGAGTTCAAGCGTGGCGACGGTTACGACAACCGGGTGCGCGCGCTGGTGGCGCTGCGCCTGGGCGAAAGCGAGCGCCGCGCGACCTGTCTGCAGGACATCGCGGTGCAGGCGCTGCCGCCGGCGCAGCGCGACGCGACCTGCAGCTATGCCTTGTTCACCACCGGCGCCGGGCGCTTCGGCCTGCCCGTCGCCGCCGTCGTCGAGGCCCGCCCGCGCGACGGGCTGGTGCGGGCGCGGCTGGGTACGCCGCACGCACTCGGTCTCACCGAGGTGCCCGCGGGCAACGGCGCGATCGTCATCCCGGTGCTGTGTGCACGGTCGCTGTTCGGCGTCGCCTACCCGCCGCGGGCCGCCGACGGCGTGCTGCTGGTGCTGACCCTGCCGGGACGCAACGGCCGCCCGCTGGTCGGGCTCTGGGTCGACGAGGTGCTCTGCGTCGTCGACAGCGGCACCGAGCACCTGCGGCCGGTGCCCGAAGGCCTGCGCGCGCACTCGCCGCTGCTGGCGGGGCTGCTGCGCCTGCAGGCCGGAGCGGACACCGAGGTGCTGGCGCAGATCCTCGACGCCAACAGCGTCTGGGCGCTGGCCGCGATGGCCGGCACGGCGCCGGCGATGACCCCGGCCGGCGCAGCTGCGACGGCGTCGACGCCCGCCCACGCCGGCTGAAAGCTGGCGATCGCCGGGAGGCTCCGATCGCCAGACTATGGCCCGAGCGTGGGTTCAGGCGCGCAGGGCCGAGAAGATGTGAGATGAACACATGACGACGATCAGGCGGGCGCTCGCCGGCTTCGCCCTGTCGTTAACCGATGTGTCAGGATCACGTCGGAGCAGGAATTTATAATTATTCATGACAGCGGGCCCGGCGGTCTGCGCAGGAGACCATTCGATGAGCGACAGTCCCAAGCCGCTGGAAAGCGGCGAGTTCGCCCCCTCCACCCTCGAGCAATGGCACAAGGCCGCTGCCAAGTCGGCTCCCGGTGGTGACGTCGAGGCCCTGAGCTGGCTGACGCCCGAAGGGCTGACGGTCAAGCCGCTGTATACGGCCGCCGACCTGGCCGATCTGCAGCACGCCGACACGCTGCCCGGTTTCGAGCCCTTCATCCGCGGGCCTCAGGCGACGATGTACTCGGTGCGGCCGTGGACCATCCGCCAGTACGCGGGCTTCTCCACCGCCGAAGAATCCAACGCCTTCTACCGCAAGGCGCTGGCTGCCGGCGGCCAGGGCGTGTCGGTCGCCTTCGACCTGGCGACGCACCGCGGCTACGACAGCGACCACCCGCGTGTCACCGGCGACGTCGGCAAGGCCGGGGTCGCGATCGACTCGGTCGAGGACATGAAGATCCTGTTCGACGGCATCCCGCTGGACAAGGTCAGCGTGTCGATGACGATGAACGGCGCGGTGCTGCCGGTGCTCGCCGGCTATGTCGTCGCGGCCGAGGAGCAGGGTGTCGCGCAGGACCATCTCTCGGGGACGATCCAGAACGACATCCTCAAGGAGTTCATGGTCCGCAACACCTACATCTATCCGCCCGAGCCTTCGATGCGGATCGTGGCGGACATCATCGAGTACACGGCGCACCACATGCCGAAGTTCAACTCGATCTCGATCTCCGGCTACCACATGCAGGAAGCGGGCGCGAACCAGGCGCTGGAACTCGCCTTCACGCTGGCCGACGGCAAGGAGTACGTGAAGACCGCGACCGCGCGCGGCCTGGACGTCGACGAGTTCGCCGGCCGCCTGAGCTTCTTCTGGGCGATCGGGATGAACTTCTATCTCGAGATCGCCAAGATGCGCGCCGCGCGCCTCTTGTGGTGCCGCATCATGAAGGGCTTCGGCGCGAAGAAGCCCAAGAGCCTGATGCTGCGCACCCACTGCCAGACCTCGGGCTGGAGCCTGACCGAGCAGGACCCGTACAACAACATCGTGCGCACCACGGTCGAGGCGATGGCCGCGGTCTTCGGCGGCACGCAGAGCCTGCACACCAACAGCTTCGACGAGGCGATCGCGCTGCCCACCGAGTTCAGCGCCCGCATCGCCCGCAACACCCAGCTGATCATCCAGGAAGAGACCCAGGTGACCAAGGTCGTCGACCCCTGGGCCGGCAGCTACCTGATGGAGAAGCTGACCCAGGACATGGCCGACAAGGCCTGGTCCATCATCGAGGAAGTCGAGGCCATGGGCGGCATGACCAAGGCCGTCGACTCGGGCTGGGCCAAGCTGAAGATCGAGGCCAGCGCGGCCGAGAAGCAGGCGCGCATCGACTCGGGCAAGGACGTCATCGTCGGCGTCAACAAGTACAAGACGACGCAGTCCTCGCCGATGGACGTGCGCGAGGTCGACAACGTCAAGGTGCGCGAGGGCCAGATCGCCCGCCTGGCGGCGGTGCGTGCGGCGCGCGACGGCGCCCAGGTTCAGGCCGCGCTCGACGCGCTGACCGAAGCCGCGCGCAGCGGCGCCGGCAACCTGCTCGGGCTGACCATCGACGCGATGCGTGTGCGTGCCACCGTCGGCGAAGTCTCCGACGCGCTGGAGAAGGTCTACGGGCGCCACCGCGCCGACATCCAGAAGGTGACCGGTGTGTATGCAGCCGCCTACGACAGCGCCGAAGGCTGGGACAAGCTGAAGGCCGAAATCGAGCAGTTCGCCCAGGACCAGGGCCGCCGCCCGCGCGTGATGATCGCCAAGCTCGGCCAGGACGGCCACGACCGCGGCGCCAAGGTCGTCGCCACCGCCTTCGCCGACCTCGGTTTCGACGTCGACATGGGCCCGCTGTTCCAGACCCCCGAGGAATGCGCGCGCCAGGCGATCGAGAACGACGTGCACGCGGTCGGCGTCAGCACGCTGGCCGCCGGCCACAAGACGCTGGTGCCGGCGATCATCCAGGCGCTGAAGGACCAGGGCGCCGACGACATCGTCGTCTTCGTCGGCGGTGTCATTCCGCAGCAGGACTACGGCTTCCTCCAGGACGCCGGCGTCAAAGGCATCTACGGCCCCGGCACCCCGGTGCCGGTGAGCGCCAAACACGTGCTCGAACAGATCAAGGCGGCCGTGGTCGCGGCCTGAGACCGTCCTTACTCCTCCTTCCAAGAAGTCGATGCCTGTCTCGGACCAGGCGCTGCTGTCGTCGCTCCTCGGGCCCGCGGGCCCGCTGCAGCGAAGGGCGCTGGCGAAGACGATCACGCTGCTGGAGTCGACACGCGCCGACCACCGCCTGCGTGCCGACGATCTGCTCAACACCTTGCTGCCGCACACCGGGCGTGCGTTCCGCCTGGGCATCAGCGGTGTGCCCGGCGTCGGCAAAAGCACCTTCATCGAGGCGCTGGGCCTGTTCCTGATCGAGCGCGGCCACCGCGTCGCGGTGCTCGCGGTCGACCCTTCGTCCAGCGTCTCGGGCGGCTCCATCCTCGGCGACAAGACGCGCATGGAGCGGCTGTCGACCGAGGAACGTGCCTTCATCCGCCCGAGCCCGGCCGGCGGCACGCTGGGCGGCGTCGCCGAGAAGACGCGCGAGGCGATGCTGGTCTGCGAAGCCGCGGGCCACGACGTCGTCATCGTCGAGACCGTCGGCGTCGGCCAGAGCGAGACCGCGGTCGCCAACATGACCGACATGTTCGTGCTGATGCAGCTGCCCAACGCCGGCGACGACCTGCAGGCGATCAAGAAGGGCGTGATGGAGCTGGCCGACCTCGTCGTCATCAACAAGGCCGACATCGACCCCGACGCCGCCACGCGGGCCCGCGCCCAGATCACGAGCGCGCTGCGTTTCCTCGGGCCGCATGCGGCGCTGCCGGCCCAGGTGCTGCAGCTGAGCGCGCTCAAGGGCAGCGGGCTGCAGGACTTCTGGGGCGCGGTCGAGGGCTTCAACACGCGCCAGCGCGACAGCGGCCGCCTCGTGTCGCGCCGCCGCGCCCAGGACGAAGCCTGGATGTGGGACCGCATCCAGGCCGGCCTGCGCCAGCGCTTCAAACAACACCCGGCGGTGCGCGAAGCGCTACCGACGACTATCGACGACGTGCTGTCCGGGCGGCTGGCCGCCTCGGTCGCGGCGCGCCGTCTGCTCGACCTGATGGATTGAACGAGGGGACAGACTCATGCACGACATCATCGAACAACTCGAAAAGAAACGCGCCGCGGCGCGGCTGGGCGGCGGACAGAGGCGCATCGATTCGCAGCACGCCAAGGGCAAGCTGACCGCGCGCGAGCGCATCGAGCTGCTGCTCGACGACGGCACCTTCGAAGAGTGGGACATGTTCGTCGAGCACCGCTGCAGCGAGTTCGGCATGGCCGGCAAGACCATCCCCGGCGACGGCGTCGTCACCGGCTACGGCATGATCAACGGCCGCCTGGTGTTCGTCTTCAGCCAGGACTTCACCGTCTTCGGCGGCGCGCTGTCGGAGGCGCACGCCGAGAAGATCTGCAAGATCATGGACCAGGCGATGAAGGTCGGCGCCCCGGTCATCGGCCTGAACGACTCGGGCGGCGCGCGCATCCAGGAAGGCGTGGCCTCGCTCGGCGGTTATGCCGAGGTCTTCCAGCGCAACGTGATGGCCTCGGGCGTGGTGCCGCAGATCAGCCTGATCATGGGCCCCTGCGCCGGCGGCGCGGTCTATTCGCCGGCGATGACCGACTTCATCTTCATGGTGAAGGACAGCTCGTACATGTTCGTCACCGGCCCCGAGGTCGTGAAGACGGTGACGCACGAGGAGGTCACCGCCGAGGAACTGGGCGGTGCGATCACGCACACGACCAAGAGCGGCGTCGCCGACCTCGCCTACGACAACGACGTCGAGGCGATCCTGATGCTGCGCCGCTTCTACAACTACATCCCGCTGAACAACCGCGAGCGCGCCCCGGTGCGCAACAGCGGCGACCCGGCCGAGCGCATCGACCTGTCGCTGGACACGCTGGTGCCGGAGAACGCGAACAAGCCCTACGACATGAAGGAGCTGATCACGAAGGTGGTCGACGACCGCGAGTTCTTCGAGATCCAGCCCGACAACGCCAAGAACATCGTCGTCGGCTTCGGCCGCATGAACGGCGAGGCGGTGGGCATCGTCGCCAACAACCCGATGGTGCTGGCCGGCTGCCTGGACATCAAGAGCAGCATCAAGGCGGCGCGTTTCGTGCGCTTCTGCGACGCCTTCAACATCCCGGTCGTGACCTTCGTCGACGTGCCCGGCTTCATGCCCGGCACCTCGCAGGAGTACGGCGGCATCATCAAACACGGCGCCAAGCTGCTCTACGCGTACGCCGAGTGCACGGTGCCGAAGATCACCGTCATCACGCGCAAGGCCTACGGCGGCGCCTACGACGTGATGAGCTCCAAGCACCTGCGCGGCGACGTCAACTTCGCCTGGCCCAACGCCGAGATCGCGGTGATGGGTGCCAAGGGCGCGGTCGAGATCATCTTCCGCGAAGACAAGGCCGACCCGGCCAAGCTCGCCGCGCGCGAAGCCGAATACAAGGCGCGTTTCGCCAACCCCTTCGTCGCCGGCGCCCGCGGCTACATCGACGACGTCATCCAGCCGCACGAGACGCGCAAGCGCATCTGCCGCTCGCTGGCGATGCTCAAGGACAAGAAGCTGGAGAACCCGTGGCGCAAGCACGGGAACATCCCTCTTTGATGCATTCCTCCCTCTCCCGCGGCCGCGGGAGAGGGCAGGGGTGAGGGTGCCCTCGTACCGCGACCCTCACCCCAACCCTCTCCCGCCAAGCGGGAGAGGGGGCTGAAACGAATTCCGGAGAGAACTCCATGTTCAAGAAGATCCTGATCGCCAATCGGGGCGAAATCGCCTGCCGCGTCATCAAGACCGCAAAGAAGCTGGGCATCGCGACGGTGGCCGTGTATTCCGACGCCGACCGCGACGCGCGTCACGTCGAACTCGCCGACGAGGCCGTGCACATCGGCCCGGCGCCCAGCCGCGAGAGTTATCTCGTCGCCGACAAGCTGATCGCCGCGGCCAAGCAGACCGGCGCCGAGGCCATCCACCCCGGCTACGGCTTCCTGTCCGAGAACGAGGATTTCGCCCGCCGCGTCGAGGAGGAAGGCATCGTCTTCATCGGCCCGAAGCACTACAGCATCGCGGCCATGGGCGACAAGATCGCCTCCAAGAAGCTGGCCAACGAAGCCGGCGTCAGCACCATCCCGGGCTGGAACGAGGCCATCGACACGCCCGAGCACGCGATGCAGATCGCGCGCGACATCGGCTACCCGGTGATGATCAAGGCCAGCGCCGGCGGCGGCGGCAAGGGCCTGCGCGTGGCCTTCAACGACCAGGAAGCCTTCGAAGGCTTCTCCTCGTGCCGCAACGAAGCCAAGAACAGCTTCGGCGACGACCGCGTCTTCATCGAGAAGTTCGTCGAGGAGCCGCGCCACATCGAGATCCAGGTGCTCGGCGACGCCCACGGCAACGTCGTCTACCTGCACGAGCGCGAATGTTCGATCCAGCGCCGCCACCAGAAGGTCATCGAGGAAGCCCCGTCGCCCTTCATCAGCGACGCCACGCGCAAGGCCATGGGCGAGCAGGCGGTGGCGCTGGCCAAGGCGGTGAAGTACCAGTCGGCCGGCACGGTCGAGTTCGTCGTCGGCAAGGACCAGAGCTTTTATTTCCTCGAGATGAACACCCGGCTGCAGGTCGAGCACCCGGTGACCGAGTGCATCACCGGCATCGACCTGGTCGAGCAGATGCTGCGTGTGGCCGCCGGCCAGCCGCTGCCGTTCAAGCAGGCCGACATCCCGCGCCGCGGCTGGGCGATGGAGTGCCGCATCAACGCCGAGGACCCGTTCCGCAACTTCCTGCCCTCGACCGGCCGCCTGGTGCGCTACATGCCGCCGCCGCAGACGATGGAAGCGGCGATGCCGGTGCCCGCCGGCGGTGGCGTGCGTGTCGATACCGGCGTCTACGAAGGCGGCGAGATCCCGATGCAGTACGACTCGATGATCGCCAAGCTCATCGTGCACGGGCTGGACCGCGACGACGCCATCGCCCGCATGCGCGAGGCGCTCAACGGCTTCGTCATCCGCGGCGTCTCGAGCAACATCCCGTTCCAGTCGGCGCTGCTGGCGCACCCGAAGTTCGTCGCCGGCCAGTTCAACACCGGCTTCATCGCCGAGCACTACGGCAAGGGCTTCCGCGCCCAGGACGTGCCGCACGAGGACCCCGACTTCCTCGTCGCGCTGCTGGCCACCGTCTACCGCCGCTACCTCGGGCGCGCCGCCGGCATCAGCGGCCAGCTCGCCGGCCACAACCTGCGCATCGGCACCGACTTCGTCGTCGTCATCCGCGGCGAGGGCGGCGAGCACGTGCACGTGCCGGTGAAGGTCGAGGTCGCGGGCAACATCACGACCGTCACCGTGCACGGCCGCGCCTACGCGATCGTCAAGGAGTGGCGCTTCGGCTCGATCCGCGCCACCGGCACCTGCAACGGCCGCCCGTTCACGGCCCAGGCCGAACGTTACGGCGTCTGGTACAGCGTCGCCCACAACGGCCGCCGCATCGACGCGATGGTGATGCGCGCGCGGGCCGCCGAACTGCTGCGCGTGATGCCGTTCAAGCCGCCGGCGGACATGAGCAAGTTCCTGCTGTCGCCGATGCCGGGCCTGCTGGTGCAGGTGCTGGCCAAGGCGGGGCAGCACGTCGTCGCCGGCGAGCGCCTGGCCGTCATCGAGGCGATGAAGATGGAGAACATCCTCACCGCGCAGCAGGACGGCACGGTGGCCGAGGTGCTGGCGCCGCAGGGCGAGAGCCTGGCGGTGGACCAGCCCATCATCCGCTTCGCCTGATGTCGGCGCTGCTGGAGATGCCCGCGGCGGCGGCCTGGACGCGCGAGCGTGTGCTCGCGCTGCTGGAGCTGCCGTTCATGGAGCTGGTGCGGCGCGCGGCCGAGGTGCACGCCTTGCACTGGCCTGGCGGCGACATCGAGCTGGCGTCGCTGCTGTCGATCAAGACCGGCGGCTGCCCCGAGGACTGCGGCTACTGCCCGCAGTCGGCACGCCACGACACCGGCCTGGCGGCGGCGAAGATGCTCGAACCCGAGGAGGTGCTGGCCAAGGCGCGTGCCGCCAAGGCCGCCGGCGCCACCCGCTTCTGCATGGGTGCGGCCTGGCGTTCGCCCAAGGAGCGCGACCTGGACAAGGTGCTGCACTTGGTGCGCGAGGTGCGCGCGCTCGGCCTGGAGACCTGCGCCACGCTGGGCATGCTCGAGCCGCAGCAGGCGCAGGCGCTGGGCGAGGCCGGGCTGGACTACTACAACCACAACCTGGACACCGCGCCCGAGTTCTACGGCGAGGTCATCGGCACCCGCGTCTACGAAGACCGCCTGCAGACCATCCAGCACGTGCGTGCGGCCGGCATCAAGGTCTGCTGCGGCGGCATCGTCGGCATGGGCGAGACGCGCGCGCACCGCGCCGGGCTGATCGCCGAACTCGCGGCGATGGCGCCGCCGCCGGATTCGGTGCCGATCAACAGCCTGGTGCGTGTGCCCGGCACGCCGCTGGCCGACGCGCCGCCGGTCGACCCGTTCGAGCTGGTGCGCGTCGTCGCCGCCGCACGCATCGTGATGCCGCGCTCGCGCGTGCGCCTGTCGGCCGGCCGGCGCGAACTCGGCGACGGCGTCCAGGCGCTTTGTTTCCTGGCGGGTGCAAACTCCATCTTCTACTGCGACCAGCTGCTCGTCACCGGCAACGCCGACGCCGAGGACGACCGCAAGCTGCTCGCCCGCCTGAATCTGTTCCCGACGAAGAAGGAGGTGTCCGCATGACCCGTCCGTTCCGTGTGCTGGGTGTCCAGCAGATCGCCATCGGCGGCCCCGACAAGCAGCGGCTGAAGTCGCTGTGGGTCGACCTGTTCGGCCTTGCCGTCAAGAGCACGTTCGTCAGCGAACGCGAAAACGTCGACGAGGACATCTGCGCGCTGGGCACCGGCCCGCACGCGGTCGAGGTCGACCTGATGCAGCCGGTCGACCCCGAGAAGAAACCGGCGGTGCACGCGACGCCGCTGAACCACGTCGGCCTGTGGATTGACGACCTGCCCAAGGCCGTCGAGTGGCTGAGCGCGCAAGGCCTGCGCTTCGCGCCCGGCGGCATCCGCAAGGGCGCGGCGGGCTACGACATCTGCTTCGTGCACCCCAAGGGCAACGAAGAGTTCCCGATCTGCGGCGAAGGCGTGCTGATCGAACTGGTGCAGGCGCCGCCCGAGATCGTCGCCGCGCTCGGCTGAGCGCGGCCGTCGGCACGATCGTCCCCGGCGTCACAAGTGCTTAACCCGCTCGCGGCCGGGAGCCGCGAGCATTCGGGCTGCACATGAACCGCACGACCGTGACCGACCTGTTCCGCCGGCGAGCTCTTGCCGCCTTTCGATCCGCCCCGCGCGCCGTGGCGTGTCTCGCCTCGCTGTCCGTGAGCGCGGCGCTGGCGCAGGTCGTCGTCGTCGCGCCGGCGCCCGCGCCGGTGGCCGACGGCCTGTGGCGCGGCTCGGGCGGTGCCGCGGCGACGCTGACCTCGGGCAACACCGACGGCGTCGCCGCCTCTCTCAGCCTGGACGCGGTGCGCGCCACGCGGCGTGACCGCATCACGCTCGGCGGCTCGCTGAACTACGGCCGCAGCGAGGTCGACGGCGAACGCGAAACCACCGCCGACCGCTGGAACGCCAGCGCGCGCTACGACTACAACCTGACGCCGCGCACCTTCGTCTACGGCCGCGCCAGCGTCGAAAGCGACCGCGTCGTCGAACTGGACCGGCGCGACACCGTCGACGCCGGCCTGGGCTGGAAGCTCATCGACCTGCGCGACACCAGCCTGAGCGTGTTCTCCGGCCTGGGGCGCTCGATCGACCGCTACGACCGCGAGCAGCGCATCGACGGGCGCGACGACAGCCGCTTCGCACGCACCACGCTGACGCTCGCCGAGGAGTCGCTGCACCGGCTGACGCCGACCGTCGAACTGCGCCAGCGCCTGGACATCGCGCCGACGATCTCGGGCGACCGCACCACCATCCTGCGCTTCTCCAGCTCGCTGGCGGTGGCGCTGAACTCGACGCTGAGCCTGACGGTGACGCTCGCCGACCAGTACAACAGCGAGCCGCCGGCCGGTGTGCGGCGCAACGACCTGACGCTGTTCACCGGCATCAACGTCAAGTTCGGGCCGCAGCCGCCAGCAGCGCCGCCGCCGGCGCAACCGCAGCCGCAGCCCTAAGGCAGCCAGCCGATGCCGGCGCGGCATTCGGCGATCGGCCCGTCCAGCGCCCAGCGTGCCGAGTCGACCTCGATCGCGCCATCGGGCACGAAGGGCAGCACATGCGGCACCGTGGTCCAGAACACCGAGGTCGCCGAGCGCTGGTCCAGCGTCATCAGCGCCAGCCAGCGGCCGTCGGGCGACAGGCAGGGCGAGCTCAGGTCGCTGATCTCGCGCGTCGCGGCGACGCTGCGCGCGCCGGTGCTTCGCTCGTAGGCGAGGATGCGGCTGCCGTCCTGCCAGACGACGTGGCGGCCGTCGGCCGAGACGTCGTAGGCGGCGATCTGCGGGTCGGTGACGATGTCGCCTATCCAGCCCAGGTCGGCACCGGCGGCGTCGAAGCCGCGCAGCCGGCCCGTGGCCGGATCGCGCACGATCAGCTCGTCGCCGGCCCAGGTGGGTGCCTCCCAGCCGTCTAGCGTGCCGAGCACACGCGCCTCGGGCCAGGAGACGAGCAGCGTGCGTGCGATGCGTTCGTCGTCGGCTGCCGAGCGCGGTTCGTCGACGCTGAAGGCGAGCCGGGCGCCGCCGCGGTGGAAGGACAGGTGGTGGGTGACGAAGGCGAACGGGCGCTCGAAACGCAGCACACGCTGCAACCGCCCGCCGCGGTCGAAGACGGCGAAGCCGAAGCCGTCGTTGTCGCCGTCCTGTGCCGCCAGCAGCAGGCCGTCGGGGCTGGTCGCCATGCCCGGGTCGACCATCGGGTGATCGCCCGGGTCGAAGCCGATCGCCGTGCCGCCGGCCAGCGGCACGACCGCGGTCTCGCTGGAGTTGCGGTAGACCAGCGTGCCGCTGGGGCCGGGATCAGTGCCGCTGCCGGCACCGGGGTCGGCGTCCTCGCCGCCGCCGCCACAGCCGGTGACGCCGCCGCCGGCGAGCACCAGGGCGCCGCCCAGCAGGTGTGCCAGCAGCGTGCGCCGGCGCAACGGGCCGGCGCACGACGTCGGGGAGAGGTGGCCGCACGGGTCTTGGGCCGGGGGGCGGGGCGTGTCGAGCGGCATCGTGGCTCCTCGTCTGGGGGTACGGCCGCCACGCTAAGCAGCGCTGCGTTCAAATTCGAGCCTCCGTCCTGAATGCTGCGCATGCCCGAGCCCCGCCAGCCGCCGCCACCCTGGGAAGCCGCGCCCGAACTGCGCGTCGTGCAGCCCGCTGCCGTCGAGGTGCTGTGGCACCCGGCCAAGCGGTTGCACCTGCGTCCTTTCCTCGGCCGTGCCGCCGGGCTGGCCGAAGCCGCGGCGCTGCTGGGCATCCGCAAGCCGGCGATGAGCTACTGGGTCGGCCGCCTGACCGCCCTCGGCCTGATCCGCCCCTGGGCGCTGGAACGGCGCGGCCGCCAGCGCGTGCTGCTGTACCGCTGCGTCGCCGACCGGCTGCTCGTCGGCCTGGGCGATGCGCCGCATGCCAGCTACGAAGGCGTGTTCGACGACGCCGAACGCCGCTGGCAGCCCGACGCGCGCGCCGCGCTCGGCCGTTCGCTGGCGCGCCAGGCGCCGTGGCTCGCGCTCGCGATCTCCGTCGGCGGGCCGGGCGGCCTGCAGACCGAGCTGACGGCGCAGGCGCCGGGCGCGCCGGCGGACGACTTCCTCTTCTGCTGGGGCCGGCTGTGGCTGGACGCCGGCGAACGCGAGCAGCTGCGCGCCGAACTCGACGCCCTCTGGGACCGCTGGGCGGCACGCTCGGACCAGATCGGCAAACGCTGCCCGACGCTGCTGCACCTCGTCACGGTGCCGGAACGGCGCTGATCGGCTTCGTGGTTGGCGAAGGGTGGTTTTGCTTTATCGGCATGGTTCTGTGATTGGCGAAGGATTAGACTGCCGATCGCCCATGCGTTTCGACCTTGTCACGCTCAATCTCGTGCTCGCGATTGCCGACACCCGCAGCATCACCGCCGGCGCCCGGCGCGAGCACCTCGCGCTGGCGGCGGCGAGCCGACGGCTGTCGGACCTGGAGTCGCGTTTCGGCGTGCCGCTGTTCGAACGCCGCGCGCGCGGCGTCGAGCCGACCGAAGCCGGGCGTGCGCTGGTGCGCCACATCCGCGGCCTGCACGCGTCGCTGCATGCGCTGGAGAGCGAGGTCGCCGAGTTCGCACGCGGCATCAAAGGCCATCTGCGCATCGCCGCCAACGCCGGTGCCATCGCCGAGTGCCTGCCGCCGGACCTGGCGGCGTTCTCGCAGGCGCATCCGCAGATCCGCATCAGCCTGGAGGACCAGACCAGCTCCGAAGTCCAGGCCGCGGTCGCCGAAGGCCGTGCCGACGTCGGCATCTTCGTGCCGCCGCAGCTGGACAACCGGCTGACGACCTGGCGCTACCGCGACGGCTCGCTGGCGGCGATGGTGCCGCTGGAGCACGTGCTGGCCGCCATCGGCACGGTGCGTTTCGAGGACTTGCTCGACCACGACATCGTCGGCCTGCATGCCGGCGCCGCGGCCCACGAGACGATGCGCGCCGAGGCCGAGGCGCGCGGGCGCACGCTGAAGGCGCGGCTGCAGGTGCGGGGTTTCGACGCCATCGCCCAGCTGGTCGAAGCCGGCCTCGGCGTGGCCGTGCTGCCGGCGGCCGTCGCCCAGCGTTTTTCGCAGGTGTTCGCGGTGCGTGTGCTCGCACTCGACGAACCCTGGGCCGCCCGCGAGTACCGCATCGCGGTGCGCACGCAGGACGTCCTGCCCACCGTCGTGCAGCGCTTCGTGCAGGCGCTGCAAGCCACCGACTCCTCAGAAGGAAGCCCACGATGACCGCTCGCACGCTCTACGACAAACTCTGGGACGAGCACGTCGTGCACACCGAGGAAGACGGCACCGCCGTGCTCTACATCGACCGCCACCTGGTGCACGAAGTCACCAGCCCGCAGGCCTTCGAAGGCCTGCGGCTGGCCGGGCGCAAGGTCTGGCGCGTCAGCTCCATCGTCGCGACCGCCGACCACAACACGCCGACCACCGGCTGGGCCGATGGCTACGACGGCATCCGCGACCCGATCTCCAAGCAGCAGATCACGACGCTGGACGCGAACATCCGCGCCTTCGGCTCGGCCGCCTACTTCCCCTTCCTGGACAAGCGCCAGGGCATCGTGCACGTCATCGGCCCGGAAAACGGCGCCACGCTGCCGGGCATGACGGTGGTCTGCGGCGACAGCCACACCAGCACCCACGGCGCCTTCGGCGCGCTCGCGCACGGCATCGGCACGAGCGAGGTCGAGCACGTGATGGCGACGCAGACGCTGCTGGCCAAGAAGGCGAAGAACATGCTCGTCAAGGTCGACGGCCGGCTGCAGCCGGGTGTCACCGCCAAGGACGTGGTGCTGGCGATCATCGGCCGCATCGGCACCGCCGGCGGCACCGGCTACACGATCGAGTTCGGCGGCTCGGCGATCCGCGCGCTCAGCATGGAAGGCCGCATGACGGTCTGCAACATGGCGATCGAGGCCGGCGCACGCGCCGGGCTGGTGGCCGTGGACGACACGACGATCGACTACGTCAAGGGCCGCCCGTTCGCACCCGGCACCGACGCGACCAGCGGCCGCTTCGTCGGCGGCGTCGAATGGGAGCAGGCGCTGGGCCACTGGCGCACGCTGCACAGCGACCCGGGCGCGCACTTCGACACCGTCGTCGAACTCGACGCGACGGCCATCCTGCCGCAGGTCACCTGGGGCACCAGCCCGGAGATGGTGCTGCCGGTCGACGGCCGCGTGCCCGACCCGGACAAGGAGAAAGACGCCACCCGGCGCGCCGCGATCGAACGTGCGCTCGCCTACATGGGGCTGGAGCCGAACAAGGCGCTGACCGACATCCACGTCGACCGCGTCTTCATCGGCTCGTGCACCAACAGCCGCATCGAGGACCTGCGCGCCGCGGCCGAGGTCGTGCGCCGCGTCGGCGGCCGCGTCGCCGCCAACGTCAGGCAGGCGCTGGTGGTGCCGGGCTCGGGCCGCGTCAAGGCGCAGGCCGAGGCCGAAGGCCTGCACCAGGTCTTCCGCGCCGCCGGCTTCGAGTGGCGCGAACCCGGCTGCAGCATGTGCCTGGCGATGAACGCCGACCGCATCGAGCCGGGCGAGCGCTGCGCCTCGACCAGCAACCGCAACTTCGAAGGCCGCCAGGGCGCCGGCGGCCGCACCCACCTCGTGAGCCCGGCGATGGCCGCCGCGGCCGCGCTGGCCGGGCATTTCGTCGATGTGCGCCGCATCGCCTGATCGCCGAGGAGACCGTTCATGAAGCGTTCGTTCGCCGCGCTGCTCGCCTGTCTCGCCGTGTTCGTGCTCGGCGGCTGCAACACCGTCAAAGGTGTCGGCCAGGACATCCAGAAGGCTGGCGAAGTGATAGAGCACGCCGCCAAGAAGTAACCCGCCCGCGCAGAAAGCCACCGCCATGCAAGCCTTCACCGTGCACCCGGGCCTCGTCGCCCCGATGGACCGCGCCAACGTCGACACCGACGCGATCATCCCCAAGCAGTTCCTGAAGTCGATCGCGCGCACCGGCTTCGGCCCCAACCTGTTCGACGAGTGGCGCTACCTGGACCACGGCGAGCCCGGCCAGGACCCGGCCAGTCGCAAGCCCAACCCGGACTTCGTGCTCAACCAGCCGCGCTACGCCGGCGCGTCCATCCTGCTGGCGCGCGAGAACTTCGGCTGCGGCTCCAGCCGCGAGCACGCGCCCTGGGCGCTGGCGCAGTACGGCTTCCGCGCCATCGTCGCGCCCAGCTACGCCGACATCTTCTTCAACAACTGCTTCAAGAACGGGCTGCTGCCGATCCAGCTGCCGGCCGACCAGGTGGCGCGCCTGTTCGACGAGGTCGCGGCCTTCCCGGGTTACGCGCTGACGGTGGACCTGCCGCGCCAGGTCGTCGTCAAACCCGACGGCAGCGAGCTGCCGTTCGAGGTCCAGCCCTTCCGCAAGTACTGCCTGGTCAACGGCTTCGACGACATCGGCCTGACGCTGCGCCACGCCGACAAGATCCGCGCCTTCGAGGCCGAGCGCCTGGCCAGGATGCCCTGGCTGGACCAGCGCCTCGCCGGCTGAACCCTTTCCCGCCAAGGACTCCCATGAAGATCGCCATCCTTCCCGGCGACGGCATCGGCACCGAGATCGTCGCCGAAGCCGTCAAGGTGCTGAACGTGCTGGACCTGCCGTTCGAGACCGAGACCGCGCTCGTCGGCGGCGCCGCCTATGCCGCGCACGGCCACCCGCTGCCCGAATCGACGCTGGCGCTGGCGAAGGCCGCGGACGCGGTGCTGTTCGGCGCCGTCGGCGACTGGAAGTACGACACGCTGGAGCGTTCGCTGCGCCCCGAGCAGGCGATCCTGGGGCTGCGCAAGCACCTGGGCCTGTTCGCCAACCTGCGCCCGGCGCTGTGCTACGAGGAGCTGACGCACGCCTCGAGCCTGAAGCCCGAGCTGGTGGCCGGCCTGGACATCCTGATCATCCGCGAGCTGACTGGCGACATCTACTTCGGCCAGCCGCGCGGCCGCCGCACCGCCGTCGACGGCCACTTTCCCGGCGCCGAGGAAGCCTTCGACACGATGCGCTACAGCCGCCCGGAGATCGAGCGCATCGCCCACGTCGCCTTCCAGGCGGCGCGCAAACGCCGCGGCAAGGTGACGAGCGTCGACAAGGCCAACGTGCTCGAGACCTTCCAGTTCTGGCGCGACGTCGTCACCGAGGTGCACGCCCAGTACCCGGACGTCGAGCTCGACCACATGTACGTCGACAACGCCGCGATGCAGCTGGTCAAGGCGCCGAAGAAGCTCGACGTCGTCGTCACTGGCAACATGTTCGGCGACATCCTGTCGGACGAGGCGGCGATGCTGACCGGCTCGATCGGCATGCTGCCCAGCGCCTCGCTCGACCGGAACAACAAGGGCCTGTACGAGCCCAGCCACGGCAGCGCGCCCGACATCGCGGGGCAGGGCATCGCCAACCCGCTGGCTACAATCCTGTCGGCCGCCATGATGCTTCGATACTCCCTCCAGCAACCCGCAGCCGCCGAGCGCATCGAGTCGGCGGTCAAGGCCGTGCTCGCTGCCGGTCTGCGCACCGGGGACATCTGGTCCGAGGGCACGCGCCGCGTCGGCACGCGCGAGATGGGCGACGCCGTCGTCGCGGCGATCACCGGCAAAACGATTACCAAGAGCTGAAGCTCTCGGATCGTCTCGCCCCCACTCCAGGACCCCGGCGAAGCGAGCCGGGGCAGGGCGAAAGGGGTCCGGGACAGCGAAAGGTGGATCAGATGGCACTCGTAGGATTGGTCGGCTGGCGCGGCATGGTCGGCTCGGTGTTGATGGAGCGCATGCGTGCCGAGCAGGACTTCGCGCTCATCGAGCCGGTGTTCTTCAGCACCAGCAACGTCGGCGGCGCGGCCCCGGCCGAACTCGTGAAGAACGAGACCCGGCTGCAGGACGCGTACGACATCGCGGCCTTGAAGCGCTGCGACATCGTGCTGACCTGCCAGGGCGGCGACTACACGACCGAGGTCTACCCGCAGCTGCGCGCCGCGGGCTGGAACGGCCACTGGATCGACGCCGCGTCGACGCTGCGCATGAACAGCGACGCCGTCATCGTGCTCGACCCGGTCAACCTGCCGGTGATCCAGAACGCACTCGCCAACGGCGGGCGCAACTGGATCGGCGGCAACTGCACCGTCAGCTGCATGCTGATGGGCGTGGGCGCGCTCTACAAGGCCGGCCTGGTCGAGTGGATGAGCACCCAGACCTACCAGGCGGCTTCGGGCGGCGGCGCCCAGCACATGCGCGAGCTGCTGACGCAGTTCGGCACGCTCAACGGCTCGGTGCACGAGCTGCTCGAGCAGCCGGGCAGCGCCATCCTCGAGATCGACCGCAAGCTCATCGCCAAGCAGCGCACGCTGACGCCCGAGGAGACGGCCAACTTCGGCGTGCCGCTGGCCGGCTCGCTGATCCCGTGGATCGACAAGGATCTCGGCAACGGCCAGTCCAAGGAAGAGTGGAAGGGCATGGCCGAGACCAACAAGATCCTCGGCCAGGGCGAAGGTTTCGCCACGCCGGCGGTCCCGGTCGACGGCTACTGCGTGCGCGTCGGCGCGATGCGCTGCCATTCGCAGGCGCTGACCTTCAAGTTGAAGCGCGAAGTGCCGCTGGCCGACATCGAGGCCATGATCGCCGCCGACAACGAGTGGGTGAAGGTCGTGCCGAACACGCGCGAAGCGACCATCCACGAACTGACGCCGGTGGCCGTCACTGGCACGATGTCGATTCCGGTCGGCCGCCTGCGCCGGCTGGCGATGGGGCCGGAGTACCTGGGCGCGTTCACGATCGGCGACCAGCTGCTCTGGGGCGCGGCCGAGCCGCTGCGCCGCATGCTGCGCATCCTGCTCGAGCAGTGATGCGCCGGCGCCGGCCGGCTCGTTGCCGGCCGGCAACAAGGCGGGCAAGGCGCGGAATTGGCCGCACTTCGGTCCCGAATGTCAGGCTTTGGGTGAGCTTGCTTGCCTATATGCTTGACATCGTTGTCATTTCTGTCGCACGACCCGGAGATAATCTGCGTTTTTCCGGCGACAGAAGACGCGGTGGCCTGGACAGGTTCGCCGCACGGGACGTGTTGTGGGAGACGCCTTGAATCACCGTTCGACGAACGCGGCGCGTTTTGCGCTGACCGGGGTGGCATTGGCCGCCGCCTGCCTCTGGGGCACGCCGGCCTGGGCACTCGGTCTGGGCCGGCTCAACGTGCAGTCGGCGCTGGGCGAGCCCTTGCGCGCCGAGATCGACGTCACCAGCCTGAGCGCCGAGGAAGCCGGCACGCTCAAGCTGCGCATCGCGCCGCCTGACGCCTTCCGCGCCGCCGGCGTCGAATACAACGCCATCCTGGGCGACGCCCAGGTCGTGCTGCAGCGCCGTCCCGACGGCCGCCAGATCCTGCGCCTGACCAGCGAGCGCAGCGTCGTCGAGCCCTTCGTCGACGTCATCGTCGAAGCCAACTGGGCCACGGGCCGGCTGGTGCGCGAGTACACGATGCTGTTCGATCCGCCGAACACGCGTGCCACCCAGACCGCGCCGACGCCGACGGCGGCGCCGCAGATCTCCCCGGCACCGGCGCGTGCCCCGGCCGTCGCCAGCCCGGTGCAGCCGCCGCCTCCGGCTCCGGCCGTCGCGCCGGCGCCGGTGCAGCGGCAACGGCGGGTGCCGGCGCG
>NZ_NRRU01000091.1 GCF_016583785.1 Rubrivivax gelatinosus | reverse complement strand
GGGCTCGGCGGGGTGAGGTGTCCTGTGCTTGGACGATGTGGGGCGGGTGCGGCGGCGCCTATGCAGCGGGTGCTGCCGTTGGGCGCCCCAACACCGAGCGCCTGGTGGCGGCCATTAACCGCGAGCCACGAAGGCCCGCTATCGATGCCGACACATGCATACGGCAAATCAGGTGGTGCTGAAATCCGTGCAGGCGCACCGGCATCGCCTTGTTAACTGGTGTGTGCGGTCGGTAGATGGTCCGTACCAAGTCCTCGCCGTTGGCCGCGAATGCCGCAGGGATGATGTCGAGGTCGACCTCGGTCTCTAATCCGTTCAGAAAACGCTCAATATCACGCTGCAATGCACGGCTGTCTTCGTCGCGAGCGATCCCGCAGTATTCGGCGGCGATGTTCTGCGGCGTCTCATCATTCAGGCGGCAATCCTGATGAGGCCAGGCTTCGAGAAAGGCATCTAGAGCTGTGCGTGAGCATTCATGGTTTGTCTGCTCGGTGAATTGGCAAGGAGAGCAATACGGGATGCACGCGGCCAGGGGCGGATTTGCCCGTGGACGTCACTGACTCACCGCGTGAGGCTGCTGAGATAAGTTGCCACCCAAGTCGAAGAGGGCCAAATTTCGATCGATGCTTCCACTGTCAAGATGAGGTGCTTTGGATGCTGTCGATGGCCATTTATATTTGGTTGATATATTCCTGCGAAGGATGCGCGGAAAAATGGTGATTTCGCCAATGGATTGCGTAAAAGGTGCTGTCTTATGGTGCGGTTCTTGCGTCCAGTCTCTGCTTTGGTCTCGGCATTTTTCTGGCCTTCAATCTTGGGGCTGGCTATATACGTCCTGGCCTCAATTGCTGTTTTTCTATCTGTTCCGTTTGGTGTGTCATTGACTGCGATATTTGCCGTGCCGAGTTGGCTTGGTGGGGCTCTCTTCCCCTTCTTGTTCATTATTGAGGCGCCAACACCAAATAACTTTGAGCAGGTGCCTCTCTTTTTGCATCCGCTGGGGTCTACTATTCTTCAGTGGGGGCTGCTGGGTTTAATCAACGTGGGCATTTGCTCCGGTCTGCCGTCGTTAAAACCACGCTTGGGTGCCGCCATCGTTGTGTTTGTATTTATTTCAATTTCGCTGTCTGTCTTGGCATTTTTCAGGCCCGAGATGGCTCATATAAAAACGTAGGCATTATTGTAATTTGTGGAATCAGCCGGTGGCGTCGGTGACATTTGTGCTTTTTGCGCCGTTTCTCGTCATGCTGACTCCGCTGCTCGCTGCTCGCTGCTCGCTGCTCGCTGCTCGCTGCTCGCTGCTCGCTGCTCGCTGCTCGCTGCAACTGCGCTGAGTTTGCGGAATGCAGAGTAATTGGTTGGGTCGGAGGACATCAGGCAGGGGACAGCGGTCGCGAACGGGCGCCGCCCAAGCGGGTCGATCGGGTCGTGTGAAGGGTGAGGAGGCGGCGCTTGAGCAACGTGCTGATCGACATCGAAACGGTCTCCCGGCGGGCCAACGTTTCGTCTGCGGCGGTCTCGGGTGACTCGGCCAGATAGGCCACGGGGTGGGCCGTCAGGTCGAAGCGGCCGTGTCCGGTGCCGGCGACGGGCAGCTTGAGCGGGCCACGGGAGACGCTGGACGCGCGGGGCCTGGCCCACTGGATCCGGAACAGGCTGCTGCCTTCCGGAAGGTGGGTCTCGGGCAGGTATCCGAGGTCAGAAATCTTCACTCGCAGGCATCAGTTGCCCTCGCCCGCTGCAAGCGGCATCACCCTGTCGCGCTGCCCGCGGCCCAGTGCCTCCCGCGGGTTCAAGCCGTCGAGCGTGCCAAGCGGCGACTCGAGGAAAGCCAGCAGTGCCCAGCCCTCGGTCGTTCGAAGCGCCCTGGACAGTTCCGGGACGGCGGGCCAGATGGCCGGTTCGAACTCCCACTCGGGCGGTCGCATGCCGCTTCTTGTCTGGGTCAGCTCCACGGCGCGTCCCTTCGCGATCCAGGCGTCGACGCTCAGGCGTGAGGTGCCGACGTGGTCGGTGCGTCAGCCTGTCGGCTGCCTCCAGCCGGCGCTGCCGGATGCGGCGTCCGGCAGGGCCTATGCCCGCCCCCTCATATCCATCGACGGAAATCTAGGTTCCGGCACGCCCCGTCAGCCCTGACGATGCGCCCGACCGCACGTGCCACGTGCGGCGCCTTCCGGAGCCCGCGCCCGCGGCCCAGCCACTCGATCCCATCCACATGAAAACGATCCTGCACACCGCCGTGCTCGTCGGCGGCGCCCTGAACGCGGCTGGTGCCGCACCGGCCGCCCAGGCGGCGCCGGCGCCGTCTCCCGCGGCTCCGTCGCCCGGTGAACGCGCGGGCGCGCCCAACGTCGTCTGGATCCTGCTCGACGACGTCGGCTTCGGCGCCAGCTCCGCCTTCGGCGGCCTGATCGAGACGCCCAACCTGGAGGCACTGGCCGCGCAGGGCCTGCGCTACACCAACTTCCACACGACGGCGATCAGCTCGCCGACGCGCGCCGCGCTGCTCACCGGGCGCAACCACCACAGCGTCGGCCTGGGCCTCTTCCCCGAGACCGCCAATGACCAGCCCGGCTACAACGGCCGCATCCCGCCGAACAAGGGCACCGTCGCCGAGGTGCTGCGCAGCGCCGGCTACAGCACCATCGCCGTCGGCAAGTGGCACCTAGCGCCGGTGGCCGAAGCCAGCGCCGCCGGCCCGTTCACCGGCTGGCCCACCGGCAAGGGTTTCGAGCGCTACTTCGGCTTCCTTTACGGCGAGACCGACCAGTGGGCGCCGCAGCTGGTCGAGGACACCCACGTCGCCGACCTCGAGCTGCGCGGCCGCCACCTCAACGAGATCCTGACCGACCGCGCCATCCGCTACGTCGCCAACGCCAAGACGCTGCGCCCCGACCAGCCCTTCTTCCTCTACTACGCCCCCGGTGCCACGCACGCGCCGCACCAGGTGGCGCCGGAGTGGATCAGCCACTACAAGGGCCGCTTCGACGCCGGCTGGGACGACTACCGCGAACGCACCTTCGCGCGTCAGCGCCAGCTGGGCGTGGTGCCGGCGCAGGCCAGGCTGCCGCCGCGCAACCCGCGCGTCCCGGCCTGGGACACGCTCGGCGCCGACCAGAAGAAGCTCTACGCGCGCTACTTCGAGACCTACGCCGGTTTCCTGTCGTACACCGATGCCGAGATCGGCCGCCTCGTCGACTTCCTCAAGCGCAGCGGCCAGTTCGACAACACCGTCTTCGCCATCGTCGTCGGCGACAACGGCGCCAGCAAGGAAGGCACCGACGCCGGCACGATCAGCGGCCTGGGCAGCCTGCTGGCACCCGCTCCCGGCATCGCCGAGGAGCTGGCGCGCATCGACGAGATCGGCTCGAAGACGACTTCGCCCAACTACCCGCTGGGCTGGGCGCAGGCGACGAACACGCCCTACCGCCAGTGGAAGCAGGACGCCAACGCCGAAGGCGGCACGCGCAACCCGCTGATCCTCGTCGCCCCCGGCCTGCGCGAGCGCGGCGGCGTGCGCGAGCAGTTCGGCCACGTCATCGACCTGCTGCCGACGACGCTGGAGCTGGCGCAGGTGCCCGCGCCGAAGGTGATCGCCGGCGTCGAGCAGGCGCCGTTCGAAGGCGTCAGCCTGGCCGCCAGCGTCGCCGACCGCCGGGCGCCGTCGCCGCACCGGGTGCAGTACTTCGAGATCAACGGCACGCGTGCGATCTACGCCGAAGGCTGGAAGGCCTCGACGCTGCACGAGCCCGGCACGCCTTTCGAGCAGGACCGCTGGGAGCTCTACGACCTCGGCCGCGACCCGACCGAACTCGAGGACCTCGCGGCGCGTGAACCGGCCCGGCTCGCCGAGCTGAAGGCGCTGTTCGACAGCGAGGCGCGCAAGTACCAGGTCTACCCGCTGAAGGACACGCTGTTCACCGACTTCGCGTCGCGCCACAGCGTCTTCGGTGCGCGCCGCACGATCGAGCTGCTGCCCGGCATCGACCCGCTGTTCTCCAGCACCGCGCCCAACGTCGCCACGGGCGCCTTCGAAATCGTCGCCGAGGTCGTGATCCCCGAACGCGGCGCGCAAGGCGTGCTGCTGGCCAACGGCGGGCGTTTCGGCGGTGGCAGCCTCTACGTGCAGGGTGGGCGCCTGCACTACGCGCAGACCAACGGCCGCGCCGTCAGCACGGTGTCCAGCGAGCCGCTGGCCGCCGGCCCGAACCGGCTGCGCCTGGTCTTCCGCACGCTGGCGCGCGACAAGGCCCAGGTGCAGCTCTTCGCTGGCGAGCGCCGCATCGGCGAAGGTACGGTGCCGCTGACATTCGGCCTGGCCTACTTCAGCTACGACGAGAGCTTCGACGTCGGCCGCGACCTGCAGACGGCGGTGACGCCCGCTTATGCGCCGCCGTTCGCCTTCGACGGCCGGCTGGACAAGGTCACCGTGCGCTACCCGCAGTGAGCGCCGCGCCAGGCCGGCGCCCGGCGGGGGCGGCGCGATGAGCGTCGCCTCCGCCGTGCACCTGATGGCCAAGCCCGCCGGGCCGCTGTGCAACCTCGACTGCCGCTACTGCTTCTATCTCGAGAAGGAGCGGCTGTTCCCGCCCGGCGAACGTTTCCTGATGGCGCCCGAGGTGCTGCGTGCCTATGTCGAGCAGACGATCCGGGCCACACCCGGGCCCGAGCTGCTCTTCACCTGGCAGGGCGGCGAGCCGCTGCTGCGCGGCCTGGCTTTCTACCGCCAGGCCGTCGCCCTGCAGCGTGAACGTGCCGGCGGCCGGCGCGTGCGCAACACGCTGCAGACCAACGGCGTGCTGCTCGACGACGCCTGGTGCGCCTTCTTCGCCGAAGCCGGCTTCGAGATCGGCGTCAGCCTGGACGGCCCCGAAGACGTGCACGACGCCGCACGCGTGGACAAGCAGGGCCGGGGCAGCTTCGCGCGCGTGATGGCCGGCATAACCCGGCTGCGCGCCCACGGCGTGCCCTTCAACGTGCTCGCCACCGTCAGCGACGCCGTCTCGCGCCGGCCGGCCGAGGTCTACGAGTTCTTCGTCGCCCAGGGTTTCACGCATCTGCAGTTCAACCCGGTCGTCGAGCGCCGGCCGACGCTGGCCGAACGCGGCGTCGGGCTCGCTTTCGCCCAGCCGCCCGGCGGCGCGCGTGCGCCGCAGTCGCTCGAGACCACGCCCGACACCGTCGATGCCGCCGTCTACGGCGAGTTCCTGGTCTCGGTCTTCGACCGCTGGGTGCGGCGCGACGTCGGCCGGGTGCACGTGATGAACTTCGAGTGGGCGCTGGCCGCGTTCATGGGGCTGCCGGCCACCGTCTGCCTGTTCGCCGCCGACTGCGGCCGCGCGCTCGTCGTCGAACACGACGGCTCGGTCTATTCCTGCGACCACTACGTCTACCCGACGCACCGGCTCGGCAGCCTGCTCGACGCCGACGTGCGCGAGCTGGCCGCGGCGCCGCAGCAGCAGGCTTTCGGCCAGGCCAAGTCGGCGCTGCCGGCCGAGTGCCGCCGCTGCCCCTGGCTGCAGGCCTGCCACGGCGAGTGCCCGAAGAACCGCTTCGTGACCTCGGCCGACGGCGAGCCCGGGCTGAACTACCTCTGCCCGGCCTACCGCCGCTACTTCCGCCATGCCGCGCCCTACCTGAACGCGATGGCGCGCCTGGTCGCGCTCGGCGAGCCGGCGGCGCGTGTCATGGATGCGATCCGCGGGCCGATCGCGATCCTGCGCCCGCAGCCGGCCTGAAAGCCGCCGGCGGCGGCCGACATGCCGCTCGCGGATAAGGCCGGCGATTTTCCTTCGTTGGGCCCCGGGGGTTAATTCCTTAGCCTTCGCCGGTAAATCATGAATGACGACTCCGGTATGGCTCAGGAAAATCGGCAGCTGCATCTCGGTGCATTTCTCCAGGGCGTCGGCCACCACCTCGCCGCGTGGCGCCACCCCGACGTCGACCCGGCCGCCGCGACGCGTTTCGAGGCCTATCGCGAACAGGCCCGGCTGGCCGAGCGCGGCAAGTTCGACGCGATCTTCTTCGCCGACACCGTCGGTTTTCCCGAAGGCCCGCCCGAGCTGCTCGCCAAGGGCGCGCTGCCCTATGCCTTCGAGCCGCTGACGCTGCTCGCGGCGCTGGCCGGCGCCACCGAGCGCATCGGCCTCGTCGCCACGGTGTCGACCACCTATCTGGCGCCGTTCCACCTGGCGCGCAAGTTCGCGTCGCTGGACCACCTGAGCGCGGGCCGCGCCGGCTGGAACCTGGTGACCTCGGGCACCGACTGGGAGGCCCGTGCCTTCGGCCTCGAGCAGCAGGTGGCGCATGCCGAGCGGTATCGCCGGGCGCGTGAATACGTCGAGGTCGTGAAAGGCCTGTGGGACAGTTTCGGCGACGATCCGTATCTCTTCGACAAAACCGCTGGAAACTACTTCGACGCCGCCAAGCTGAATTTTCTCGAGCACCGCGGAGAGTATTTCCGGGTGCGTGCCGCGCTGCAGTCGGCGCGCCCGCCGCAGGGGTATCCGGTGCTGATCCAGGCGGGTTCCTCAGACGACGGCCAGGAACTCGCCGCGGCCACCGCCGAAGTCGTCTTCACGGCGCAGCAGACGCTCGCCGACGGCCAGCGCTTCTACCGCAGCCTGAAGGACAGGCTGGAGCGCCACGGCCGGCCGCGCACGGCGCTGAAGGTCCTGCCCGGCGTGCTGCCCATCGTCGGCGCCAGCGAGTCCGAGGCGCGCGAGAAGTTCGAGCAGCTGCAGTCGCTGATCGACCCGGTGGTCGGCATCGGGCTGCTGTCGGCGCTGATCGGCAACATCGACCTGAGCCGCCACCCGCTGGACGCGCCGTTCCCCGAGGTCTCGGCCGGCGAGGGCTGGCAGAGCCGGGTGCAGCTCTTCGTCGACATGGCGCGGCGCGAGCAGTTGACGCTGCGCCAGGTCTACCAGCGCGTGGCCGGCGCGCGCGGCCACCGCGTGCTCTGGGGCACGGCGCAGCACATCGCCGACGAGCTCGAGGCCTGGTTCACCCAGGAAGCCGCCGACGGCTTCAACGTGCTGCCGCCGACGCTGCCGCAGGGCCTGCGCGACTTCGTCGAGCAGGTGATCCCCGAACTGCAGCGCCGCGGCCTGTTCCGCACCGAATACAGCGGCCGCACGCTGCGCGAGCACCTGGGGCTGGCGCGGCCGCCGAGCCGTTACGCATGAGCCCGCAGGACTTGTCCGGGGCTCATTCCCGCCTGGCGGGACCGGCCGACAGGCCGGAGGGTGCGCCAGTCAGCCCCCAGGACTTGTCCGGGGCTCATTCCCGCCTGGCGGGACCGGCCGACAGGCCGGAGGGTGCCCCAGTCAGCCCTCAGGACTTGTCCGGGGCTCATTCCCGCCTGGCGGGACCGGCCGACAGGCCGGAGGGTGCGCCAGTGAGCCCTCAGGACGGCGCCGAGCCGGCGGACAGCGGTTACCGCTTCGGCCGCCGCGGCACCGTCGCCACCTTCGCCGGGCTGTGCCTGCTGATGGTCTTCGACTTCGCCGACCGCATGGTGCTGGCCGCGCTGCTGCCGGCGATCCGCGCCGACTGGCAGATCAGCGACACCACCGCCGGGCTGCTGGGCTCGATCCTGACGCTGGGCATGGTGCTGTTCGCGTTCCCGGCGGCGGCGCTGGTCGGGCGCCTCGGCCGCGTGCGCAGCGCCGCGGCCATGGGTGTGCTGTGGAGCCTGGCCTCGGCCGCCGGTGCCTTCGCGCAAAACGTTGGCCAGCTGCTGGCCAGCCGCGCGCTCGTCGGCGTCGGCGAGGCCGGCTACGCGCCGGCCTCGTACGCCTGGATCTCGAGCGCCTTCCCGAGGCGCCGGCGCCAGTTCGCGCTGGGCGTGTTCTCGGCGGCGCAGCCGATCGGCATGGCGGCCGGCGTCGTGCTCGGCGGCTTCATCGCCACCCATTGGGGCTGGCAGCACGCGCTCGGTTTCGTCGCCTTTCCCGGCCTGGTCGTCGCGCTGTGGCTGCTGCGCGGGCGCGACTGGGTCGAGCCACGGCCTGCGGCCGGTGCCGCGATGGGCTCGCGCCTGGCGATCCTGCGGCTGCCCGCGCTGCGTCTGGCCTACCTGGGCGGCGCGCTGGCGGCGCTGCAGTGGGTGCCGCTGCTGTTCTTCCTGCCGTCGTGGCTGGAGCGCCAGCACGGCCTGCCGGGCACGAGCGCCTCGCTGCTGGCCGGCGGCGTGCTGCTCTTGCCCATCCTGGGCGTGCCGCTGGGCGGCTGGCTGATGGACCGCTGGAACCGGCGCGACGAGGCCGCCAAGCTGGTCTGGCCGATCGCAGCCGGCAGCTTCGCGACGCTGTGCTACCTGGCGGCTTTCACCGTCGCCGACGGCCTGCCGGCGCAGTACACGCTGATCGTGCTCGGCGCCTTCGTCGGCTCCAGCGGCGGCACCGGCCCGCTGGCGCTGACGCAGGAACTGGTGCCACCTGCGCTGCGCGCCTTCTCCGGCACCTGTTCGGTGGTCGCCGTGCACCTGCTGGGCTCGGTGCCCGGGCCGCTGCTCGTCGGCGCGCTGTCCGACCGCCTCGGGCTGTCGCAGGCGCTGCTGCTGGTGCTGCTGGCCGCCGGCAGCGCCCAGGTCCTCGCGCTGGCCGCCGCGCTGCGCCACTACCGGCGCGACCTCGCCGCGCTGCAGCCGGCCGCGCCGCGTGCCGGCCGCGGCGCGCTCCCGCTTCCCGCTTCCCCACTCCAACCACCATCACCGTCATGAGCGCTCACCGTTCCCTGTCCCTGGCTGTCGGCGCGATGCTGGTCGCGTCGGCCTGGCCGGCCGCTGCCCAGACTGCCGGCGGCACCGGCACCGAGCCGGCGAAAGCCGACGAACTCGTCGCCGCCGCGGGCCGCCGTGCCGACGAGCCGGTCGGCGTCGAGTCGATCACCGTCACCGCGCGCCGGCGCAGTGAGGACGCGCAGGAGGTGCCGGCGCCGATCAGCGTGCTGAGCGCGCGCGACCTGGAGGCGCAGCGCCTGTACCAGGTGCAGGACCTGCAACAGGCGCTGCCCAACGTCACGGCGCAGTTCCTGCACGCGCGTCAGTCCAGCATCTCGGTGCGCGGCATCGGCAACAACACCGCCAACGAAGGCCTGGAAGGCAGCGCCGGCATCTACCTGGACAACGTCTTCCTCGGCCGGCCGGGGCAGGCGGTGTTCGACCTGCTCGACGTCGAGCAGATCGACCTGCTGCGCGGCCCGCAGGGCACGCTGTTCGGCAAGAACACCACCGCCGGGGTGCTGAACATCACGACGCGTTCGCCCAGCTTCGAGCCCGAGGCCGCTGTCGAGGCCTCGCTGGGCAACCGCCGCTACCGGCAGCTGAAGGCGTCCTACTCGGGGCCGCTGTCGGACAGCGTGGCCTTCCGGGTCTCGGCCTACGGCACCCACGACGACGGCTGGGTCGACAACGTCGCGCGCGACGAGACACTCAGCGAAATCAACCGCCGCGGCCTGCGCACCCAGGTCCTGCTCAAGCCCGACGAAGCCTTCAGCCTGCGCCTGATCGCCGAGCACAACCGGGAGCGTTCCAGCACCGGCACGCTGGTGCCCTACGCCTTCGGGCCGCTGAACCGCGGGCCGTTCAACAGCCAGAGCAACTACACGACCTATCCCGCGTGGGCGCAGTTGCAGGGCGCCAGCCCGCTGGTCACCGACCCCCACCGCTACGAGGTCGCGCTGAACGACGCGCAGCAGGCCAACGCCGAGCAGAACGCGCTGTCGGCCGAAGCCAACTGGCGCCTGGGCACGCACCGGCTGACGTCGATCACGGCCTGGCGCAACTGGCGCTTCGACCCGAAGAACGACATCGACGCCACGCCGCTGGCCGGCATCACCGGCGGCTTCACGACGCGCGAGAAGCAGTTCTCGCAGGAGATCCGCCTGGCTTCGCCCGGCGACGAACGTTTCGACTACGTCGTCGGCGCCTACTACTACTACCAGGACATCTACAGCCTGAACCGCTACGACACCGGGCCTTATGCGACCGCGCTCACCGGCGGCGGCTACCCGTCGAACAACGCGCTGACCGGCCGTGGCGAGGCCAAGACCGAGAGCCTGGCGTTGTTCGGCCAGGGCACGCTGCACCTGCAGTCGGGCGTCGACCTGACCAGCGGCCTGCGCGCGACGACCGAGAAGAAGCAGGGACGGGTGCGCCAGAACGACCTGGAGACGGCGTCGCCGTACGCTGCCTATCCGATCTTCGCGGCCTGGGACTCGGGCGAACTCGAGCGCCGCGACAACAGCGTCGCGGCGCTGCTCACCGCCAGCACGCACTGGTCGGCGCGCACGCTGGTCTACGGCACGCTGTCGCACGGCGAGAAGTCGGGCGGCTACAACGTCAACAGCGTGGCCTCGCCGGGCTCGGCCTTCGGCACCGACGCGATCACGATCGAACCCGAGAAGGCGAACAACCTGGAGATCGGCTTCAAGAGCAAGCTGCTGGACAACCGGTTGCAGCTCAACGCCAACCTCTTCGTCACCAAGGTGCGCGACTACCAGGCGGTGACGACGCAGTTCTACGCTCCGCTCAACGGCTTCCTGCAGGTGCTGAGCAACGTCGGCGACGTCACCAGCAAGGGCCTGGAGTTCGACCTGAAGGGCCAGCTGACACGGGCGCTGGCGCTGAGCCTGAACGGCGCCTACACGCGTGCCACCTTCGACAACGGAACCGGCCCGACGCCGTTCGAGGTGTTCAACGGCGGTTACGGCCGGGGCGCGCAGAGCATCGCCGGCAACGAGGTCAACGGCGCGCCCAAATGGACGCTCAACCTCGGCAGCCAGTACCGGCACTTCGTCGACGACGGCGTCGAGTTCTACGCCAACGCCAACTACGCCTGGCGCTCGTCGACCTACGGCGACCTGAACAACTCGGTCTACTCACGCATCCCGTCGTACGCGCTGGTCAACCTGGCGGCGGGCTGGCGCGTGGCTGCGGCCGATCGTGGCGGCTGGGACCTGTCGCTGTGGGTGCGCAACGCGCTCGACAAGCACTACTACCTGGGCCTGACCTCGATGGGCAACAACGCCTACTACGCGTCGGCCGGGCAGCCGCGCAGCGTCGGCGCCACCGTGCGCTACGACTTCTTCTGAGCGGCCGTGGCCGCCGCCGGCGCCGCCCGGCGGCGCTGCCACCAGCGCTGCAGCCAGCCGCCGGCGAGCATCGCCGGCACGAAGAACCAGACCTCGGCATTGCCGGTCGCGAGGTTGGCGATGGCCGGGCCGGGGCAGTAGCCGGCCAGGCCCCAGCCGATGCCGAACAGCAGGCTGCCGAGCACGAGCGCGGCGTCGATGTCGCGGCGCGTCGGCAGGTGCAGGCGCTCGTCCAGCAGCGGCCTGGGCCGGCGCAGCACGAGGCGGAAACCGGGCACCGCGACCGCCAGCGCGCCGGCCATCACCAGCGCCAGGCTCGGGTCCCAGGCGCCAGCGACGTCGAGGAAGGCCAGCACCTTGTGCGGGTCGTTCATGCCCGAGATGCCCAGGCCGGCGCCGAACAGCGTGCCGGTCAGCGCGCCGGCAGCAATGCGCAGTGCCGCGCTCACCACACCCCCAGGCCGTGGCGCAGCACCCAGACCGTGGCTGCGCCGGCGAGCATGAAGACCGGTGTCGCCACCAGCGAGCGCGGTGCCAGCCGCGCCAGGCCGCAGATGCCGTGGCCGCTGGTGCAGCCCTGGGCCTGCGCCGTGCCCCAGCCGACCAGCAGGCCGGCGACGAGGACCGCGGCCGTCGACAGACCCGAGGGCGAGGCCGGCACCGCGCTAGGCGCCAGCCAGGCGACGAGGGCGCCGCCGGCCACCAGGCCGAGCAGGAAGGCCGGGCGCCAGCTCCACGCGGCGGCCGTCTCGCCGGCCTCGGGGCCGGCCAGCGTGCGCTGGGTGATGCCGCTGACGCCGGCCAGGCGGCCGAGCACGAACAAGGTCAGCACGACGGCGGTGCCGATCAGCACGCCGCCGAACAGCGACGCCAGCGGCGTGAACGTGGTACTCATGGACTTCAGAAGTTCCAGCTCCAGGACGCGCCGAGTATGTCTTCCTTCAGGTGCACGTCGGCTTCGCCGCCGCCGAAGCCGGCGGGGATCGAGCCTTCGCCGCGCACCGTCTTCTTGAAGGCGCGGGCGTAGAACGCGCTCCATTCGGAGCGCGTGCCGGTCTTCCAGCTGAAGCCGGCCGTCAGGTGGTTCTGCACGACGCCGGGCGCGAGGATGTTGAAGAAGGTCTCGCCCGCCGGCACCGCCTGCGTCGCGTGGCTGAGGCCGGCGCGCAGCGTGAGCGCGGGGCTCCACTGGTGCAGCAGGCCCAGCTTGACGACCTTGACGTCGCGCCAGCCGAAACCGGGGCCGTCGTCCGAGCCCAGCGGCTGCCCCGCGGCCAGCCGCGACAGCGGGTTGGCCACGGCCTTGACGCCGCCGTATTCGATCACCTGGTAGTCGGCGGCCAGCGTCCAGCCGGCGGCGGGTTCGAACGCGACCCCCAGGCCCCAGTTGGCCGGGATGTCGAAGCTGCCGCCGTCGGCGAACAGCCCCTTGTACTTGTCGAAGCGCCCGGAGATCCTGGACGACCAGGTGGCGCCCAGCCGCCACTGCGCGTCGGGCTGCCAGATCCAGCCCAGGCGCAGGCCGGCGCCGGTGCTGGTGTCGGTGCCGCGGTCGCTGACGTGGGCGGGCGACGCCGACGCCGTCGTGAACGGGCTCAGCCCGTCGGCCGAGAAGCGCTGGTAGGCGAGGTTGAGCGCGGCGCCGAAGGTGTGCGTCGGCGTCGCGCGCCAGGCGACGGACGGCGAGATGAAGAGCTGTTCCAGGTTGACGCCCGAGCGCCCGGCCACACCGAAGGCGGCGAAGGGGCTGTGGTCGTACTGGGTGTTCATGCCGCCGTTGCCGTAGACGGCCAGGCCCAGGCTCAGGCTGTCGTCGAGCGGGCGCACGTAGCCGATCTCGGGAATCGCGAACAGCTTGCGGCCGTTGCCGTCGTAGCGGCCGTCCAGGCCGGCGCCGTTGCCTTCGATGCTCGCGCCGCGGCTGGGGCGAAAGAGGTTGAGCCCCAGGTCCAGCCGGCTGGCCAGGAAAGCCGTGCCGGCCGGGTTGGTGGCTCCTGTCAGGCCGTCCTGCGGCAGCGCGATGCCGACGCCGGCGACGGCTTCGGAGCGCACGCCGTAGCCGTGCGAGAAGTAGCCGTTGGTCGCGTGTGCGGCCAGCGGCCAGAGGCCGGCGGCGAGCAGCGCGGCCGGGACGACGGTGCGGGAGCGGCGGAGCATCGGTTTCCTCGGACGAAGGCGGTGGCGCCGACTCTAGGAAGCGGCCCGCTGCCGGCCAACGAAGACGCTGCTATGAGCACATGCGGGCGCCGACATATCGGTCGTCGGAAATCGCAGTCGACGCCGCGCCCGCCGCTGCCTAGCCTGCCGGCGATCGAAGCTGAACCGAAAAGAAGGCGCCCGATGCCGACTCTCTCCAGACGCCAGTTGCTGCTCGCGACCGCCGCCGCCGCCGCGGGGGCCGCGCGGCCCGCCGGCGCACAAGCCCTGCCCGCCGAAGTGCGCATCGGCTTCCAGAAGGGCGCGGCGACGCTGGTGCTGGCGCGCCGGCAGCAGGTCGTCGAGCAGCGCCTGAAGACGCTGGGTGTGGCCAGCGTCAAGTGGGTCGAGTTCTCGTTCGGCCCGCCGATGCTCGAGGCCATGGGTGCCGGCGCGGTCGACCTCGGTTCGGTCGGCGACACGCCGCCGATCTTCGCCCAGGCCGGCGGCTCGCCGCTGGTCTACGTCGCCGCCACGCCCTCGTCGCAGCACGCGGTGCTGGTGCCCGCCGATTCCAGCATCCGCACGCTGGCCGACCTGAAGGGCAAGCGCATCGCCTTCGGCAAGGGTTCGAGCGCGCACAACGTCGCCATCAAGGCGCTGGCGCTGGCCGGGCTGACGCTGAAGGACGTCGAGCCGCTGTACCTGTCGCCGGCCGACGCCACCGCGGCCTTCAACGGCGGCAAGCTCGACGCCTGGGTCGTCTGGGACCCGTACTACGCGATCGCCGAGCGCCACTACAAGGCGCGTGTCATCGCCGACACCTCGGACAAGCGCCTGGCCAGCGCCTCCTACTTCCTGGCCTCGCGTGACTTCGCGACCCGCTACCCGGTCGTGCTGGCGGCGGTGCTCGACGAGATCGGCAAGCTGACGCGGCGCGCCGGCCAGCGCCGCGAGGAACTGGCGACGGTCGCGGCCGAAGCCACCGGCATAGACCAGAAGACCTGGGAGGCGGCTTTCGACCGCGCCGAGTTCAGCTTCGGCCCGGTGACGCCGGCCCACGTGGCGCAGCAGCAGCAGCTGGCCGACAGCTTTCTGGCGCTGGGCATCATCCCGCGCCGCATCCAGGTCGCCGACGTCGTCTGGCAGCCGCCCCGGCCCTGAAACGCCGCGGCGGGCGGCATTCGGTCGGCGCATGAAGGCCCGCAGATTCATTCGTTTCACGCTCGCTCGGCGGCCTGCACAGTGGCGGGCAACGAGGGCTTCAGCGGCGGCAGGGACATGAGCATCCAGTCGATCAACGTGCGCAACCAGTTCCGCGGCCGGGTCCGCGAGATCATCGAAGGCCCGGTGGTCTCCGAAGTCGAGGTCGAGACGCCGTCCGGCCTCGTCGTCAGCTCGGTGATCACGACGCGCTCGGTGAAGGAGCTCGGCCTGGCGCCTGGCCGGGAGGTCATCGCGCTCGTCAAGGCGAGCGAAGTGGCGATCGCGGCGCTCTGACGATGAGCTGCGCCTCGAACAACGAGCGCTTGCGCCTGCTCGTAGTGCCCGGCCTGCACGACAGCGGGCCGGCGCACTGGCAGACCTGGCTCGAGTCGCTGCACCGCGGCGCGCTGCGTGTGCGCCAGGACGACTGGGCCCGGGGCGACGTCGAGCGCTGGGCGCGGCGCGTGGCGGCGACGATCGAGCCGCAGCACGGCGCGCGCTGGGTGGTCGCCGCACACAGCTTCGGCTGCCTGGCGATCGCGCGGCTGGCGCAGCTGCACCCCGAGCTGCCGATCGAGGCGGCGCTGCTGGTCGCGCCGGCGGCGCCGGAGCGTTTCGGCATCGCCGGGCTGCTGCCGCAGGCGCCGCTGCCGTTCCAGACCACGCTCGTCGCCAGCCAGAACGACCCCTGGCTGTCGGCCCCCGAGGCTGCGCGCTGGGCCGGGCTGTGGCACAGCCGCTTCGTCGACCTCGGCCGGGCCGGGCACATCAACGCCGACTCCGGTTTCGGGCCGCTGCCGCTGGCCCACCGCTGGGTGCACGGCGTGCGCCAGCGGGCACGCCGCCAGCACCAGGGCGCGGCAGCCCACGAGCGCGCCGGCCACGACGACGGCTGCTGCTTCGCGCCGCCCCGGCCGCGCCCGGCCGCCGGCGCATATCGATAGGCGCAAGCATTGTTTGGACCGGCCCGCTGCGGTCCTTAAGGTGTGTTTCAGCTTGACTCGGATCACGCCATGAAACTTCCACCGTCCTTCACCCGACGCCGCTGGCTGGGCCGCAGCGGCGCGCTGCTCGCGGCTGCGGCCGCGCACCCGCTGGCGGCGGTCGCGCAGGCCCGGCCCGAGCTGCGCGTCGGTTTCCAGAAGTCGGCGAGCCTGTTCGTGCTGCAGAAGTCCGCCGGCTCGCTGGAGAAGCGGCTGGCGCCGCTGGGCGTGGCGGTCAAGTGGGTGGAGTTCCCGGCCGGGCCGCAGCTGCTGGAGGGCCTGAACGTCGGCGCGATCGACGTCGGCTACGTCGGCGAGGCGCCACCGATCTTCGCCCAGGCCGCCGGCGCGCAGTTCGTCTACATCGGCTACGACCCGGCGGCGCCGCAGGCCGAGGCGCTGGTCGTGCCCAAGGACTCGCCGCTGCGCAGCGTCGCCGAGCTGAAGGGCCGCAAGGTCGCGCTGAACAAAGGCAGCAACGTGCACTACCTGCTCGTGCGGCTGCTGCAGAAACACGGCCTGTCCTACGCCGACATCCAGCCCGTCTTCCTGCCGCCGGCCGACGCGCGTGCGGCCTTCGAGCGCGGCGCGATCGACGCCTGGGCGATCTGGGACCCGTTCCTGGCCGCCGTCGAGAAGCAGGCCGGCGCGCGCCAGCTCGCCGACGGCCGCGGCGTCGTCAACAACTACCTCTTCTACCTCGCCGAACGGGGTTACGCCCAGCGCCATCCGCAGGTGATCCAGGCGCTGTTCGAGGACCTCGGCGAGCAGGGCCGCTGGGTCAGGGCCAACCTGCGCCAGGCGGCCGAGCGCATCGCGCCGCTGCAGGGCCTGGACGTCGAGGTCGTCGAACTCAGCCTGCGCCGCTACCCGCTGGGCGTGCAGCCGCTGACGCCGGCCATCGCCGCCGAGCAGCAGAAGATCGCCGACACCTTCTTCGAGCTGAAGCTGCTGCCGCGGCCGCTGCGCATCCTCGACGCGCTGCCCGGCGCGGCCACCGGCTGACGGAGGCGGCGATGAAGATCCTCTGGTTCATCCCCACCCACGGCGACTCGCGCTACCTCGGCACGAGCAAGGGCGCACGCGTCGCCGACCACGCCTACTTCAAGCAGATCGCCGTCGCCGCCGACAGCCTGGGCTACGAAGGCGTGCTGATCCCGACCGGGCGCTCGTGCGAGGACTCGTGGATCGTCGCCGCCAGCCTGGTCGACGCGACGCGGCGGCTCAAGTTCCTGGTCGCGCTGCGGCCCGGGCTGGTGCAGCCGGCGCAGTCGGCACGCATGGCGGCGACGCTGGACCGGCTCTCCGGCGGGCGCCTGCTGGTCAACCTCGTCACCGGTGGCGACGCCGAGGAGCTGGCCGGCGACGGCCAGTTCCTGGACCACGCCGCGCGCTACGAGGAGTCGGCCGAGTTCATCCGCATCTGGCGCGAAATCCTGGCGCGCAGCCACGACGGCGGCAGCTTCTACTACGAAGGCCGGCATCTGCGCGTCAAGGGTGCGCGGCTGCTGTACCCGCCGCTGCAGCGGCCGTACCCGCCGGTGTTCTTCGGCGGCTCGTCGGACGCGGCGCATGCGCTCGCCGCCGAGCAGGTCGACACCTACCTCACCTGGGGCGAGCCGCCGGCGGCCGTGGCCGCCAAGGTGGCCGACGTGCGCCAGCGCGCCGCGCGCCACGGCCGCAGCCTCGGGTTTGGCATCCGGCTGCACGTCATCGTGCGCGAGACCGAGGACGAAGCCTGGCGTGCCGCCGCCGAACTGGTGTCCGAACTCGACGACGAGACCATCGCCGCGGCGCAGGCCAGGTACGCGCAGATGGACTCGGTCGGCCAGCGCCGCATGGCCGAGCTGCACCGCGGCCGCTTCAACCGCGCCGACATCCGCGACGGGCTGGAGATCGCGCCCAACCTCTGGGCCGGCGTCGGCCTGGTGCGGGGCGGCGCCGGCACCGCGCTCGTCGGCAACCCGCAGCAGGTGGCCGAACGCATCCAGGAGTACGCCGCGCTCGGGCTCGACACCTTCGTGCTGTCCGGCTACCCGCACCTGGAAGAAGCGCACCGCTTCGCCGAGCTGGTGTTCCCGCTGCTGCCGCTGGCCACGCGCGAAGGCCTGGCCGCACCCGCGGTGACCGGGCCTTTCGGCGAGATCGTCGCCAACAGCTACGCCCCGCGGGCGGCGCAGCGATGAGCGCCGGGCCGAAACCGGGCTGGCGCGCCGGCCTGCTGCAGCGCGCGCTGCCCTGGCTGCTGCCGGTGCTGCTGCTGCTGGGCTGGGAGATCGCCTCGCGCGCCGGCTGGCTGTCCAGCCGCGTGCTGCCCGAACCCTGGGCGGTGGTCACGGCGCTGGCCACGCTGCTGCGCTCGGGCGAGCTGCTGCACCACGTCGCGATCAGCAGCGGGCGCGCGCTCGCCGGGCTGGCGATCGGCGGCGGGCTCGGGCTGGTGCTGGGCCTGCTGACCGGCAGCTTCCGCTTCTTCGAGACGCTGCTGGACACCAGCTTCCAGATGCTGCGCAACATCCCGGCGCTGGCGCTGATCCCGCTCGTCATCCTGTGGTTCGGCATCGACGAGACGGCCAAGCTCTTCCTCGTCGCCGTCGGCGTGTTCTTCCCGATCTACCTCAACACCTTCCACGGCATCCGCTCGGTGGACAAGGGGCTGATCGAGATGGCGCGCAGCTACGGCCTGTCGGGCTGGGCGCTGTACCGCCACGTGATCCTGCCGGGCGCGCTGCCGTCCATCCTCGTCGGCCTGCGTTTTTCGCTCGGGCTGATGTGGGTGCTGCTGATCGTCGCCGAAACGATCTCGGCCCAGGCCGGCATCGGCTACCTGACGATGAACGCACGCGAGTTCCTGCAGACCGACGTCGTGCTGGTCGGCATCCTGCTGTACGCGCTGCTGGGCAAGCTGGCCGACGTGCTGGCCAAGGCGCTGGAGCAGTGGTGGCTGCGCTGGCACCCCGGCTACCAGGTCCCGGCCGCGGCCTGAAAAAAGGAATGACGATGCTGATGAGCGAACTCGAAGCCCGCAGCCTGCATTACGCCGGCCTGTCGCCGGCGCTGCGCCAGTTTCGCGAGCAGCTGGACGCACCGCCCTGGCCCGGCGGCGCGGCCGGCCTGGCGGTGCAGGCGCGCGGCCTGGGCAAGGCCTTCGGCGAGCGTGTCGTGCTCGACGGCATCGACCTGGTGCTGGAGCCGGGCGAGTTCGTCGCCATCGTCGGCCGCAGCGGCTGCGGCAAGAGCACGCTGCTGCGCCTGGTCGCCGGGCTGGACACGGCGACGGCCGGCGAGCTGGCGCTGGACGGCTCGACTTTGCGCAGCCGCCGCGCCGACCTGCGCATCATGTTCCAGGACGCGCGCCTGCTGCCCTGGAAACGTGTCATCGACAACATCGCGCTCGGCCTCGAAGGCCCGGACGCGCAGGAGCGCGCGCGCCGCGCGCTGGCCCAGGTCGGCCTGGCCGAACGCGGCGGCGACTGGCCGGCGGTGCTGTCGGGCGGCCAGCGCCAGCGCGTGGCGCTGGCACGTGCGCTGGTGCACCGGCCGCGGCTGCTGCTGCTGGACGAACCGCTGGGGGCGCTGGATGCGCTCACGCGCATCGAGATGCAGCAGTTGATCGAGCAGGTCTGGCGCGAACACGGCTTCAGCGCACTGCTGGTGACGCACGACGTCTCCGAAGCGGTGGCGATGGCCGACCGCGTGATCCTGATCGAGGACGGGCGCGTCGCGCTCGACGAGCCGATCCGGCTGCCGCGGCCGCGTTCGCGCGGCGACGCCGCCTTCGCCGCGCTGGAAGAGCGGGTGCTGCGGCGTGTGCTCGGCGGGCCGGCAGCGACGGCGCCGGTGCCGTCGCCGAGCGCGCCGCTGCGCTGGGCCGTGTAGCCGGCTCCTGCCGCCGGGCGGGGCGTGCATTCGCGCACGCTGAATGCTCATGCCGTTTGCTTCGTTGTCCGGGCGCGGCGCGCTGGCGACGATGCGGCTGTCGTGGCCCCTCCCGGTGCCGCGTGGAGCAGCCTGAATGAGCACGCGTACCCAGCACCTGGCGATCTACGGCAAAGGCGGCATCGGCAAGTCGACGACCACGTCCAACATCGCGGCGGCACTGGCCGAAGCCGGCTACCGCGTGGTCCAGATCGGCTGCGACCCGAAGAGCGACTCGACCAATACGCTGCGCGGCGGCGCCTGGCTCGAGACCGTGCTCGACCGCACCCGCGACGGCGCCAACGTGCGCCTGGAGAACATCTCGGCCATCGGCTACCGCGGCGTCGTCTGCGTCGAGGCTGGCGGCCCGGTGCCCGGCGTCGGCTGCGCCGGCCGCGGCATCAACGCCGCGATCGCGCTGCTGCACGAGCTGCACCTGTTCGACGAGTTCAAGCCCGACGTCGTGCTCTACGACGTGCTCGGCGACGTCGTCTGCGGCGGCTTCGCGGTGCCGATCCGCGAAGGCCTGACCGAACGGGTCTACGTCGTCTCGTCGGCCGACTTCATGGCGGTGTACGCGGCCAACAACCTGTTCCGCGCGATCAACAAGTACGCGCCGTCGGGCGGCGCGCGCCTGGGCGGCGTCATCGCCAACAGCATCCTGCCCGGTTTCTCGCGCCCGCTGATCGACGACTTCGCGGCGCGCACCGGCACCCGCATCGTCGACCACGTGCCACGCTCGACCGCTGTGGCGCAGGCCGAACTCTGCGGCAAGACCGTCATCGAGGCCGCGCCGGCCTCGCCGCAGGCCGAGGTCTACCGGGCGCTGGCACGCAGCATCGTCGAGGACCGCAGCTCCGTGATCCCCAAGCCGATGGCGCCGGCCGAGCTGCGCCAGTGGGCACGCGACTGGGGCGACCTGCTGCTGCGCGACGGCGCGGCCGAACCCGCCGTGGCGGCGGCTTGAGCGGCGCCGCGGTGGACGACTGGTTGCGCGCCCGCGTCGCCCCGGTGCGCGAGAAGCGCCTGGGCGCGATCGGCGCCTTCCACGGCACGCTGGCGGCGCTGGCGCGCGAGAGCGTTGCCGGCGCGCCGGCGCAGCGCCTGCGCAGCTTCAGCCACGACCACGCGAGCGACCTGCAGGCGGCGCTGGCGCTGCTGGCCGGCGTCTCGGGGCTGGGCATCGTCGTGCACGGCCCCGCCGGCTGCGCCACCGCGCTGCGCGGCGCACGCGCCGCCTGGGCGTCGAGCGGGCTGGACCAGCGCGACTCCATCCTCGGCGGCGAGGCGCGGCTGGCGCGTAGCGTGCGGGCGCTGCACGCGGCGCACGCGCCGCAGGCGATCGCGGTCGTGGCGACGCCGGTGGTCGCGATCAACAACGACGACATCGAAAGCACCGTCGCCGAGCTGCGCGACGAACTCGGCATTCCGGTGTTCGCGGTCGGCTGCGACGGTTTCCGCTCCAAGCTCTCGGGCACCGGGCGCGACGTCGCGCTGCACGCGCTGCTGCGCCAGCTGCTGCCGCCGCGGCCGCGGGAACGTGGCAACCATGCGCTGCTGCTGGGCGGCGCCACCGCGGCCGTCGATCTGGTCGCCGCCGGCGGGCTGCTGGGCGAACTGGGCCTGGCTTCGGTCGGTTTCCCGCACGCGCTGGCGCTGGCCGAACTGGAGCGGCTGGCGACGGCGCGGCTGTCGGTCGCGCTCGACGGCGACGACGGCGCTTATGCCGCCGCGCTGCTGGCCGAGGGCTACGGCGTGCCCTCGGTGGCGACGCCACCGCCGATCGGCCGCGAGGCGACGTCGCGCTGGCTGGCGGCCGTCGGCGAGGCCAGCGGCCGCGGCGAGCAGGCCCGGCTGCTGGCGGCGCGCCACGAA